>NZ_JBDPMI010000026.1:0-117675 GCF_039871555.1 Streptomyces sp. B5E4
CGGGGGGTGGGCCACGCGGGTCACGGAATGACCTCCGGAGCTGTGTCTGACGCGTCGGTCCCGCCGAGCCGGAGCCGGTCCTCGCCGTCGAGGTCCTCCGGGCCGATGAGAGCGCCGCTGCGGCCGGTGTCGGGCCGGCCGGTCTTCGGACGTGCGGCCTCGGGTAGCCGCAGGGTGAACGTGGAGCCCTGGCCCTCAGCGCTCCACACCGTGACCTCCCCGCCGTGCGAGGCGGCCACGTGCTTGACGATGGCGAGACCGAGCCCGGTCCCGCCGGTGGCCCGCGAGCGTGCCGGGTCGACCCGGTAGAAGCGCTCGAAGACCCGCTCGCGGTCCTTCTCGGAGATGCCGATCCCCTGGTCGGTGACCGCGATCTCGATCAGGTTGCCGCCCGGGGCGGGCAGCCGGCGGGCCGCGATGCCGACCCTGGTACGGGCCGGGCTGTAGTTCACGGCGTTCTCCACCAGATTGCCCAGGGCCGCGGCGAGCTGGCCGCGGTGGCCCCAGATGTGGAGGCCGGCCGTGCCGCCGGTGGCGATGGTTATCTGCTTGGCGCCGGCCTGCTGCCGGCACCGCTCGATGGCCTCGCCGACCAGCTCGTCGATCCGTACCGGCTCGGCGTCCTCCAGCGGGTCGTCGTTCTGCACCCGGGAGAGGTCGATCAGCTCCTGGACGAGGCTCGTCAGCCGGGTCGCCTCGCCCTGCATCCGGCCCGCGAACCGCTCGACGGCCTCGGGGTCGTCGGCGGCGTCCATGACCGCCTCGGAGAGCAGGGACAGCGCGCCGACGGGGGTCTTCAGCTCGTGGCTGACGTTCGCGACGAAGTCGCGGCGGACGGCCTCGATGCGCCGGGCCTCGGTCATGTCCTCGACGAGCAGCAGGACGAGCCGGGAGCCGAGCGGGGCGACGCGGGCGGAGACCGCCAGCGCCTCGCCGCGGCCGCTGCGCCGGGGCAGGTCCAGCTCGACCTGCCGTATCTCGCCGTCGCGCCGGGTGTCGCGGGCCATGGCCAGCATCGGCTCCACCGCCAGCCGGCCGCCGCGGACGAGCCCCAGGGCGTACGCCGCGGAGCTGGCCTTGACGACGGCGTCGTCCTCGTCGAGCACGACGGCGGAGGAGCGCAGGACGGACAGGACGGTGTCCACGCCGGGCGGCAGCACCGCGTCCGTGTGCAGCGAGGTGCGCGTGGGCCTGGTCTGCTCACGCTCGCTCCACCGGAACGCGAGCACGGCGATGACGCCGGTGCACAGCCCGGCGATCGCTGCCGCCGCGGCGACCGCCGCGTTCACGTCCATGACTCCAGGTTAGGCACCTCGTGCACCCCTTCCACAGCCATCCGGGTGCCGTCTCGAACACTGGTCGCCAAGAGTTCACCCTGAGGTCGGTCTCGATTCACTAAGTGGCGCATCGTCCCCTGCATGGTGGATGCTGCATAAATCGGCATAGAGGATGGACGGGACACTGGGATGCGCGACTCTTACCACGAGGAGCTCGACTCGATCGGCGAGGGCCTTGTCGACATGGCCCGGCTGGTCGGCTCCGCCATGGGCCGTGCCACGGCAGCCCTGCTCGACGCCGACCTGCAACTCGCCGAGAGCGTGATCGCGGGCGACGAGAAGGTGGACGACCTGCAGCGGGAGCTGGAGACGCGGGCCATCCAGCTGCTCGCCCGGCAGCAGCCCGTGGCCACGGACCTGCGCATCGTGGTGACGTCGCTGCGGATGAGCGCCGACCTGGAGCGCGCCGGCGATCTGGCCAAGCACGTCGCCAAGCTCGCCCGGCTGCGCTACCCCGGCCGCTGCATCCCCGACGACCTGCACGCCACGGTCCTGGAGATGGGGCAGCTCGCGCAGCGGCTGATGGCGAAGACCGCGGAGGTCGTCACCACCAAGAACGTCGACCTGGCGCTGGAGCTGGAGCAGGACGACGACCGGATGGACTACCTGCACCGCAAGATCTTCCAGCACCTGATGGACGACCGCTGGAAGCACGGCATCGAGACCGCGGTGGACGTGACCCTGATCGGCCGCTACTACGAGCGCTTCGCCGATCACGCCGTGTCCTGTGCCCGCCGGGTGGTGTATCTGGTGACCGGCGAGCACGCCGACGAGCTGAGCGCGGCATCGGTCGAAGGGGCGTAGCCGAAGGGGCGTAGGGCCCGGAGCGCGGGGGCACGGACCCCGCGCGCGCCGGGCGCGCCCGGCGGCGGCTCACGCGCCGGGCGCGGCTTCCGGGGCGTACGGCCGTACGACGGCCGCAGATGCATCCGCGCGCCCGCATGTGCGCCCCGGACGCCGGGGCAGCCTCCTGGTGGAAGGGAACACCCCTGCTAGGAGGTCCCGCATGCCGGAAGAGTTCACCTCCCGCACCCGTGCCGACCCGCGCGCCACGGCACGGCCGCCGCGGATGCGCCCGAAGATGACCCCGCTGCCGAAGCTCAGCTCCTGCTCCTGCGGCCCCGGCTGCTCCTGCGGGTGCCAGTCGGGCGGGTCGTGCCAGTGCGGCGGGAGCTGCGGCTGAGCCGCCGGACGACGCCTGCGACGAGACGCCCGCAGCCCCTGCCCTGACGACGCCGGGCAGGGGCTGCGGTGTACGTGTGCCGCCGGCCGCGCTACTTCTTGCCCTGGTTGGCCACGGCCTGTATGGCCGAGGCGGCCGCCTCCGGGTCGAGGTACGTGCCGCCGCTGCCGACCGGGTGGAGGTCGGCGTCCAGCTCGTACGCCAGCGGGATGCCGGTGGGGATGTTCAGGCCCGGGATCTCCTCGTCGGAGATGCCGTCGAGGTGCTTGACCAGCGCCCGCAGGCTGTTGCCGTGGGCCGCGACGAGCACCGTCCGGCCGGCCTGGAGGTCCGGCACGATGCTGTCGTACCAGTACGGCAGGGCCCGCTCCAGCACGTCCTTCAGGCACTCGGTCTTCGGCCGCAGCTCGCTGGGGATGTGCGCGTAGCGCGCGTCGTGCGCCTGCGAGAACTCGCTGTCGTCGGCGATCGGCGGCGGGGGCGTGTCGTACGAGCGGCGCCAGGTCATGAACTGCTCCTCGCCGAACTCGGCGAGCGTCTGCGCCTTGTCCTTGCCCTGCAGCGCGCCGTAGTGCCGCTCGTTGAGCCGCCAGGAGCGGGCGACCGGGATCCAGTGCCGGTCGCAGGCGGCCAGCGACAGGTTCGCGGTCCTGATGGCGCGCTTGAGCAGCGACGTGTGGACGACGTCCGGCAGCCAGCCGGCCTCGCGCAGCAGCTCGCCGCCGCGCACCGCCTCCTTCTCGCCCTTGTCGGTGAGGTTCACGTCCACCCAGCCGGTGAACAGGTTCTTGGCGTTCCAGTCGCTCTCTCCGTGGCGGAGGAGGATCAGCTTGTACGGTGCGTCGGCCATGGCTCCGAGCCTAATCGAGTGGCCGGTCCCCTCCCCCGCGGGCCCGGATTGACGGCAGCCGTCAATTCGGTGGCGCAACCGCGCCCCTGCTTCGTAACATCCCCTCATTGATCGCGCCACTTACATCCGGGGGTTCCGCCGTGCCCGTCACCCGCATCGGACGCGCCGCCCGCGAGACCGTCTCCGGTCTGCCGCGCGAGTTCTGGTGGCTGTGGACGTCCACGCTCGTCAACCGGCTCGGCGGCTTCGTCGCCACCTTCATGGCCCTCTACCTCACCCAGGAGCGCGGCCACTCCGCCTCGTACGCCGGTCTGGTCGCCGCGCTGTACGGGCTCGGCGGCGTGATCTCCTCGCTCGGCGGCGGCGTGCTCGCCGACCGCCTCGGGCGCCGCCCCACGCTGATGCTCGCGCAGTCCTCGACCGCCGTGACCGTCGCCGCCCTCGGCTTCACCAGTCACCCCGTGGCCATCCCCGCCGTCGCCTTCGCCGTCGGCATGGCGTCCAACGCCTCCCGGCCCGCGGTGCAGGCGATGATGGCGGACATCGTCCCGCCGGCGGATCGGGTACGGGCCTTCTCGCTCAACTACTGGGCGGTCAACCTGGGCTTCGCGATCTCCTCCGCCGGCGCCGGCTTCATCGCCGAGTACAGCTACCGGGCCGGCTTCCTCATCGAGGGCGTCCTGACCCTCGTCTGCGCGATCCTCGTCTTCGTCAAGCTCCCGGAGTCCCGGCCGGAGCACCCCGCGGGCGCCGCGGGCGAGGCGGCCGACTCCGTCAGCCTGGGCACGGTGGTGCGCGACCGGCGGTTCATGGGGGTCGTCGGGCTGTCGTTCCTGATCGCGCTCATCTTCATGCAGGCGTACGTCTCGCTGCCGGTGGCGATGGGCGACCAGGGCTTCTCCAGCTCGGACTTCGGGCTCGCCATCGCCGTGAACGGCGTGCTGATCGTCGTCATGCAGATACCCGTGACCCGGTTCATCGAGCACCGCGACCCGCGCATGCTGCTGATCGTCTCCTCGCTGCTGGCGGGGTACGGGTTCGGGCTCAACGTCTTCGCCGGGTCGGTCGCGGTGTACGCGCTGGTCGTCTGCGTCTGGACGCTCGGCGAGATCGTCAACGCCCCGACGCAGACCAGCATCGTCGTCCGCCTCTCCCCCGTCCACGGCCGCGGGCGGTACCAGGGCATGTACACCACGTCCTGGGCCGTCGCGTCGCTGGCCGCGCCGCTGCTGGGCGGGTGGGTCATCGACAGGGCCGGGGCGGGCTGGCTGTGGGCGGGGTGCGCGGCGGTGGGCACGGTGGCGGCGGCGGGGTACGCGCTGCTGATGCGGGGGCTGCCGACGGAGGACCCGGTCATGGAACCGGTGGCCGAGCCGGTCGTCGCGCCGGTGGGCGGGCCCGCCAAGACCGGGGAACCGGTGGGGGATCCGGCCGCGAAGGCGGTCGTGGAGTCGGCCGGAAACGTCGTCGAAGAATCGTCGGGCAGACCGATGTAGCAGCCCCACGCGTCACACGGGTAGCGTCTGCCCCTCGGAAGAGCCCGCCATTCCGGTCCGAGGGGGACGCACGTGTCCGACCTGTACATCGACAACGAGATGCTCACACGCGTCCGCCACAACCTCGCCCACATCGGCGAAGTCCTGGACAAGCCGGCCCGCGCGATGGCGGACGTGGACGCCAAGGCCATGGGGGCGAGCGCGCTGGAGCGGCGCATGGACGAGTTCGGCGACGAGTGGTCGTACGGGTTCGGCCAGTTGCGTAAGTTCGCCAAGGGCGCGGTGGAGGCGCTCGACCAGATCGAGAAGGGCTTCGCCGACCTCGACAAGGACCTGGCCGCCGCGCTCTCCGAGGCGGCGCAGAAGTGAGCGCACCCACCGCCGCGGATTACCCCACGCTGGGCTTCGTGCCCTGCCCCGGCGACTTCGAGACGGCCAAGGACACCGCCGCCACCGTCCGCCGTACCTCCGACGCCCTGGGCGAGATATGCCGGGTCCTGGAGGGCGCCGACGAGGGCGACTGGCGCGGCAAGGCCGCGGACGCCTTCCGGGCGCTGCTGGCAGACGACTTCCGCCCGAAGGTGAAGGACGCGTACAGCGCCTTCTCCACCGCCCGTACGGTGCTCACCGACTGGGCCGAGAACATCGACCGCCGGCAGCGGGCGGCGGCGCGGCTGGAGGACGAGGCCGCGGAGCTGAAGCGGACGGCGGACGCGGAGGCGAAGAAGGAAGAGGAGAAGAAGGACGAGGAGGGCGAGGGCTCGGGGCCGGGATCCGGGGGTTCCGACTCCGGCGAGGACCCCCTCGCCGACGTACGCCGCCGGGCGCGCAGCCTCCAGGACGACTACGAGCAGGAAGGCCGCGACGCCGCCGCCCGGCTGCAGAAGGCCCTCGACATCGCCCCCAACGAGCCCGGCTTCTGGGACAAGCTGGGCGACGCCGTCGGCGGGGCGCTGGAGGCCATCGGCCAGGCCGTGACGGACCCGATGGGCACGCTCGCGGAGCTGGCCCCGCTCTTCAAGACGCTCGGCGACATCGCCGGCCTGCTCAGCACCGTCACCGGACTCCTCGCGCTCGTCCCCGGGCTGCAGTTCCTCGGCGCCGCCTCGCTCGCGCTCGCGGGCGTCGCGCTCGTCGCGCACTACCTCTCCGCGGTCGGCACCACCGGCAGCTTCCTCAAGGCCCTCACCACCAAGGACGTCATCCTCGACGCCGTCGGCTTCGGCCTCGGCAAGCTCGGCGCCCGCTTCGGCGACGAGATCCTGGCCGCCGCGAAGGCAGGCAACCAGCCGACGCGCATGGTCGCCCAACTCGGCGGCCGGCTGCCCGCCATGGAGCTGCCGCAGGGCTACTTCCAGCTCGCCCGCGGGGCCTCGTACAGCATGAGCGTGCGCGAGTTCGGCATGCGCACCGGGCAGTACTTCACCACCTGGACCGGCAACGCCTTCACCGCCGAGGGCTCGCACGACACCATCGAGACCGCCGGGAAGCTCCTCACCTGGGACTTCGGCCCGCTGACGAACAGGGAGACGGTGGCGCCATGGGCACGCTGACCCCGGGCCGGATCCAGTTGTACGCCCCGGCCGACTGGTTCGACCTGATGGCCGACGGCGGCGACCGCGAGGCGACCCGCACCCGCTGCGCGGAGCTGGTGCGACTGACGTACCCGCGGACGGCGGCGGAGCGGCGGGAGCAGTTCACCGACGCGCTGCTCGCGTGGCACGACGTGCTGTACGCGGACGGGGTGCTGATGAACGGCATCGTCACGGCGCCGCTGCCGAGCAGCGGGGAGCAGGCGGCATGGCTGGTGTTCGCGGGCGTCGTGGAGGTGCCGGAGAGCCCCTCGGACCTGGACCTGGGCGAGCTGATGACGTCGGTGTTCGCGGAGCACTACGGCGCGGCGCCGGCCTACACGGAGGCGTACGCGACGGACATGGGGATGGGGTTCGGCTTCGTGGCGCAGCCGGCGCTGCCGCGGGCTGCGGCGGAGGGCGTCGAGGGCGTCGGCGAGGACCCCGTGCAGGTGGGCCTCGCGGGGGCGCTGGCCACGCCGGCGGGGGGCGGGCTGGGGCTGCTGGTCGTCGGGACGAGCCTGAACCCGCTGCAGGCCGGCGAGTTGGCGGGTCTGGTGGCGGTGATCGCGGGCCGGTCGGCGTTCGTGGCCGAGGCATCGGATGGGCACGGGACCGCGGGGTAGCGGCTCGGCGAGCCCGGCGGAGGTCGTCGCGCGCAACCGGCTGCTGATGCGGGAGTTGCTGGCGCGGCCGGAACAGGGGACGCCGCAGGGGCGCAGGGTGCTGCTGCTCGCGGTGATGGTCGCGCCGGTGGTGGCGGCGTTCGGCGCGGCGGTGGTGCTGGCCCCGGGGATCGTCGCGAACGTCGCGGTCGCGGCGGGGATCGGGGCCGGGGTGGTGGCGCTGCTGCTGCCGTGCGCGCTGGTCGTACGCCGCCGGGCGGACCGCGCGCTCGCGGCTGCCGCGGCACCGGCGTGCGCGGCGCTGGCCGGCGCGGAGCGGGCGCTGCCCGTCCGCTACGGGCTGAACACCGCCTCGCCGGACGCCGCGTACGCCACGGAGCCCGCGGCCTGGGACCGCGGCCCGCAGCAGCCGGGCGCGGTCGCCGTGACCCGGGACGCGCTGCTGCTCCGCGGCGCGGACGGCGCGGCACTGGACGTCCCGCTCGCGACCCTGCTGGGCGCGGTGGACCAGCCGGGCACGTGGCCGGTCCAGGGCTGCGTGGACGTGCACCTGCGGTCCGGCGGTGCGGTGCAACTCCGCACACCGCACCGCAGGGAACTGATCGCGGCGCTGCGGACGGCAGGGGTACGGGTCCCGCGCTGACCCGGGGAGGAGCTGCCGTGGGGCCGGGGCCGCCCGGGGGCGGGGGGCGGTGGGCGGCTCGTACGCTGGACGCATGGTGTCCCCGCAGCGGCCCGGGCAGTCCGCGTCCCACGCGCGGTCCGCCCGCCCCGCGCGCCCGGTCGGGTCCGCGACCCGCGGGACGACCAACCCCAACCGGCTGCGCCGCATGGACCGCTGGATCGCCGCCGCCCACGGCGCCGCCCTGCGCCGTACCGCGCGCGCCGAGGGCCGGGCCGTCGCCGTCGACCTCGGGTACGGCGCCGCCCCCTGGACCGCCGTGGAGCTGCTGGAACGGCTGCGTACGGCCTGCCCGCGGGCCGAGGTCGCGGGCGTGGAGATCGACCCGGAGCGGGTGGCGGCGGCCCGTCCGTACGCGCGCGAGGGGCTGACGTTCCTGCGCGGCGGTTTCGAGGTCCCGCTGCCCGGGGGCGCCCGCCCGGCGCTGATCCGGGCGGCCAACGTGCTGCGGCAGTACGGCGAGGAGGAGGTCCCGGCGGCGTGGGCGCGGCTCACGGCCCGGCTCGGCCCGGACGGGCTGCTGGTGGAGGGCACCTGCGACGAGGCCGGCCGGCGGCACGTGTGGGTGGCGCTAGGCCGGGAGGGCCCCCGGACCGTCACCTTCGCCGCCCACCTGGCGACCCTGGCCGCACCCTCGGACCTGGCGGAGCGGCTGCCCAAGGCGCTCATCCACCGCAACGTCCCGGGTGAGCCGGTGCACGCCTTCCTCCGCGACTTCGACCGCGCCTGGTCGGTGGCGGCCCCGTACGCCCCCCTGGGCGCGCGGCAACGCTGGATCCGTACGGCGAGCGCCCTGTCGGCGAACTGGCCCCTGACCGACGGCCCGGGCCGCTGGCGCCAGGGCGAGCTGACGCTGCCGTGGGCGGCGGTGGCCCCGCGCGGCTGGGCGTAGCCCGCCTGCGGTCGGGTGCGCGGGCGGGACCTCACGGACACGAGAGGGGCAAGGGGCAGGCGGACGTCCGCGCGCAGCCGCGCGGCGGTGTTGCCGAAGGGCGCCCGCGCAGGCGTCCGCCGCGCGGCGGTCGCGCGCTGCCAGGCCGAGAACATCCGGCCTGCGGCGGGGCCCCCGGCCCTGCCACCGCCGGCGGCAGACCCAGGCCCGTACCCCGCCGGGCGGCCGTGCCGCTCTCGCGACGACCCTCCCCGATCCGCCCCCGTCACCCCGGGAATGAAGCCCTCCACGCCGGTGTTCCTTCCAGGACGGCGGGGATGACGGCGAGTCCGAGGAGGAAACTGCAGCCGTGAGCCACCACCTCTCCCGGCTCCGCGCGCTTGCGCGGCACCGGCGGCCGCGTCGCGTCGCCATGCTCTCCGTGCACACCTCGCCCCTCCATCAGCCGGGAACCGGCGACGCCGGGGGCATGAACGTCTACATCGTCGAGCTGGCCCGCCGGCTCGCCGAGATCGGCGTCGAGGTCGAGGTCTTCACCCGCGCCACCACCGCCGCCCTCCCACCGGTCGTCGAGCTGGCGCCCGGCGTGCTCGTACGGCATGTGGACGCGGGGCCGTACGAAGGGCTGGCCAAGGAGGACCTGCCCGCGCAGCTCTGCGCGTTCACGCACGGCGTGATGCAGGCCGAGGCCGGTCACCGCCCCGGCTACTACGACCTCGTGCACTCCCACTACTGGCTCTCCGGCCACGTCGGCTGGCTCGCCGCCGAGCGCTGGGGCGTGCCGCTCGTGCACGCCATGCACACGATGGCCAAGGTCAAGAACGCCGCCCTCGCCACCGGCGACAGCGCCGAGCCGCCCGCCCGCGTCATCGGCGAGAGCCAGATCGTGCGGACCGCGGACCGGCTCATCGCCAACACCGACGACGAGGCCCACGACCTGATCCACCACTACGACGCCGACCCCGCCCGCGTCGCCATCGTGCGCCCCGGCGTGAACCTCGACGTCTTCCGCCCCGCCGGCCCGGGCGCCGTCGGCGCCTCCGCCGTGTCGCGCGGCGACTCCCGCGCCGAGGCCCGCGCCGCGCTCGGGCTGCCGCAGGGCGCCTTCGTGCCGCTGTTCGCCGGCCGCATACAGCCGCTCAAAGCCCCCGACGTGCTGCTGCGCGCCGTCGCGCTGCTCCTGGAACGGGAGCCGGCGTTGCGCGAGCGGCTGGTGGTGCCGGTGGTGGGCGGGCCGAGCGGGAGCGGGCTGGCCAGGCCGGAGGCGCTGCAGAAGCTGGCGGCGCGGCTGGGCATCTGTGATGTCGTACGGTTCACGCCGCCGGTGGCGCAGGAGGCGCTGGCGCGCTGGTTCCGGGCGGCGTCGGTGCTGGTGATGCCGTCGTACAGCGAGTCGTTCGGGCTGGTCGCGCTGGAGGCGCAGGCGTGCGGCACGCCGGTGGTGGCCGCGGCGGTCGGCGGGCTGCCGGTCGCGGTGCGCGACGGGGTCACGGGGCTGCTGGTCGACGGCCACGACCCGGCGGACTTCGCCGACGCGCTGGGGCGGCTCGCCGCCGACGCGGCGCTGGCGGACCGGATGGGCGCGGCGGCGGCCGGGCACGCGGCGGGCTTCGGCTGGGACACCGCCGCCCGTGCGACGGCCGACGTGTACGCCGCGGCGATCGCCGGGTTCCCCCATGCCGTAGGACCTCGCCTACGATCGCCGCATGGCTGAGGCAGCGGGCACGGACACGGCGGCGGGCGGGGCGGACGCGGCGGGCGAGGTCATCGAGGACACGCTGCGCGAGGCCGGGATCGCGTACGAGTCGCCCGCGGCGGGCACGTACGTCGTCTCCCTGCCCGGCACCCGGAAGCTGTCGACCACCTGCCAGCTCATCGCCGGCCGGCACTCCCTGTCGGTGAACGCCTTCGTGATCCGCCGCCCCGACGAGAACGAGGCCGGCGTCCACCGCTGGCTGCTGGAGCGCAACACCCGGCTGTACGGGGTGGGTTTCGCCGTCGACCGGCACGGCGACATCTACCTCGTCGGGCGGCTGCCGCTGGCCGCGGTGACGCCGGAGGAGCTGGACCGGGTGCTGGGCACGGTGCTGGAGACGGCGGACGGCAGCTTCAACAGGCTGCTGGAGCTGGGGTTCGCGACGGCGATCCGCAAGGAGTACGCGTGGCGTACGGCGCGCGGGGAGTCGACGCGCAATCTGGAGGCGTTCACGCACCTGACGCGCGCGGAGCAGCCGGAGTAGTACGGAGCGCGTCCAGCATCCGCTCCAGCGCCGCCCAGGTGGCGGCGAGATCATCGGGGCCCGCGTCGGCGGCCAGCCAGAGCGCCGCCTCGTTCATCGCGCCCGACAGCAGGTGCGCCAGCGGCGCCACCGGCTGCCGCGCCACGACCCCCGCAGCCACCAGCTCCGTCAGCGCCTCCGTCAGATGCCGCGCGGACGCCGCCTCGTCCATCGCCCGCCACTCGCTCCACCCCAGCACCGCGGGTCCGTCGACGAGCATGACCCGCTGCAGCTCGGGGTCCGTGCTCGCGGTGAGGAACTCGCGGCAGCCGGCCGTCAGTTGCCCCCACGGGTCCGGGTGCCGTCCGGCGGCCTCCGCGACGCGCCGGCCGACCTCCTGCTGCACCTCCTCCAGGACGGCGCGGAAGAGGTCCGCCTTGCCTTCGAAGTGGTGGTACAGCGCGCCCTTGGTCACGCCGGACGCGCGCACGATCTCGGCCAGCCCCACGGCCCCGTAGCCGCGGCTCGCGAAGAGCCGCCGGCTCTCGCGCAGCAGCACCCGCCTGGTCTGCGCCCGTTGCTCCGCCCTGACTCCGCCGCGCGCGGTCATGCGCACCTCCCCATTTGACATACCGATGGTATGCGAACTACGGTTTTGACATACCGATGGTACGCGAAAGGAGTCGGCCATGGAGCTGACCAGTTTCTATCCCGTGATCGGCACGAGCCGGCTGACCGAATCCCGGGACTTCTACGTCCGGCTGATGGGCTTCGAGGTCACCTTCGAGGCCGACTGGTACGTGAGCCTGCGCCGGCCCGGCGACCCGGCGTACGAGCTGGCCCTGCTCGACCCCGCGCACCCCACGGTCCCCGAGGGCCACCGGGTGGCCGCGCGGGGACTGCTGCTCAACTTCGAGGTCGCCGACGTGGACGCGGAGTGGGAGCGGCTCGTCGTACGCGAAGGGCTGCGGCCCGAGCTGGAGCTGCGCAGCGAGGACTTCGGGCAGCGGCATTTCATCGTCGCGGACCCGAACGGGATCCTCATCGACGTGATCACGCCGATCGCGCCGACGGGCGAGTTCGCCGGGCAGTACGCGACTGCGTAGGCGGCGCCGCGGCCCCTCAGGCCGCCTCGGAGGGCAGGGCGGCCAGCAGCGCGTCGACGAGGGCGCGGTCGTGGCCGTAGGTCAGCTTGCGGCGGGCCGCGGCCGGCGGCAGCCAGACGACCCGGTCCACCTCGTGGTTCGGGACGAAGACGCCGGCGGCCGCCCGGGCGGCCCAGTAGCGGACCTCCTTGGGACGGCCGTCCGCCACCCGGTAGTGCGTCGTGGGCAGCGGGGCGCCGGGCTCGCAGGCCATGCCGGTCTCCTCGGCGACCTCGCGGAGCGCGGCGGCCAGGGGCTCCTCGCCCTGCTTGAGCTTGCCCTTGGGGTGGGACCAGTCGTCGTACTCGGGGCGGTGGACGAGGGCGATCTCCAGCCCGCCGGGGGCCTCGGGTGCGGTACGCCACAGAACGCAGCCGGCGGCGCGGATCAGGTGGGTCGGGTGCTCCTTCACTCCTGCTCCCCTCTCGTCGGCCAGAGACTGCCGAAGGTGAAGCGCGCGGCTTCCACCTGGTGGCGCTGGTCGGCGTGGAGTACGCCGAGGGCGTAGGCGGTGGCGGGGGCGATCCGCGGCGTCGCGGCGGCGGAGGCGGCCGCGGCGGCGGCCTCGACGGCCTCGCGGTCCCGGTCGAGCGCGGCGCCGGCGGCGGGCAGCGGCGGGCCGGCCGGGCGTACGGGGACGGTGCCGGGCGGGCACGCCGCAAGGATCTCCGCGGTGTGCCGGGCGCGGCGGACGAGCGCGTGCACGTGCCGCCAGGGGGCGTCGTCGCGGTCGTCGGCGGCGGGCGCGCGGGGGGCGGCGAGCCCGCGGGCGAGGGCGGCGGCGTTGTACGGGCGTCCTGCGCGCGCCAGCGGCAGCGCGGCGACGGCGGCGGCCAGCACCCGGCACAGCTCGTCGTGGTACTCGGGCAGCGCGGCGGCGGACCGCCGGGCGGCGCCGGTCAGCGGCGCGTCCGAGACGAGCAGGGCGACGGCGTCGGCGAGCGCGTGGTACCGCGCGGACGTCAGCGCATCCAGCGCCTCGGAATGCGCCCGGCTGCGCGCCAGCCCCAGCCGCCGCTCCAGCAACGCCCCCGCCCGAGCCGCGCCGACGGCCCGCGGTGCGCCGGCCGGGCCGCCGGGCGCGGGCCGGGCGGCAGCGGAGGCGCCGGCGCGTGAGCCGGCCGACCCGGAGAGGGAAGCCGTGGCGGCGGGGGCAGCGGAGGCGTATCCGGCGGCCCCGTCCCGGGACCGTGCCCCCGGCACCGCGCCGCCCGCGCGCCCCGTACCGACCGCTTCCGCGACCCCGTCCCGCAGGTCCGTCCCGCCGGCGGCCGGGTCCGCCTCCTCCTCGCCCGACAGCCGGCGCAGCGCCGCCACCAGCCGGTCCCGGCGTGCCGCGTACACGTGTTCGCGCAGCACCGTCGTGCCCAGCCAGTACAGCTCGCCCTCCAGGCGCTCCGCCCACTCCGCGTCCAGTAACGGGCCGAAGCTGCCCAGCGTGTCCGCGATGCGGAACGCCGCGTCGTGGACCGCGCCCGCGAGAGTCGCGGCGCTCGCCTCGGCGCCCGTCTCCTGGGCCGGGAGGTCCCGCAGGCCGCGGAGCAGTTCGGTGGCCTGCGTGCTCAGGTACCGCGTCAGCACCTCGCCCGCGGCGAGCGGGGCGGTGCCCGGCGCCGCCGTGGCCGTCACGGATGTCTCATGCGGCGATGACACGCCGGCGCCTCCGGGCGTCGATGAGCATTTCCTGTACGTTCCCCAGCCGGTTGCCCGCGTCGTCCACCGCGTTGCGCGTCCAGTCGCCGTTCGAGTCCAGGTGCCAGGAGTCGACCGTGTCGGACATGCCCGTCTCCAGCAGCCGGTTCAGCGCCTCCCGGTGCGCCGGGTCCGCGACCCGGACCAGCGCCTCGATGCGCCGGTCGAGGTTGCGGTGCATCATGTCGGCGCTGCCGAACCACACCTCCGGCTCGCCCCCGTTGCCGAAGGCGAAGACCCGGGAGTGCTCCAGGAACCGGCCCAGGACGCTGCGTACCCGGATGTTCTCCGACAGGCCCGGGACCCCGGGACGCACCGCGCAGATGCCGCGCACCCAGATGTCGACCGGCACGCCCGCCATCGACGCCCGGTAGCAGGCGTCGATGACCGCCTCGTCGACGATCGAGTTGACCTTGATGCGGACGTACGCGGTCTGCCCGGCCCGGTGGTGCGTGATCTCGCGGTGGATCCGGTGGACCAGGCCCTCGCGCACCGACGTGGGCGCCACCAGCAGCCGGCGGTAGTTCTCCCGCCGCGAGTAGCCGGAGAGCCGGTTGAACAGGTCGGAGAGGTCCGCGCCCACCTGCGCGTCGGCGGTCAGCAGGCCCAGGTCCTCGTAGAGCCGCGCCGTCTTCGGGTGGTAGTTGCCGGTGCCGACGTGGCTGTAGCGGCGCAGGGTCTCGCCCTCCTGCCGTACGACCAGCGACAGCTTGCAGTGCGTCTTCAGCCCGACGAGCCCGTACACGACATGGCAGCCCGCCTCCTCCAGCTTCCGCGCCCACTTGATGTTCGCCTGCTCGTCGAAGCGCGCCTTCAGCTCCACCAGCACCAGCACCTGCTTGCCGCTCTCCGCCGCGTCGATGAGGGCGTCGACGATCGGCGAGTCGCCCGACGTGCGGTACAGCGTCTGCTTGATGGCCAGCACGTCCGGGTCCGCCGCCGCCTGCTCCAGGAACGCCTGGACGGAGGTGGAGAAGGAGTCGTAGGGGTGGTGCAGCAGCACGTCGCGCTCGCGCAGCGCCCCGAAGACGTCCGGCGCGGACGCCGACTCGACCTCGGCGAGGTCGCGGTGCGTGCCGGCGACGAACTTCGGGTACTTCAGCTCCGGCCGGTCCTGCGCGGCGATGCCGAAGAGCCCGGTGAGGTCGAGCGGGCCCGGCAGCGGATAGACCTCGGCCTCGGAGATCTTCAGCTCGCGGACCAGCAGGTCCAGCACGTACGGGTCGATGGACTCCTCCACCTCCAGCCGCACCGGCGGCCCGAAGCGGCGCCGCATCAGCTCCTTCTCCAGCGCCTTCAGCAGGTTCTCCGCGTCGTCCTCCTCGACCTCCAGGTCCTCGTTGCGCGTGACCCGGAAGGTGTGGTGGGCGAGGACCTCCATGCCCGGGAAGAGGTCTTCGAGGTGGGCCGCGATGACGTCCTCCAGCGGTACGAACCGCTGGGCCCCGCCGACCGTGGCCGTCTCCAGGAACCGCGGCAGCAGCGGCGGCACCTTGACGCGGGCGAAGTGCCGGTGGCCGCTGACGGGGTTGCGGACGACGACCGCGAGGTTCAGGGACAGTCCCGATATGTACGGGAACGGGTGCGCCGGGTCGACGGCCAGCGGCGTCAGCACCGGGTAGATCTGCTGCCGGAAGAGGGTGAAGAGCCGGGCCTGCTCCTTCTCGCCCAGGTCCGCCCAGCGGATGAGCTGGATGCCCTCGTCGGCCAGCGCCGGCTGCACGTCCTGCTGGAAGCAGGCGGCGTGCCGCGCCATCAGCTCGCGCGAGCGGTTCCAGATCAGGTCCAGCACCTCGCGCGGCTGCAGCCCGGAGGCGGAGCGGGTGGCGACGCCGGTGGCGATACGGCGCTTGAGGCCGGCGACGCGCACCATGAAGAACTCGTCCAGGTTGCTGGCGAAGATCGCCAGGAAGTTCGCGCGCTCCAGCAGCGGGGTGGCCGGATCCTCGGCCAGCTCCAGCACCCGTTCGTTGAACGCCAGCCAGCTTCGCTCCCGGTCCAGGAAGCGGCCCTGGGGCAGCTCCTCGTCCGCCTCCTGGCCGTCGTAGTCGTCGGCGTCGGCGTCGATGTCCGGGTCGATCTGCTGGGCCGCACGCTGCATGGCGGGGGCCACCGCGTGCGGGCGGCGGGCGGCGATCGAGCCCACCGACGGCTGGGCCGGCTGCGCGGGCTGGGCGGCGGTGACGAGGGGCGAGCTGTCGTCCATGCCCCTATTCTCCCGTGTCCTGGCCCGACCCGGCACGGCGGAGAGATTCGCGGCGGAGCGCTGCATCCGTCGATGTTCGCAATTGAGGTTGAACCGAGGGTAACGACACGACCAACCCTCGGTGTGCGGTCGCGGGCCGTGCCGGGGATTCCGGGGGCCCTCAGCCCTCCGTGCGGTACATCAGGTCCGTCTCGTGGGTGCGGAAGCCCATGCCCTCGTAGACCGCGACCGCCGGGGCGTTGTCGGCGTCGACGTACAGCATGGCCGTCGGCATGCTGCGGTCGTACGCCAGATGGCGCAGCCCGATCGTCGTCAGCGCCTTGCCGAGCCCGCCGCCCTGGGCGTCGGGGTGCACCCCCAGGACGTACACCTCGCCCAGGTGCTCCGCGCTGTGCACCTTCGTCCAGTGGAAGCCGACGGCCTTCCCGGCGCGCTCGGCGAGGAAGAAGCCGCGCGGGTCGAACCACGGCTCCGCCATGCGGTCGTCCAGGTCGGTCTGCGTGAGCGAGCCCTGCTCGGGGTGGTGCGCGAAGGCGGCGGCGTTGAGGGCCAGCCACTCCGCGTCGTCCTCGCCGGGCCGGAACGTACGCACCGTGACCCCCGCCGGCAGCCGCGGCTCCGGCACGCCCTCGCCCGCGTAGGCGTCGAGCGGCATCCGCAGCTGACGCAGCTCGCGGAAGAGCGTGAGGCCGAGCAACTGCGCCAGGTGCCGGGCGGCGGGGTGGCCGCCGTGCGCCCACAGCCGCATCCGCTGTCCCGACTCGGTGAGCAGCGCGCGGCCCAGCGCGCGGCCGTGGCCGCGGCGGCGGTACGCGGGGTGGACGACCAGTTCGGCGGCGGGCGGCTCGACGGGGTCGGTCTCCTCCAGTTGCGCGTAGCCCGCGGGTTCCGTGCCGTCGTAGAGGAGGAGGTGCTTGACGCCCTCGCGGTGGCCTCTGCGCAGCGTGAGCCGGCCCTGTTCGGAGACGGCCTGGCGGCCGTCGGTCCCGGCGGCGGCGTCGATGATGCCGAGCACGGCGTGGGACTGGGACGGCGTGAGCTCGTCGAGCACCTCGATGCGCCTGCCGCGCGGCTTCCCCGTGTCGGTCGTACCGGACTCCGTCATGGAGGAAGCCTAAGGCCAGCGGCACGCCCGACAAGGTTGGGGAATCGTTCAGTCTTCGTTGGAGACACGCTACGCGCGTCGACCCTAAGCTGCCGAGCGGTGTTTCCACGTCGCGCCGAGGGGGCGTTCACAGTGAGGTCTCGAAGCACAGAGCCGGCAGGCAGGGTCCGTACGACACGAAGGGGGCGCCGGGCCGCGGCGGGCGCCGCCGCACTGGCGGTGGCCGGGAGCCTCTTCGCCGCCGCGCAGCCGGCGGGCGCGGACAGCGCGAAGAAGCGGGACCGCGGCCGTACCGTCGACGTCCAACTGCTGTCCTTCAACGACTTCCACGGCAACCTCGAACCCCCGCAGGGCTCCTCGGGGCAGGTCACCGAACTCCAGCCGGACGGCTCGAAGAAGAACATCACCGCCGGCGGGGCCGAATACCTCGCCACCTCCCTGCGCGACGCCCGCGAGGGCAACCGCTACTCCGTCACCGCCGCCGCCGGCGACCTCGTCGGCGCCAGCCCGCTGATCTCCGGCCTCTTCCACGACGAGCCCGCCGTCGAGGCCATGAACGGCCTCGGCCTCGACGTCGCGGGCGTCGGCAACCACGAGTTCGACGAGGGCGTCGCCGAGCTGCGCCGCCTCCAGGACGGCGGCAACCACCCCGAGGACGGCGGCTACACCGAGGGCCGCACCTACGGGGGCGCCGACTTCCCCTACCTCGCCGCCAACGTCACCGACGAGAAGACCGGCAGGCCGGCCCTCGACCCCGTGTACGTCTGGAAGAAGCAGGGCGTGAGGATCGGCTTCATCGGCGTGACGCTGGAAGGCACCCCCGACATCGTCTCCGCCGAGGGCGTCAAGGGCCTGGAGTTCCACGACGAGATCGAGACGCTCGACAAGTACGCGAAGCAACTGCGGCGTCAGGGCGTGGAGTCCATCGTCGCGCTCGTCCACGAGGGCGGCTTCCCGGCGGCCTCGGCGGGCGGCGCGTACAACTACGACTGCGACACCCCCGGTCCGGGCGCCGGGATCTCCGGACCGGTCGCCGAGATCGCCAGGGGCACGACGGCGAGCGTCGACGCCTTCGTCACCGGACACACCCACCAGCCGTACGCCTGCACCATCCCCGACCCGAAGGGCAACGCGCGCAGCGTCACCTCCGCGTCGTCCTTCGGCCGCCTCTACACCGACACCACGCTGACGTACGACCGCCGCAGCGGCGACATCGTGCGCACCGCGACCGAGCTGCCGGACGCCGAGAACCACGTGGTCGACCGCGAGCAGCCCAGGGCGGGGGACATGACCGCGCTGATCGAGGAGTGGAACGCGCTCGCCGCGCCGATCGCCGCCAAGCCCGTCGGCTACGTCTCCGGCGACATCCCGCGCGCGGGCACCGAGTCCCCGCTCGGCGACCTCATCGCCGACGCCCAGCTCGCCCACGCCAGGACGCTCGACGAGAACGCGCAGGTGGCGCTGATGAACCCCGGCGGGATCCGCGCGGACCTCACGTACGCGGCGTCCGGCGGCGAGGGCGACGGAGTCGTCACGTACGGGGAGGGCTTCACGGTCCAGCCGTTCTCGAACACCGTGAACCTGACCAGCCTGACCGGCGAGCAGCTTCTGCAGGTGCTCCGCGAGCAGGTCAGCGGCGCCAACGAGGCGGCGCCGAAGGTCCTGCAGCCGTCCGCCGGACTGACGTACACCCTGGACCTCACCAAGTCCGGCGCCGACCGCGTCGTCGCCGACTCGGTCCGGCTCGACGGGCAGCCGCTGGATGCGGCGGCCACGTACCGGGTCGCCGTCAACTCCTTCCTCGCCGGCGGCGGCGACGGCTTCCCCACCCTGGCCGACGGTACGGACCCGCTGGTCGGCGGGGACGACCTGGCCGCCCTTGAGGACTACCTGACGGCGAACTCCAGCGCGGACAAGCCGCTGGCACCGCCGGCCGCCGACCGGATCACGGTGATCGGGCAGTAGCCGACCGGGGAGACCCTCCGGGGGGTGAGCGGTTGCGGGCGGAATCGCCTGCGCCGCCCACCCCCTTCTGCTGTGATGGTCACCCGGCGCGTCCCTCCGCGACTCCCCGGCGGGACGGGCCCCTTCCGCGCAGCCCTCTCCCGGCAGGACGGTCACGATGAGCAACGAGGACGCGGCACCCCCGGCGGTCGACCCCTCCGTGCCGCACGCGGCGCGGATCTGGAACTACTGGATGGGCGGCAAGGACAACTACCAGTCGGACCGCGCCGCGGGTGACGCCGTCGCGCAGGTCTACCCGGACATCGTGACCATGGCCCGGCAGTCCCGCCAGTTCCTCATCCGGGTCGTCTCCCACCTGGCGAGGGAGGCGGGGATCCGGCAGTTCTTGGACATCGGCACCGGCCTGCCCACGATGCAGAACACCCACGAGGTGGCGCAGCAGAGCGCCCCCGCGGCCCGCGTCGTGTACGTCGACAACGACCCGCTGGTGCTGGCGCACGCCCGCGCCCTGCTGGTCAACACCGGGCCCGGGGGCGTGACCGCGTACGTCCACGCCGACTACCACGACCCCGAGCGGATCCTCACCGGCGCGGCGGACACCCTGGACCTCACCGAGCCGGTGGCGGTGATGTTCATGGGGGTGCTGGGCTACGAGCCGGAGCTGACCGAGCTGCGCCGCATCGTGGGCCGGGTCATGGACGCCGTGCCGTCGGGCAGCCACCTGGTGCTGTGGGACGGCACCGACACCGGCGAGGCCGTCGTCGAGGGCGGCGAGAAGCTCATCGAGGCCGGCGGCGTCCCGTACCACCTGCGCGGCCCGGACGAGCTGGCCCGGTGCTTCGAGGGGCTGGAGCTGCTCGCACCCGGCATGGTGCCGATCACGCGCTGGCGGCCGGGCTCGCCGAAGGTGGGCGCGGCCAAGCCGATCGACGCGTACGGCGCGGTGGGGCGCAAGCCCTAGCGCGCTCGCGCCCCGCCGCGGCGGCCGGGGGACGGCTAGAAGTTGAAGACGTTCCCGCCGGTCGCCAGATCCGCCATGCAGGGGTTGGGGAAGACCTCGGAGACGTACTCGACGGGCTTGCCGCGCCAGGTGCCGGTGGCGTGCAGCTCCACGGGCTCGTACTGCATCGTGCAGGCGCCCTGCTTGTCGGACAGCTCCTCGAACCGCCCGTCGACCTTCGCCAGGTCCGTGCAGGCCGACTCCGCCGCGGGGTGCGTGCCCCCGACGGGTTCGCAGTCCAGATACGTGAAGCCGCCCTTGGCGCGGTCGCTGACGTACTTCGTCGTCAGCCGCAGGTGCGTGGCGTCGAACGGCTCGGGCAGCGGGCGCTCGGCGGAGGCGGTGGCGGCGGCGGTCAGCGGCAGCAGCACGGCGGTGGCGGTGGCGGCCAGGACGGCGGCGAGGGGCCGGACGGTCATGGGGGGTTTCTCCTCGGCGGGGGCGTGGGGCGTACGGGGGTCTGGAACGTCAGAGATACCCCAGTCGGTCAGCTACGGGCGGCACCGTCACCCGAAGGAGGCATGTCCTTCGATTCCGTTTGCTTGCCCCGTACGGGTCCCCACGGCCGATTCGCCCCTCCGGGCGGCGGGCCGAACGGCCCTACCCCGAACGGTCCTGCCCGCGCCCCCGGATCGCGGCTGAGGAACCCGGTGGCGGCTCCGGCGCCCCCGGCAGCCGCAGCAGCGCCTCCGTCCCGCCGCCGGCCGCCCGGCGCAGTTCCACGGTGCCGCCGGCCTGCTGCACCGTACGGGCCACGATCGACAGCCCGAGCCCGCTGCCCGGCCGGCTGCGCGCCGACGGCGAGCGCCAGAACCGCTCGAAGACGTGCGGCAGCTCCGCCTCCGGGATGCCGGGACCGTGGTCGCGCACCCGCAGCAGCCCGTCGGCGCCGAGCCGGACCTCGACCCGGCTGCCGGCGGGCGAGAACTTCACCGCGTTGTCCAGCAGGTTGACCACGGCCCGCTCCAGCGCCGCGGGCTCGGCCCGTACGAACCAGGGCGCCAGCTCCGCCTCGATCCGCACCTCCGGCGCCCGCAGCCGCACCCGCCGCAGGGCCCGCTCGGCGATCTCGTCCAGCGCGACGACCTCCAGCTGCGCCTTGTCCGGCGCGGCGTCGGGCCGGGACAGCTCCTGGAGGTCGCCGATGAGCGCGGCCAGCTCGGTCATCTGCGCGGTGACGGACTCCAGCAGCTCCCTGCGCTGCCGCGGCGGCAGCTCGCGGCCGGACTCCTCACTGCGGGCGAGCAGTTCGATGTTCGTACGCAACGAGGTCAGCGGCGTCCGCAACTCGTGCCCGGCGTCGGCGATGAGCTGCTGCTGCCGCTCCTGGGAGGTGGCCAGTGCGGCGGTCATGGCGTTGAACGACCGCGACAGCCGGGCGATCTCGTCGTCGCCCTCGACGGGGATCTCGACGGCGAGATCCTCGGTCCTGGCGATGTGCTCGACGGTATGCGTCAGCCGCTCCACGGGGCGCAGGCCCGCGCGGGCGAGCGCCACCCCGGCGACGCCGGACGCGACGACGCCGCCGGCGGCGAGCAGAGTGAGGACGAGGGCAAGGGTGTCGAGAGGGTCGGTGACCTCGCTGAGGGGACGGCCGACGGTATAGGCGACGCCTGGGACCCGGGGCCAGGGGCGCGTGAGCACGCGGTACTCGGTGCCGTCGTCGGCAGTCGTGTTGTGGGCCGCCCAGTCCAGCTCGCCGCCGGCGACCCGGGTGTCCTGCCCCTGGACCTCGACGAGCCGCTCACCGGTCTGGTAGCACCGCTGACCGTCTTCCAGTACGACCTGCACCGTCGGGCCGCTCGGCCTGAACGGCCCGGTGGCGTCCGGCACCGACTGCGGGCATTGGAGCCTGCCGTTTTGGATCTTGATCCCGGTCGCCGGCACCGTCTTGGTCAACTCCTCGTCGAGCGACGACAGGAGCTGCGAGCGCACCAGGAACCACGCCGCCACCGCGCACGCCGCCACCGCGACCGCGACCGCCGCGGCGGTGAGCAGGGCCAGCCGCGAACGCAGCGGCAGCCGGCCGAAGCGGGACGTCACCTGGCGGCGCCCCTGCCGCCGGGCTCCGGGGCGCGCAGGACGTAGCCGACGCCGCGGACCGTGTGGACCAGCCGGGGGGCGCCGCCGGCCTCGGTCTTACGGCGCAGGTACATGACGTACACGTCGAGGGAGTTGGAGGACGGCTCGAAGTCGAAGCCCCAGACGGCCTTGAGGATCTGCTCGCGGGTGAGCACCTGCCGCGGGTGGTGGAGGAAGAGCTCCAGCAGCGTGAACTCGGTGCGCGTCAGCTCCACCGGCCGGCCGCCGCGGGTGACCTCGCGGGCGGCGAGGTCCATCCGCAGATCGCCGAACTCCAGCGTCTCGGCGGTGTCGGGCGGCTCGCCGCCCTCGGCGTACGCGCGGCGGCGCAGCAGCGCGCGGATGCGGGCGAACAGCTCGTCCAGCTCGAAGGGCTTGACGAGGTAGTCGTCGGCGCCCGCGTCGAGGCCCGTCACGCGGTCGCCGACGGTGTCGCGGGCGGTGAGCATGAGGATGGGCACCCGGTCGCCGGCGGCCCGCAGCCGGCGGGCGGCGGTCAGGCCGTCCATGCGGGGCATGAGCACGTCGAGGACGACGAGGTCGGGCCGGTACGAGACGGCCTTGTCGAGGGCGTCGAGACCGTCGACGGCGAGTTCGGTCCCGTAGCCCTCGAAGGCGAGGCTGCGCTCCAGCGCCTCGCGTACGGCCGGCTCGTCGTCGACGATCAGGATGCGCTGCTGCTGCTCGGTCACGGTCTCAATTGTTCCTGAGGTCGTCGAGGATGTGCTTCACATCGTTGACGGGGATGGCGAAGCCGAGGCCGACGCTGCCCGCGGAGGAGCTGTCCTGCGGCGCGTACATGGCCGAGTTGATGCCGACGATCCGGCCGTTCATGTCGACGAGCGCGCCCCCGGAGTTGCCGGGGTTGAGCGAGGCGTCGGTCTGGATGGCCTGGTACGTGGTCGTCTGCGGCCCGAGCCGCCCGTTGTACTGGCCGCCGCCGAAGCCGAACGGCCACTGCTCGCCGCTCTGCGGCTGCTGCTGTTCCTTCTCGACGGTCACGTCTCGGTCGAGCGCGGAGACGATGCCGCTGGTGACGCTGCCGCTCAGGCCCTCGGGGGAGCCGATGGCGACGACCTCGTCGCCGACCCTCAGGGAGTCGGAGTCGCCGAGGACGGCGGGCTTGAGGCCGCTCTTGCCCTGCACCTGGAGGAGGGCCATGTCGAGGTCGGGGTCGGTGCCGACGACGTCGGCGGCGGCGGTGGACCCGTCGCTGAAGGTGACCTGGACCTGGTCGGCGCCGGAGACGACGTGGTTGTTGGTGAGGATCTCGCCGCTCTCGGTGACGATCACCCCGGATCCCGTCGACTGCCCGGCGGTCGAGGAGGACTGGATCTCCACGACGCTGGGGCTGACGGCGGCGGCCACGCCGGTGACGGAGCCGCTGTTCCCCGCGGAGACCTGGGTGCCGCTGGCGGGGCCGGCGGCGCTGGTGCTCGTGGCGGACGAATCGGTCAGCTCCCCGACGAGGGCGGCGCTGCCGCCCCCGACGACGGCCGCGACGAGCGCGGCGGCGGCGAGCAGCCCGAGGGGGCCCCTGGCGCGCCTGCGCCGCGGCGGGCCGGCGGAGGGCGGCGGCGGGGCGCCGAACCCGGCGTACCCGCCGCCGTGCGTCCCGGCGAGGGTCTGGGGGTGGCCCGCGGCGGCCCGGTCGGCGGGCAGGACCCCGTCACGGCCGGCGACGAAGGCGGGCTGGGTGCTGGTGCGGTATGTCTGCTCCGTCATGCCTTCGACGATCCCCGCGGATTCTGAGAGGCGTCTGAGACGGATGTAAGAAGTGGAGTAAAACCGCGTTTGCCCGATATAAAGCGGCTCTTCCTACTTCAGGTGGGGGCAACGGTCGCCAAGTGCTTGATCGATCTGGTGGAACACGCCGCCCTGGTCGATGCCTGGGGGAATGATCGCGGCTAGCGTGGAAAGCGAGGCTTCGAGGATCGCGGAGGCAGGGATTGGTTCCTGCCTCAGTCACGCCCGCGATGTCGCGAGGAGTCTGGTGTGCCGTGCGCCGTTGGTCGCCTCGTGGCGCCCTTTCGTGATCGTCGCTATGTGCCGCGGAGCATCTCCGCGAGTCGCGACAGCGTGCCCTCGTTGCGTTTGTAGTGGATCCACTTGCCGACCCGTGTGGCCTGTACCAGGCCTGCCCGCTCGAGGGTTGCCATGTACGAGGAGACTGTCGATTGCGCCAGCCCCGACTTGGCCTGCAGATGGCTGACGCAGACTCCGACCTCGTCCCGGTCGGCTATTGGCTCCCACTGAGCGAACTCGCGGTGAGGGTCCCGCAGCCAGTCCATGATTTGCAGCCGTGCAGGGTTCGCCAGCGCCTTCAAGGCCTCGACCGCAGCCAGAGGGGGCTCGTTCTCCGCGTCGCCTCCTGAGTTCGTTGCCTGTGACGTCGCCACGGTCGCCTCCTCGCCTCTCACGCACCATCGTATCTCGATGTGACGAACCGAGTTCGCCCCCAGCCACACATTGACACATCGCGATATCACGATATGATTGTTGCGTTCACGCCCCTCCGGTATCTGCCGCGCAACTGCCGTCCGCCGCGAACACCGGGGATACACAAGAGGAAGTACACGATGTCTGAGAGCAGCAAGCCGTTGATCGTCGTCGCGGGTGCCACTAGCAAGCAGGGAAGGAGCGTCGCCACCTCCTTGCTTGAGAGCGGCAGGTTCCGAGTGCGAGCCCTGACCCGGGACGCCGGCTCTGCCCAGGCCCGGAGCCTGGCAGGACTGGGAGCGGAGATCGCCGAGGTTCCTCTCGCGCTGGGTCACCAGCGCGAGCTCGTCGACGCGTTCAGATCGGCCGAGGGGGCCTTCCTGATGACCCCAGTCATCGCGCCGCCCTCCGAGGAGTTCCCTCTCGGGCGCCAACTTGCCGATGCAGCGGTCGAGGCCGGAGTGATACACGTCGTCTTCAGTGCTCTCGAGAACGTCGACGAGCGGTCCTCGGGCACCAAGTACGCCCCGCACTTCACGGACAAGGCGCTCATCGCGGAGTACATCCGGACTCTGCCGATCGCGCACACCTTCATCATGCTCTCGTTCTTCTACACCAACGCACTGGAGTACTACACCCCGCACATCGATGGTGACACGGTGCTCATGCCTTTCTACCTCCCCGAAGACTTCCGTGCCCCGTTCGTGGACCCACTCACCGCGACCGGGCCGGCCGCCCTCGAGGTGTTCTCCAACCCCGACACCTACCGCGGCGCCTGTCTGCCGGTCGTGGGGGACGTCATCTCCCCAGCCGAGATGGTCGAGGAGTTCTCCCGCGTCACCGGACTCAAAGCCGAGTACCGCAGCGCCTACTCTCGCGAAGACCTGCTGACCTACTTCCCCGCGCTGGGAGAGAACCCTCTGGTGGTCGACGAAACCCTCGGCATGGCCCAGTACGCGGTCGACCTCGGATACTTCCGAGACGACCGCGACACGACGTGGAGCCGGCGCATCGATCCCAACACGCTGAGCTGGGAACAGTTCCTCCGCAAGACCGGCTGGCATGGCCAGCCGGTCACCTTTGGTCACTAGACCCATCGCCGACGAGATCAGACACGCGCCATTCGGGAAGGCCTCGACGTTGTCTGAGCCCGTGGCACGTGCCGCTGCGCGCTGCCATCACGCCAACACCTACTGCGTGAACTGCGACCTGCTCGTCGGTCTCGACGATCTCCACGTGATTGACGTCGACCGGGGTGATGGCGACCGATTGACTGTTCGGGTCGAGTCGGCGCGGATGGTGATGGGCTGCCGGACCTGCGGCGCGATCGCTCACTCCCACGGTCGACGTTGAGGTGGTCCTAATCGACGCACCTTGCTTCGACCGGCCCGTGAAGATCGTGTGGCGCAAGCGGACCTGGCGCTGTGTCGAACCGGCCTGCCCGGTCGGCACGTTCACCGAGCAGAACCATACGGTGGCCGAGCCGCGGGCGCTGCTCACCGTGCGGGCGTGCTGGTGGGCGATCCGACAATTGCGGCGTGAGCACGCCTCCGTGCGCGGGATCGCCCGCCAGCTCGGCACGACATGGAACACGGTGTGGACCTCGATCCGTCCCCTGCTCAAGGCGATGGCCGATGACGACACGCGGTTCGACGGGGTCACCCGGCTCGGGGTCGATGAGCATGTCTGGCGCCATGTCAGCGAACGACCCATCGACCAAGGGGGTCGCGGGCCGAAGACGCTGACCGGGATGGTCAACCTGACCACCGACGCGAAGGGAAGGACACGAGCCCGGCTGCTCGACCTCGTCCCGGGCCGGTCCGGGCAGGCCTACGCCGACTGGCTCGAAGAACGCGGACCGGGCTTCCGTGACGGGATCAAGGAAGCGACCTTGGACCCGTTCCGCGGCTACAAGAACGCCATTGATGACAAGCTCGAGGATGCGACTGCGGTCCTGGATGCGTTCCACGTCGTCAAGCTCGGTTCCGCGGCCGTCGACGAGGTCCGTCGTCGCGTCCAGCAACAGATCCATGGCCACCGGGGCAGGAAGGGCGACCTGCTCTACGGCATCCGCACCATCTTGCGCTGCGGGGTCGAGAAACTCACCGACCGACAACGAGCGCGACTCGACCTCACGATCGCCGCTGACGAACGCCACGACGAGGTTCTCGTCGCCTGGCTCTGCGCCCAGCAACTGCGAGCCGCCTACCAGGCCGACGGTCCTGCCGAGGGACGCAAGATCGCCGAGAAGGTCCTCGCTACCTTCCCGACGTGCCCGATCAAGGAGATCAAGCGACTCGGCAAGACGCTGCAGCAATGGCGCGAAGCCTTCCTCGCCTACTTCGACACCGGCCGCGCCAACAACGGCGGCACAGAGGCCATCAACGGACTCATCGAACTCCAACGCCGCATCGCACGAGGCTTCCGCAACCGCGATCACTACCGACTACGCATGCTGCTCATCGGAGGCGGACTCACCAGCCCCCACCTGAAGTAGGAAGAGCCTATAAAGCCGAGGGGTGGGGCCGGAGGCGCGGCGGTACTACGGTGGCCGTTGTGGCGCCGCGTTGCTCCTCACCGGATCCGGACAGCCCGCCAGCCCCGAGGGGGAGGTGCCGTGCTGGCACTGATCATCTCCGCGTTCGCCGTTCTGGTATCGCTCGGCTCGTTCATCCTCGCCTACATGTCCGACCGTCGCTCTCACATGCCCGTCCTGCAGTTCATGTGGGAGAGCGCGCAGACGGACGACGCCGAACCGAAGTGGTGGCTCATGAACGTGGGCCGGGGCCCGGCCACCAACGTCGTGGTCGCCCAGACGGTGCGCACCTCGCTCACGCGCGGCCTGAACCGCGAGGTCTGGTACAACCCGGTGCTCGTACCGTCGATCCCCGCGGACGGAAAGCTGGCCCTCACCTGGCTCGGCGGCACCATGGGACTCGACTGCGGCCTGGGGTCGAGCTACACGGACGGGCACCGGTGCTTCTACACGACCAAGTGCGGAGACGACGTGAACATGGTCTATGTCGGCCTGCACATACCGCGATGGCCGCTGCTGAAGCTCCACGGACGGAAGGCGGTCAAGACCTGGTGGGGAGTGGAGGACCTGTCGGGCCCTCGGTGGTCACCCGCTACGGACGGCCACGTCAGAAGGCGATGGTGGCTCCCGGCCCGCTTCGGCCTGAGCCGCCGCCTCGGCGGCTGGGCCGATCCGGTGAGGTCGTACAGACCGCCCCCGGCGGGTGCCCATCCGGACTGAGCGCTACGTCTGCGGGAACTCCCCGCGTCTGACAGCTGCAACGAAGTCGGCCCACGCGGCAGCGCTGACAGCGAGGACGCCGCTCCCGGGGTCCTTGCTGTCTCGGACGCTGATCGCGGTCGCGCCTCGACGTATCTCGACGCAGTTGCCGGACTCACCGCTGTAGCTGGACCGGCGCCACGCAACGCTGCCGTGCTCCAGTGACCGCATAAGCCGACGACTGGCCCCACCCCCGCATCGCGGGCGAGGACGACGAGAGCGGGCGCGGGCTGGCGCTCGTGGACGCGCTTGCGGACGACTGGGGTACCCATCGGCGGGCCAACGGCATCGGGAAGTGCGTGTGGGTGCGGCTCCGGCTGCCGCCGGACCGGCGCCCCGCCCCCGCTACGGGCAGCCGCAGGAGCGGCGGGTGACCAGGTGGGAGGGGAACTGCTTCAGGCGTTCGCGGCGGGTGGCCAGGGGGGTCTCGTCCAGGACCAGGTCGACCGCCGCGCGGGCCATCGCCGGGCGGTCCGAGGCGACCGTCGTCAGGGGCGGGTCCGTGAGACCCGCCTCCTTGACGTTGTCGAAGGCCGCCACCGCCAGCTCGCCCGGGACGTCGATGCGCAGTTCGCGGGCCGCACGGAGCAGGCCGATGGCCTGGTCGTCGGTGGCGCAGAAGAGGGCCGGGGGGCGGTCCGGGCCGGAGAGGAGCTTGAGGCCGACCTGGTAGGCGTCATAGCGGTTGTACGGGGACTGGAAGAGCCGGCCCTCCGTCGAGCGGCCCGCCGCGCGCATCGCGATGCGCCAGCCCTCCACGTGGTCGGTGACCGGGTCGCCCGTCGTCGGGGTCGTCTCGACGCCGCCCAGGCAGGCCACGTACGCGTGGCCGTGGTCCAGCAGGTGGCTGGTCGCCAGCCGCGCGCCGCCGACGTCGTCCGTGACGACGACCAGGTCCTCCGGCTGGTCCCGGCGCTCGTGCATGAGCACCACCCGCGCGTCCCATGCGTCGATCTCCGCCGCCGCGGCCGCGCTGGGGCCCTGGCTGACGAGGATCAGGCCGGAGACGCGCATCCCGAGAAACGCCCGCAGATAGTGGACCTCGCGGTCGTCGAGATAGTCGGAGTTGCCGACGAGCACCATCTTGCCGCGCTCGGACGCCGCCTGCTCCACCGCGTGCGCCATCTCGCCGAAGAACGGCTGCCGCGCGTCCGGCACGATCATGCCGATGAGGTCCGTCCGCCGCGAGGCCATGGCCTGCGCCACGCGGTCCGGGCGGTAGCCCAACTCCTTTATCGCGGC
Source organism: Streptomyces sp. B5E4 (assembly GCF_039871555.1). Classification (NCBI taxonomy): domain Bacteria; kingdom Bacillati; phylum Actinomycetota; class Actinomycetes; order Kitasatosporales; family Streptomycetaceae; genus Streptomyces; species Streptomyces sp. B5E4. The sequence continues at coordinate 29,028 of NZ_JBDPMI010000026.1, forward strand.
GAGCACCCGCTCCCGGGTGGCCGGGGCGACCGGCCGGGGTCCGTTGTTGATGACGTAGCTCACGACCGCGGTCGAGGTCCCCGCCAGCCGTGCCACGTCGTCCCGCGTCACCTTGGCCACGGCGCAAGTCTACGCGTGATGACTCCCCGCACTACCCCGCCTCTGTGATGCCCTGGCCACCGCCTGGGGGCTTACCTACGCGCGGTGGCGCGCCTCGTGCGCCGCGCCCTTCTGCTCCTGCTTCTCGGCCTTCTTCTCCGCCTTCTCCGGCACGACGAAGCGGTAGCCCACGTTCCGTACCGTGCCGATCAACGACTCGTGCTCGGGACCGAGCTTCGCCCGCAGCCGCCGGACGTGGACGTCGACGGTGCGGGTGCCGCCGAAGTAGTCGTAGCCCCAGACCTCCTGGAGCAACTGGGCCCGGGTGAACACCCGCCCCGGGTGCTGCGCCAGGTACTTCAGCAGCTCGAACTCCTTGAAGGTCAGGTCCAGCACCCGTCCCTTCAGCTTCGCGCTGTACGTGGCCTCGTCCACCGTCAGATCGCCGTTGCGGATCTCGGTGGGGCTCTCGTCGGCGGGCAGCTGCTGCCGGCCGAGCGCGAGCCGCAGCCGCGCCTCCACCTCCGCCGGACCGGCGGTGTCCAGCAGGACGTCGTCCACGCCCCACTCGGCGGTGACGGCGGCGAGCCCGCCCTCCGTGACGACGAGGATCAGCGGACAGCCGGGGCCCGTGGAGCGCAGGAGCTGACACAGGCTGCGTACCTGCGGCAGGTCGCGGCGGCCGTCGATGAGGATGACGTCGGCGCCCGGGGTGTCGATCAGTGCGGGGCCCTCGGCGGGGGCCACGCGCACGTTGTGGAGCAGCAGCCCGAGCGCGGGGAGCACCTCGGCGGAGGGCTGCAGGGCGTTGGTCAGAAGCAGCAGAGAACTCACGGGCGCACCTCCCGGCGGGGGACGGCGGTGCTCGCGGTCGTCTCGGTCTCGGCTCTGCCTCTGCGTTTGCCCATGTGATCGGCCTCCTCAGAAGGTGGCATGTAAGCACGAAAGGACCCGGGGGCAACCTTGCCCGGGTCCTTCACACGTCAGAATAGCCCACATGAGCTCCACCTCCGCGGCCTCGTCCGGCCGACGAGACGCCGCACCCGGTCCTGCCGCACCCGCCCCGCCCGGTTCCCGTACGGCGCTGCTGCGCGCGGCGGACGGGGTGCCGATCGAGGCGGCGTACGCTCCGGGGCCGCGCCCCGGCGCCCCGGCGATCGTGGTGGCGCACGGCTTCACGGGCGCGCTGGAGCGGCCGGCGATCCGGCGGGCGGCTGCGGTGTTCACGCAGCGTGCGGCGGTGGTGACGTTCTCGTTCCGGGGCCACGGCGGCTCCGGCGGGCGGTCGACGGTCGGGGACCGGGAGGTGCTGGACCTGGCGGCGGCGGTGGCGTGGGCCCGGTCGCTGGGGCACGCCCGGGTGGCGACGGTGGGGTTCTCGATGGGCGGCTCGGTGGTGCTGCGCCACGGCGCGCTGTATCGCCCGGAGGCGCGTGGGAACGAACGGGAGCGTGGGGGGCGCGAGGGGCGCACGGGGGCGTACGGAACGGCCGCGACGGGGGGAGCCGGGGGCGCGGCCGACCGGGGAGCGGACGGCCCGGTGGCACTCGGCTCGGGTACGGACGGCTCGGTGGCGCTCGGCGCCCACGCACTCGGCGCCGGCGCGATCCCCACGGGCACGGTCCCGTACGCCGACGCGATCGTGTCCGTCAGCTCGCCGGCCCGCTGGTACTACCGCGGCACGGCGCCGATGCGGCGGCTGCACTGGATAGTGGAACGCCGTACGGGCCGCGCGGTCTCCCGCCTCGCCCTGAAGACCCGCATCCACCACCGCTGCTGGAACCCCGAACCCCTCTCCCCCACGGCGGCGGTCCCGCTGATCGCCCCGGCCCCCCTCCTCATCGTCCACGGCACCCGGGACACGTACTTCCCCGTGGACCACCCCGAGGCCCTCGCCGCGGCGGCGGAGCCGGGCGGGGCGGAGCTGTGGCTGGAGGAGGACTTCGGCCACGCGGAGAACGCGGCAAGCGAGGACTTGCTGGAGCGGATCGCGGCGTGGGCGGCCGAGGCGGTCAGCGGACGTAGTTCTTGAGTTCCCCGGTGTCGAGTTCGATCCCCGCCGGCTGGGGGAGGACGCACAACGGGCTCTCGCTCCGCAAGCACTGGTGCGCCAGCCACGCGATGATCTCGCATCGGTCTCCGTCGGCCGCCGGCTTCACGCTGATCTTCCCGTTGAGGAACTCAAATCTGACCGCCTTGTCCGTCACCTGGCAGGCGAACCGTGCGATCTCCTCGAACTCCTCGACCGTCGCCTGCGACGACAGTGCTCCCTTGACGCTCACGCTGCCAGTCTCACCCAGCCGGACCAGGCAGATCATCGGTCCGGGACGGAGTCCACCCGCACGGGTGACCTAGATCGTTTCTGCCACCGGCTCCGCGAACTGGGCCTGGTACAGCCGCGCGTACGCGCCCTGCGCCGCCAGCAGTTCCTCGTGCGTGCCCTGTTCCACGATGCTGCCCGACTCCATCACCAGGATCACGTCCGCGTCGCGGATCGTGGAGAGGCGGTGGGCGATCACGAAGCTCGTACGGCCCGTGCGGAGTTCCGCCATCGCGTGCTGGATCAGGACCTCCGTGCGGGTGTCCACCGAGCTGGTCGCCTCGTCCAGGACCAGGATCGCCGGTTCCGCGAGGAACGCGCGGGCGATGGTGACGAGCTGCTTCTCGCCCGCCGAGACGCCCGTGCCCTCCTCGTCGATCACCGTGTCGTAGCCGTCCGGGAGCGTACGGACGAAGCGGTCGACGTGGGTGGCCCTCGCGGCGGCGACGATCTTCTCCTGCGGGGTGCCCGCCGGCGCGCCGTACGCGATGTTCTCCGCGATCGTGCCGCCGAACAGCCATGTGTCCTGCAGCACCATCCCGATCTGCGCCCGCAGTTCCTCGCGGCTCATCTCCGCCACGTTCACGCCGTCGAGCAGGATCCGGCCGCCGGCCACCTCGTAGAACCGCATCAGCAGGTTCACTAGCGTCGTCTTCCCCGCCCCCGTCGGGCCGACGATCGCCACCGTCTGGCCCGGGCGCACCGTCAGCGACAGGTCCTCGATCAGCGGTTTCTCCGGCTCGTACGCGAACGAGACGCCCTCGAACGCCACCTCGCCCCGCACCGGCTCCGCCGGGCGGGCGGGGGTCGCCGCGTCCGGCTCCTGCTCGTCCGCGTCGAGCAGCTCGAAGACCCGCTCCGCCGAGGCGACGCCCGACTGCACCAGGTTCGCCATGGACGCGATCTGCCCCAGCGGCTGGCTGAACTGCCGCGAGTACTGCACGAACGCCTGCACGTCGCCGATCGACAGCGCGCCCGAGGCGACCCGCAGGCCGCCGACGACGGCGACCAGCACGTAGTTGAGGTTGCCTATGCACATCATCGCCGGCTGGATCAGCCCCGAGATGAACTGCGCCCGGTAGCCGGCCCGGAACAGCTCGTCGTTCTCCTCGCGGAAGGTCTCGGCGGCCTCCTCCCGGCGGCCGAAGACCTGGACCAGCGAGTGCCCGGTGTACATCTCCTCGATGTGCGCGTTCAGCTTGCCCGTGGACGCCCACTGCGCCACGAACTGCGGCTGCGCGCGCTTGCCGACCCGGGTCGCCACCGTGATCGACAGCGGCACGGTCACCAGCGCGACCAGCGCCAGCAGCGGCGAGATCCAGAACATCACCGCCAGCACCCCGGCGATCGTCAGCAGCGACGTCACGATCTGGCTCATGGTCTGCTGCAGCGACTGCCCGACGTTGTCGATGTCGTTGGTCGTACGGGAGAGGATCTCGCCGCGCTGGTGGCGGTCGAAGTACAACAGCGGCAGCCGCGACAGCTTGGCCTCCACGTCCTCGCGCAGCCGGAAGACCGCCCGCTGCACGACCACGGCCGTCAGCCGCGCCTGCGCGAGCCCGAGCCCCCAGGCGGCGACGTACACAAGGGCCGCCCACAGCAGCGTCCGGCCGACCGCGTCGAAGTCGATGCCGTCGGTGGCGCGGGCGGAGCCGGTGTCGACGCGGTCGCCGTAGACGCCGGCGACGACGAGGTCGGTGGCGTGGCCGAGGAGCTTCGGGCCCGCGACGGTGAGCGCGACGCTGGCGGCGCCGAGGACGAGGATGACGCGGATCAGGGTGCGGTCGGGGCGCAGGGTGCGCAGGAGGCGGACGGCGGAGCCGCGGAAGTCGAGGGAGCGCTCGACGGGCGGGCCGCTGAACATGCGCATGGGCCCGCCGCCGGGCCGCGGGCCGGGCGGCGACGGCTGCCGCTGTTTCCCGGGTTCCTTCGCCGGCGCACTCATGCCGCCGCCTCTTTCTCGGTGAGCTGGGAGAGCACGATCTCGCGGTACGTCTCGTTCGCCGCCATCAGCTCCGCGTGCGTGCCCGCGCCCGCCACCCGGCCCTCGTCCAGGACCACTATCCGGTCCGCGTCCCGGATCGTGGCGACCCGCTGGGCGACGATCACGACCGTCGCGTCCCCGAGCCGGCGCGCGAGGGCCGCGCGCAGGGCGGCGTCCGTGGCGTAGTCGAGGGCGGAGAAGGAGTCGTCGAAGAGGTAGATGTCGGGCCGGTGCACCAGCGCGCGGGCGATCGCGAGCCGCTGCCGCTGGCCGCCGGAGACGTTCGAGCCGCCCTGCGCGACGGCCGCGTCGAGGCCGCCGTCCATGGCGCGGACGAAGTCCGCCGCCTGCGCGGTGCGCAGCGCGTCCCACAGCTCGTCCTCGGTGGCGTCCGGTTTTCCGTAGCGGAGGTTCGAGGCGACGGTGCCGCTGAAGAGGTACGGCTTCTGCGGTACGTAGCCGATGGCCAGCGCCAGCGCCGCCGGATCCAGGTCCCGTACGTCCACGCCGCCCACCGCGACGCTGCCCGCGGTGGCGTCGAAGAGCCGGGGCACGAGGGCCAGCAGCGTCGACTTGCCGCTGCCGGTGCTGCCGATGACCGCCGTCGTCCGCCCCGGACGTGCCACCAGGTCGACGTCTTTCAGCACCGGCTCCTCGGCGCCCGGGTAGCGGAACTCGACGCCGCGGACGTCGAGCCGCCCCCGCTCGCGGGGCTCGGCCGCCGCGGGCACCGGGGCCGCGGGCGGGACCACCGACGACTCGGTGTCCAGCACCTCCTGGATCCGCTCGGCGCAGACCTCCGCGCGCGGGATCATCATGAACATGAAGGTGGCCATCATGACGCTGCTGAGGATGTACATCAGGTAGGAGAGGAACGCCGTCAGCGCGCCGACGTCCATGGCGCCGCTGTCGATCCGCCCGGCCGCGAACCAGACGACGGCGACACTGGAGAGGTTCACCGCGAGCATCGGGGTCGGGAACAGCAGCGCCAGCAGCCGCCCGGCCCGTACGCCCACGTCCCTCAGGTCGTCGTTCGCCTTGCCGAAGCGGCGCCGCTCGTGCTCGTCGCGGACGAAGGCGCGGATGACGCGGATGCCGGTGATCTGCTCGCGCAGGATGCGGTTCACCTCGTCGATGCGCTTCTGCATGCTGCGGAACAGCGGGCGCATGCGGCGCACGATCAGCGCCACGACGACGCCCACCGCCGGCACGACGACGAGCAGCAGGGACGTCAGCGGCACGTCCTGGTTGAGCGCCATGACGACGCCGCCGACGCACATGATCGGCGCCGCGACCATCATCGTGAACGTCATCAGGGCGAGCATCTGGATCTGCTGCACGTCGTTCATGGTGCGCGTGATGAGGGACGGGGCGCCGAAGCGGGCCATCTCGCGTGCGGAGAAGGTCTGCACGCGGTCGAAGACGGAGGCGCGCATGTCGCGGCCGAGGGCGGTGGCCGTACGGGCCCCGAGGAACACGGCGCCGCCGGCCGCGCAGAGCTGCACCAGGCTGAAGGCGATCATCCAGCCGCCGGTGCGCAGGATGTAGCCGTTGTCGCCGGGGATGACGCCGTGGTCGATGATGTCGGCGTTGAGCGTGGGGAGGTAGAGCGTCGTCACGGTCGCGACGAGCTGCAGCGCCACGATCCAGCCGAGGTCCCGGCGGTAGGGGCGCAGGTGAGCGCGGAGGATTCGGGCGAGCACGTCCGCAGCGTACGTCGAAGGTTGCCCGGGGCGACGAGAATTTCGCCAGGGGCATGATGGGGGGCGTACGCGCCGCGGGTCCGCGGTACGCGAGGGAGTCGAGGGACTGGCGGGGCACGGGGAAGGGAAGGGAACGGGACGCCATGACGGCGAACGGCACCATCCGGTACTGGGCGGCGGCCAAGGCCGCGGCGGGCACGGCGGAGGAGCCCTACGCGGCCGACACCCTGGCCGAGGCGCTGGCCGCGGCCACGGGCCGGCACGGGGAGGGGCTGGCGCGGGTGCTGGCGCGCTGCTCGTTCCTGGTGGACGGGCGGGCGGTGGGCGCGCGCGACCACGCGGGGGTGGCGCTGGCGGACGGGGGGACGGTTGAGGTCCTGCCCCCGTTCGCGGGAGGCTAGGCGCACGATGAGCGACGAGAGACACGACCCCACGCCGTGGCCGGCGGCCCCGCCGACGCCCGCGGGCTGGGCCCCGTACGAGGAGCCGCGCGAGGGCGCCGAGGCCGGCACCCCGGGCGGGCACACGCGGTTCCCGCCGGCGGCGGGCCAGGGCGACGACGGGTACGGGGGCCCGGAGACCCAGTTGGGGATGGCCCTGCACGAGGAGTCGGCGGCGGCCCAGCAGACGTCGTACCTGCCCCCGGTGACCGACGCGGGCCCGTACGGGGACGCCTACGGCGGGTCGACGGGTGCGGGCGGGCACGGGGCGCCGTACGGCGGCGGCCAGGATCCCGCGGGCGCGGGACAGCCCGGCGTGATCGGCGCGGGGTACGGCGAGGGCCCGTACGGCGGCGGGCAGGGCTCCCCGGCCGGGGGGCAGCCGGGACACGGCCGTGGCCAGGGCTCCGCGGACGCGGGCCGGCCCGGCAGGCACGCGGCGCCCTACGGCGGTCACGGCCGGCAGCAGCCCGGCGGGCCGGGGGCCTACGGCAGCGGCTCGCTCGGCGGTGGTACGGGCCCGGGCGGGCCCCCGCAGGCGTACGCCGCCGGAAGTGCCGCCCCGGGCACGGCGTATCCGGCACCGGCCGGGAGCGACGGCCGCGGCGCGGCGGCACCGCACGGACCGGGGGCGGTCGAGGAGACGGCCTACATGCCGCCGGTGACGGACGCCGGGCCCGCCGGATACGCCGGGACCGGCGCCGGGGCGGCCGAGCAGACCGCCTACCTGCCGCCGGTCACCGGACACGAGCCCCCGGGCGGGGGCGGCGCCCAGTGGCCCGACGGCTGGGACCGCGGCGGCACCGCAGCCCACCCGGGCACCGCAGCCGGGCACCCCGGGACCGCAGCCGGGGCCCACGGCCCCGCGGCCGGACATCCCGGCGCCGCCGGACACCCCGCCGACGTCCACCCCGACGTCCCCGCCGCCGGCGGCCACAGCCGCCCCGGCACCCCGGGCGCCGGCTTCCCCGGCCCCGGCGGCCCCGAGACCGGGACCCTCTACGGTGCCCCCGCCCTCCGCCGTCCCAAGCCCCCCGCCGAGGTGCTCCGCGAGGAGGGCACCTCGGTGCTCATAGCGCCCGGGCCGCAGCCCGCCGCGCTCACCGCCGTGCTCGCCGCACTCCTCGCCGTCGCCGCCGCGCTCGACGTGCGGCCCGGGCTCGCCGTCGCCGTGGCCCTGCTGCAGGGCGTCACCGCCGCCGGCTGGTTCCGGCTGAACGGCATGTGGCCCGCCCGCGAGGGCATCGCGCTGGCCGCGGCCGCCGGGCTCACCGCGACCGGCGCCGTCCTCGCCGTCGACGAGGACGACGCCGTGATCGCCGCGCTCGGCTCCCTCGGCGGCTGGTTCCTCCTCATCGCCCTCGTCCAACTGCGCAGCACCAGCGCGCCCAAGGAGCGCCTCACCGCGCTCAACGTCGCCCTCGCCGCCGCCACCCTCGCCGTCCTCGCCTCCGGCTACCTCGCCGCCGAGCGGCACGCCGTCGTCGTCGGCGCCGTCGCGGTGGCCGCCGGGACGCTGGGGCGCGGAGTGCCGCTGCCGCCGAAGGCCTCGCCCGTCGCCGCGGTCGCCGCGGCCGGGGCCGGCGGTCTCGCGGCGGGACTCGGCACCGACATGGGCGCGGCGGGCGGGCTGCTGGGACTGGCGGCCGGGGTGTGCGTGCTCATCGCGGTCCGGGTGGCGAGCTACGACTACCCGTCGCGGTTCGTGCACATGACGGCCGGGGTCTCCCTGCCGCTCACGCTCTCGGTGCCCGCGGTCCACCTGCTCGGGCTGGCCCTGCTCTGACCCGCCGCCGCAGGCCGCCGCTCCCGCCAACCTGCGGGTACGGAGCCGTCCACCTGTCTAAGCTCTCAGGCACGACCGACCGGGGGGCGGAGAACCGATGCGCGCGTTGAGGATCACAGCGGTGGTGCTGGTCGTGGTCGCCCTGCTCACGCTCGCCGCCGACCGCATCGCGCTGAAGCTGGCCGAGTCGGACGCGGCCGACCGCATCGAGAAGGAGTACGGACTCTCCCAGCGGCCCGAGATCGACATCAAGGGCTTCCCCTTCCTGACGCAGGTGATGTCGCGCGAGTTCGAGGCCGTGGACGTACGGATCGACGGCATCGACGCCGTCGGCAGCGGCGGCCGCGCGCTCCGGCTGGACGGCGTGCGCGGGGAGCTGTCGGGCGTGCGGATCGAGGGCGACGACTGGGACCGGGCGACGGCGGACAGGGCCGACGGCAAGGTGACGATCACGTACGAGGACATCTCCGCGGCGCTGCCGGTGGTGGTGGTCTCGTACGGCGGGAAGGGCGCGGCCGGCGAGAACAAGGTGAAGGCGACGGTCGGCACGACTTTCCTCGGGCAGCGGCTGGAGGAGTCGCTGCTCGGCAAGGTCAGCGTGGTCGACGGCGACACGATCCGGCTGCGCGCCACCGGAGTGGACAAGCTCAGGGGCGTGCCGGGCCTGGAGGACTACGTACGCGACCACATGGACTACAACTGGACGATCAACGACCTGCCGCCCGGGATACGCCTGACGGACGTCGAGGTGACACAGGACGGCATCGTCGTCACGGGCAGCGGCAAGGACGTGGAACTGGGCGACGAGCGCTCGGCCAAGAAGTAGGGCCGCCCCCGCACCCACCCGCACGGAGGCACCGACACGGCCGCCGTACGCCCCCGGACACCCGCTCCCGTCCGTAAGCTGAGACCGCCGCGTCCGTACCGCAGAAACCCCGCCCCCGCCATCCCCCGCGGGACCCTCCCCCCACCTCCCCCACCCCGACCTCGTCCCATATTCCGGACGAAGCCGTCTCATGATCCGACACAACGGTGACACATGCGCACGTCCCTCCGTACGATCGACCGCATGCTGTGCTCGATGAGCGGTCCCCGCCCCAGGGGACAGGCAGATCACCTGACCCAGCGGCGCGCCGTCGACCTGTGCCGCGTCGCCGCCATGCTCTGTCGCACCGCCTGACCGGGGTCCGGGTCCGCAGCTCCCGCCCCCAGCCGGGTCAGTGCCTCCCCCCGCACCGCCCGCCCGGCTGTCCGCACACTCCGCCCCCGGCGCTCCGCCCTGCCTGCTGCGTGCGCCGGCGGCACACCCGCCGTACCCCTGTCCCAGCGCTCCGGAGGAGAGAAGCAGATGAGTCGCCGCAGTGACGTCCTGGTGGACGCCGACTGGGTCGAGGCCAACCTCGACAACCCGAAGGTCGTCCTCGTCGAGGTCGACGAGGACACCGCCGCGTACGACAAGAACCACATCAAGAACGCCGTCCGCATCGACTGGAAGACCGACCTCCAGGACCCGGTGCGCCGCGACTTCGTCGACCAGGCCGGCTTCGAGAAGCTGCTGTCCGAGCGCGGCATCGCCAACGACGACACGGTCGTCCTCTACGGCGGCAACAACAACTGGTTCGCCGCGTACGCCTACTGGTACTTCAAGCTCTACGGCCACGACGACGTCAAGCTCCTCGACGGCGGCCGCAAGAAGTGGGAGCTGGACTCCCGCGACCTGGTCGCCGAGGTGCCGCAGCGCGCGGCGACCGCGTACAAGGCCAAGCCGCAGGACACCGCCATCCGCGCCTTCCGCGACGACGTCGTGGCCGCGATCGGCACGCTCAACCTCGTCGACGTCCGCTCCCCCGACGAGTTCTCCGGCAAGCTGCTGGCCCCGGCGCACCTGCCGCAGGAGCAGTCGCAGCGCCCCGGGCACGTGCCCACCGCCCGGAACATCCCCTGGTCGAAGTCGGCCAACGACGACGGCACCTTCAAGTCGGACGAGGAGCTCAAGGAGCTGTACGAGGGCGAGGGCGTGGACCTCTCCAAGGACACCATCGCCTACTGCCGCATCGGCGAGCGCTCGGCGCACAGCTGGTTCGTGCTGCACGAGCTGCTGGGCCAGGAGAACGTCAAGAACTACGACGGCTCCTGGACCGAGTACGGCTCGCTCGTCGGCGTGCCGATCGAGCTGGGCGCCAACGACTGACCGCTGACCGCCCGGTCACACCCCGAGAAAGGACACCACCCTTCATGTGCGGAGCCAAGGCAGGCGGCCCCGACGCCGCCAGCGTCAAGGCCGGCGAGACCACCATCCAGGGCTCCGTGACCCGCGACGGCGAGCCCGTCACCGGTTACGTGCGGCTGCTGGACGCCTCCGGCGAGTTCACGGCCGAGGTTCCGACCTCGGCCACCGGCCAGTTCCGGTTCTACGCCGCGGAGGGCACCTGGACCGTACGGGCCCTGGTGCCCGGCGCCACCGCCGACCGCACCGTGGTCGCCCAGCAGGGCGGCCTCTCGGAGGTCGCGATCGCGGTCTGAGACCGCGCGGTCCGCGCGAAGCCCCGCACCGCCTCCCGGGCGTACCGTGGAGGTATGCGGGGCTTTCGCCGTTCCGGCGTCCACACGGACCCCCGCGTGCCGCGGAGTCAGCCGCGGCGGCGGAGGCGTTACTTCCTGCTGATGGGCACCGCGGTGCTGCTGTTCGTCCTCGCCGGGGCCGTCGCCCTGCCCTTCTCCACAACCGCCGCCCTCGTCATGTGCGTGGTCGCGGCGGCCCTCGTGCCGGTGGCGGTCATCGTCGGCAACCTGCGGGAGGAGGGCGACACGTGGTGGGACGAGAAGTGAAACCGCGGACCAGACGTGCGGTGCGGCAAAAGAGGACGCACGCCCGGCAGCCGGGTCAGTAGACGAGAGCCTGGCTGCCGTCCGCCATCGCCTCGCTGACGAACACCTGCGCCCCCGCGATCCGTACGCCCTCCAGCACGTCCTTCTCCTCGATCCCGCGGCGCGCGGCGCACTGGGTGCACAGCGTGATGTGCCCGGTCGCCAGCACCCCGTCGATCAGCTCCGGCAGCGGTGCGGCGTGCGGCAGCTCGAACTCCGCGGCCCGCCCGGGCAGCGCGAACCACGCGGACTCCCCGGTCAGCCAGAGCGACACCTCCACGCCGCTGGCGGCGGCGACGGCCGCCACCGTGAACGCCTGGGAGCAGCGCTCCGGCGCATCCGTACCCGCGGTCACCTTGATCACAAGCTTCTTGGCCATGCGCCAACTGTAGGGACTGCCGCGAGGGTGACGTTCTGGCGCCGCCGCGCGCTGTACAGGTATGGACCGGAGCAGGGGGCGCTTGTGACCTTTCCCGACGGAACGAGCGGCCCGCAGGCGGCCGACGACCCGCCGACGACCAGGCTCACGCCGATCAGACCCGACACCCGGCCGCCGGGGACCTCGTCGTACGGGACGTTCGGGAGCGCGGCACAGGGTGCGTACGGGAGCACGGCACAAGGCGCGTACGGCACGGCCGCCGACGCCGGAGCGGCGCCGGCCGCGGGCACCCGGCCGCGCCGCCGCGGGAAGCGCACCGCCCTGCTGCTGGCCGCCGCCGTGCTGGCCGGCGCCCTCGGAGGCGTCACCTACGGCTACTTCGAGCAGGCCGGCAACCCCCCGACCCCGCTCCCCCCGCTCAACCAGCCCGGCCTCGCCCACCCCGAGGACCCGCTGCCCGACGACGAGGTCGAACCGCTGTCCGCCGCGCAGGACCGCCGGGTGAAGACGGACGGCGACCTGCGCGAGCTGCTCGTCTCCCGGCCGGCCGGGACGGTCGACGCCGAACTCGACGTCGGTGGCGAGGGCGAGGGCTGGCTCGCGCCGTACGAGGTGGCGGCCGGCACGGGTGCGCCCGGGGAGGTGCTGACGTTCATGCTGGAGAACGGGCTGCGGCGGACCGCGTTCACCTCGTGGCGCAACGAGGGGGACACCGAGTCCGTCGTCATGGTCAACCTCTTCCAGTTCCGCAACGACACGGCGGCCGGGTCCGTCGACTACCTGGAGAACCAGCAGATGTTCTCCTCCCTCGGCCCGAACGGCCGGGTGCCGACCGTGTCGCTGAAGGGCTCCGCCGACGGCAAGGCCTACTTCCCCGAGGAGCCGTACGAGGAGGTGGGGGTGCCGCCGCTCTACCAGGGCATGGCCCTCGCGCGCCGCGGCGACATCGTGATGGAGATCTACCTGATCGAAAGCTCCCCGCTTGAGCAGAAGGACCTGACGACGATCGCCGAACGCCAGTTGGAGCGCCTGTGACCGGCCACTACCCCGGACCCGTCCCGCCGCCGGCCGCCGCGCCCGCCCCGCCGGCGCCACGGTCCCGGCGGCTCGTGCCCGTCGTGCTGGCCGCGGTGCTCGTCGCCGGGGCGGCGGCCACCGGGGTCGTCGCCACCGCGCTGAAGGTGCAGGACGCCGACCGCGGCGCCGGCAGCACCGACGTCTGGAAGAAGCCCGGGGAGCGCGGCCTCGACGGCGACGCCGCCAAGGACCCGGGCGTCCCCGCGCCCCCCGGCGGCCCGATCGGCAAGGCGCTGCTGCCGATGCCGGCGGGCTACCACCCGGGGCCGGACATCGACGGGTTCGGCAACGACACCGTCCTGACCGCCAAGCAGGCGGAAGCGGTCTACAAGCAGAGCGCGCGCGGACTGCCGCCCGACCAGCGGCGGATGCAGCTCGACGCGCTGGACGACCTGGAGCTCAAGGGGATGGCCATGCGGTCCTACGCGGCCGACGAGGCCGACCTCGTCGTCGAGGTGCAGCTCGCCGAGCTCTCGGGCGAGGGCAAGGCGGCGGGGCTCGCGGCCGTACAGGAGGAGCTGACGCGCACGATGGACCTCTTCGAGGAGGGGCCGAAGGTCGACGGGCACAAGAGCGCCGCGTGCTTCCTGGTGCCCGAAACCGCCCTCAGCGCGGAGGGCGACGCGGTGAAGATGATGACCTGCTCGGCGGCCAAGGGCGAGATGCTGGTCACGCTCACCGCGTACGGACCGGCCGGTCACGGCGAGCGCGCGGTACGGCTCCTGGAGGAGCAGCTCGACCACATCGACGCCCCCGGGAAGTCCATATGAGCGGCTACGACCCGACCCCCCGGCACCCGGACCCCACCCCCCTGCCGGCGCACGCCGCACCGCCGCAGCAGCCCCAGCCGCAGTACGGGCAACCGCAGCAGCCGCAGTACGCGCACCCCGCGCCCGGACCCGCTGCCCCCGCCCCCGCGTACGCCCAGCAACCCCCGTCCCCGTACCAGGCCCCGCCGCACCCCCAGCCCCCCGCCCCGCCCAGGCCGCCCCGCCGGTGGCTGCGCCCCGCCCTGCGCTGGGGTGCCGCCGTCCTTCTGCTGGCCGGCGCCGCGTTCGGCTCCGCCTACGCCGTCACCGGCGCCGAGCGCGGCGACCTGCCCGGCCTGGCCACCGACGGCGACGGCCGCTGGGACTACCCCGAGCTGGAACTGCCCGCGCTGCCCGAGGGCAAGCCGCCGCCGTTCGCGCCCGCCAACGCCGGCGAGGTCCACCACGCCGACCTCCGCGACCTGCTGCTGCCCGCCCCCGCGGGCGCCGAGGACGACGAGGAGCTGAAGACCGAGGACGGCTGGCTGGCGCCCGCCGACTTCACCTCCGTCTACGCCGAGGAGGAGCGCAAGGAGCTGCGGCAGGCGCTCACCGACGATGCCGTACGCCACATCGCCGCCACCGGCTGGACCATGCCCGACGGCACCCGTGCCCGGATCTACCTGCTGCAGTTCAACACCGGCTCCCTCGCCGCGCACTTCTACGACGAGCAGCTCGCCGGCGGCATCTCCACCGCCCGCGACCTGACCGGCGCCCCCGAGGTGGCGGTCGACGAGCGCTGGTCGGACAAGGACCAGTTGCCGGAGATGGAGCTGTACGTGTACGACGAGGCGAAGCCGCGCGGCAAGGAGCACGTCCGGCAGGCGTACGTCGTCGCCGGCGACACCGTGGGCCTGGTCACCGTCGAGGCGCCCGAGGAGGCGGAGCTGGTCCCGTTCCAGCAGACCCTGGTCCTCCAGCACCAGCTCCTCGGCTGACGCCCGCCGGGCCGGTGCCGGGCCCGGCGGTTAGACTCGGCGGCGGTACGTCCCTCATCGTTACGGAGCGCCCTCGTGCTTGTCGTCACCTTCGACATCCTGCTCGTGCTGGTCTGCGTGGGCACACTCGCCTTCGCCGGCCTGGTCGTGAAGAAGCTGTACCAGGGCCAGCGCTGACGATGCCGATCGAGATCCCCTCCGACCTGCACAAGGACCTGGTCCCGCTGGCGTTCCTCCTGGGCGACTGGCAGGGTGCGGGCGTCTTCGACTTCCCCGGCAGCGAGAAGTGCAACTTCGGCCAGGAGGTGCGCTTCGGCCACGACGGCCGGGACTTCCTGGCGTACACGTCGTACACCTGGGTGCTCGACGAGGACGGCGAGAAGGTGCGCCCGCTGGAGAGCGAGTCCGGCTACTGGCGGATCCGCCCCGGCCGGCAGCTCGACGTCGTCATGGTGCGCGACCAGGGCGTCGCCGAGGTCTGGTACGGCGAGCTGGCCGAGGGCAAGCCCCAGCTCGACCTGGCCACGGACGCGGTCGCGCGCAGCGAGACCTCCCCGCCGTACGCGGGCGGCAAGCGGCTGTACGGGTACGTGAACGGCGATCTGATGTGGGTCGGCGAGAAGGCCACGCCGGAGGTGGAGCTGCGCCCGTATATGTCGGCCCAGCTCAAGAAGGTCGTGAACCCGCGGGAGTGGGCGAAGGACCTCAAGGACCTCCCGGACGACGGGATCGCCTTCTTCCGCTGAGCCCGGCGCTCGCCCGGCCCCGTCCGGGGCCCTTTCCGGCAACCGGCCGGGGTTCCGCCGCAACGCTCATACACTTGAGCCGTGGAGACCACCGACTGGAAGCGCGACCTGCGCGAGCGCGGCTACCGGCTGACGCCGCAGCGGCAGCTCGTGCTGGAGGCCGTCGACTCCCTGGAGCACGCGACACCCGACGGCATCCTCTGCGAGGTCCGCAAGACCGCCGCCGGCGTGAACATCTCCACGGTCTACCGCACGCTGGAGCTGCTGGAGGAGCTGGGCCTCGTCAGCCACGCGCACCTCAACCACGGCCCGCCGACGTACCACATCGCCGACCGCCACCACCACCTGCACCTCGTGTGCCGCGTCTGCGACCGGGTGATCGAGGCGGAGAACGCGGTGGCGGAGCCGTTCGCGGAGACGCTGCGGCAGCGGTTCGGCTTCGAGAGCGACGTGCAGCACTTCGCGATCCTCGGCCGCTGCGCCACCTGCGCCGAGTCCGGTACGTCCGGCCCCTCCGCCGCGTCCCGCCCCTGAGCCCCCGCGCCCCGGAGGCCCCGCGGCCCCGAGAGGCCCTGAACGCGGCCGAATCCGGCCCGTGACCGCGGGTGCCCACCCGGACGTACTCTTGAAGCATGAACGCGCCTTCTCCCCTCCTCTCCCTGCCCGGGGCGGTCGCCGCCGAGGCTCCCGACGAGGGCGTCGCCGCGCACTACGGCGATCTCTTCCGGGAGCAGCGCGCGCTGGACGCCGGCGAGGGCTTCGTCGACCTCTCCCACCGCGGTGTCGTCTCGGTCACCGGCCAGGACCGGCTGAGCTGGCTGCACCTGCTGCTGACGCAGCACGTGGAGGCGCTCGCGCCGGGGCACGCCACCGAGGCGCTGGTGCTGTCCGCCCACGGGCACATCGAGCACGCTCTGTACCTCGTCGACGACGGCGAGACGACGTGGGCTCATGTGGAGCCGGGCACGCAGAAGGACCTCATCGCGTACCTGGAGAGCATGAAGTTCTTCTACCGGGTCGAGATCGCGGACCGTACGGACGACCTCGCCGTCGTCCATCTGCCGGCCGGCTCCATCGCGGAGCCGCCCGCGGGCGTGACCGTCCGCGAGACGGCGTACGGGCGCGACCTCTTCCTGCCGCGCGAGACGCTGACGGACTTCGCCGCCGCCGCGGGCCCGCCGGCCGGGGTGCTGGCGTACGAGGCGCTGCGGGTGGCGGCGCACCGGCCGCGGCTGGGCCTGGAGACCGACCACCGCACGATCCCGCACGAGGTGGGCTGGATAGGCACCGCGGTGCACCTGGAGAAGGGGTGCTACCGGGGGCAGGAGACGGTCGCCCGGGTGCAGAACCTGGGCCGGCCGCCGCGGCGGCTGGTCTTTTTGCACCTGGACGGCAGCGAGGTCACGCTCCCGCCGCACGGGGCGGCGGTCCGGCTGGCGACCGAGGAGGAGGGGCGCAAGCTGGGCTTCGTCACGACCTCGGTGCGCCACCACGAGCTGGGGCCGATCGCACTGGCGCTGGTGAAGCGGAACGTTCCGGCGGACGCGGCGCTGCTGGCGGACGAGACGGCGGCGGCGCAGGAGACGGTGGTCGAGCCTTAAGGCCGCGGGGGCGGCGCCCCCGACGCGGGGGCGTGCTCCCGTGCGCCTCGGATGTCGCGCGCGCCCCCCGTGCCCCGCGCGTTGCGTACATGTGTGCGCCGCGGGTTCGTACGCCTTGTGCCGAACGGCCCGTACGGCTCAGACCTCGACCAGCACCGTGAACGGGCCGTCGTTCGTCAGCGTCACGCGCATCTGCGCGCCGAACGCCCCGGTCGCGACCTGCGCGCCCAGCGCCCGCAGGTGCGCCACGACCTCGTCGACCAGCGGCTCGGCGACCTCCCCGGGCGCCGCCGCCTGCCAGGTCGGCCGGCGCCCCTTGCGGGGGTCGCCGTAGAGCGTGAACTGGCTGATCACGAGCAGCGGCGCCGACACGTCCGAGCAGGACTTCTCGTCGTCCAGCACCCGCAGCGTCCACAGCTTGCGCGCCAGTTGCGCGGCCTTCGCGGGGGTGTCGTCGTGGGTGACGCCCACGAGCACGCACAACCCTTCGCCGATCACCTCTCCGACCGTCTCGCCGCCGACCTCGACCCGCGCGCCGTCCACCCGCTGCACCACCGCTCGCATACGTCGCATTATCCCGAGGGCGCCACGTGCGCCGCCGTGCCCCCGGGCGCCGCAATGTGCGCGGGGCCGAACGGGCGCAGTCTCCCTGCGATTCGACCGTGTGCAATGGCACGATTGCCTACGGTGTCCGGAAGGTCGCCACGCCGACGCGGCATCTTCGGACGAAGGGGAACTGACACTCGCATGAGCTCTCCCGGAGCCGGGCGGCCCACGCCGCCCGTACCGACCGCGCGCAGCAGCCCGCCCGCCGACCGCCCGCCCCGACCGCCGGGGCCGCGCGCCCCGGACGGCGGGCCGACCCAGGCGGCCCAGGCAGCCCAGGCGGCGCGGAGCGCGGCGCCCGCGCCGGCCGGGGCCGCGCCGGCGGGGGCCGGTGCCACCGCCGTGCTCGCCGCCCCCGATCCCGCCACGCCGCCCGCGCGGCTCGACGCGCTGGGCCTGCCCGAGCTGCGCCTGCTGCGCCGCTCCGCGCAGCAGGAGGAGGCCGACCTCAGCTACGTACGCCGCCTGCTGCACGGCCGGATCGACATCCTCCGCGCCGAGCTGGGCCGCCGCGCGAGCCCGCACTCGCCGGTGCTCGACCGGCTCCCCGAGATCCTCACCGACGGCCCCTCGCCGCGCCCGGCCTCGGCCCGGCACGTCACGCTGGGCACGCCGCTGCGCGAGGAGTACCGGGAGCTGGCGGAGGAGATGCTCGCGGAGGTCGCGCTCTCCGACCTGTCGGCCCGTACGGACGAGGAGCTGCACCAGGGCCTCGCCCGGCTGGCCGGCTACGAGGCCCGGATCTCCGGCCGCCGGCAGCGGCTGCAGCGGACGGCGGACGAGTGCAGCGCCGAGATCGCACGCCGTTATCGTGAAGGGGAGGCGCAGGTCGACGACCTGCTGTCCTGAGTTCTGACCGAGCGACGGAGCTTCAGATCCCGAGGCCGTCCCCGGCACGGAAGGCGCCCGCGCATGCACGACAACACCTGGATATCCCCGCCGCCGGTCCCCGGTCCCCCGGCGCCCGGGGAGGGCGCGCACGCCGGTCCCGCGCCCGTGCTGGCGGAGGTGGTGCGCTCCGGCTTCGCCGAGGGGCGGCACCGCGGGTCGCTGGTGCTGCTGGGTCCTGACGGCGGGGTGGAGCGGGCCTGGGGGGACGTGACGGCCCAGGTGTTCCCGCGTTCGTCGAACAAGCCGTTCCAGGCGGCGGCGGTGCTGCGGGCGGGGGCCCGTACGGACACGGGACCGCTGGCGGGCGCGCGGCTGGCGCTGGCCGCGGCCAGCCACTCGGGCGAACGGTTCCACGTGGATCTCGTACGCAAGATGCTCGCCGGGTCCGGACTCTCCGAGGACGCCCTGCAGACCCCGCCCGACCTGCCGCTGGACCCGGAGGAGCGGGAGGCGTACCTCGCCGCCGGAGGGCGGCGCGACCGGGTGACCATGAACTGCTCGGGCAAGCACGCCGCGATGCTCGCGGCCTGCGTCGCGAACGGCTGGCCGCAGGCGTCGTACCTCGCCGCCGACCATCCGCTGCAGCGGCTCGTGCGGGAGGTGGTGGAGGAGACGGCGGGCGAGGAGGTGCGGCACGTCGGCGTCGACGGCTGCGGCGCCCCGCTGATGTCGCTGTCGCTGACGGCGCTGGCGCGCGGCTTCCGGCGGATGGTGGTGGCCGCGGAGGGCACGCCGGAGCGGCGGGTGGCGGACGCGATGCGGGCGCATCCGGAGTACGTCGCGGGGACCCGGCGGTGGGACACCTGGCTGATGCGCGGGGTGCCGGGCGCGCTGGCGAAGGTCGGCGCTGAGGGCGTGCAGGCGGTGGCGCTGCCGGACGGGCGGGCGCTGGCGTTCAAGGTCGACGACGGGGCACTGCGGGCCGTGGGTCCGGTGCTGGCGCGAGGGCTGGCGCTGCTGGGCGTACGGTCGCCGGTGCTGACCAGGATCGGGGCGGCGCCGCTGCTGGGCGGCGCGGAGCACGTCGGGGAAATTCGCGCGACGTTCTGACGCCCGCCACCTAACGTGGGCGGATGATCGATAACTCCGGCACAGCTGTTCACCCCGCGGGCGTGGTGTGGTCATGAGCGACGGCATCGAGATCCGCACGCTCACCGAAGGCGACGTGGACGCCTGGATGCGCGCGCTGCACACCGGCTTCCTCCGCACCCCCGCGGTCACCGAGGAGGACGTGAGGCTCTTCGTGGCCGAGCGCGACCTCGCCCGGGTGCGGGGCGCGTACGACGGCAGGCGGTGGGTCGGCACGTACCGCAGCTTCGATCAGGAGCTGACGGTGCCGGGCGGGGCGGCGGTGGCCTCGTGCGCGGTGTCCAGCGTCACGGTCTCGCCGACGCACCGCAGGCGCGGACTGCTGAGCCGGATGCTGCGGGACGACATGGCCGCGGCGAAGGAGCGCGGCGACGTGGTCGCCAGCCTCGTCGCCGCCGAGTATCCGATCTACGGCCGCTACGGCTTCGGCCCCGCCACCTGGACGACGAGCTACGACGTGACCACCCCGCGCGCCCAGCTCGACCCGCGCTACGCGGGCCCGGACGACGGCGGCACCGTCGAACTCCTCGACGCCGCCGAACTGAGGGCGATCGCCCCGGCGCTGCACGACCGCTTCCGCCGGCTGGTTCCGGGCGCGGTGAACCGGAGCGCGTACCGGTGGAAGGTGCACACGGGCGAGGTCCGCTTCAGCATCGACGGGCCGTGGCACGAACCCTTCTACGCGATGTACCGCTCGGCGGCGGGCGAGCCGGAGGGCATCGTCACCTACCGCACCAAGTGGGGCGACTGGCCCGGCAAGCTCTCCGACGACGAGCTGACGGTGACCGACCTGATCGCCGTCACGCCCGCCGCGGAACGGGCGCTCTGGCGCTACCTGGTCTCCTTCGACTGGATCACGACCATCCATACGGGCCACCGGGCGCCCGACGATCTCCTCCCCCTCTACCTAGGTGACCCTCGGGCGGCCCGGGTGACCACGCACGCGGACTACCTGTGGCTGCGGCCACTGGACGTCCCGCGTCTTCTGGAGGCCCGCACCTACGCGGCCTCCGGCTCCCTGGTACTCGACGTACACGACCCGGCCGGCCTGGCCGGCGGCCGCTTCCTGCTGGACGCCGGCGGCGCGGGCGACACCGGCTGCGTACCCACGGACCGGCCCGCCGACCTCGCCCTGAGCGTGGCGGAGCTGGCGCGGCTCGCCCTGGGCGACGAGTCCGCGGTACGGCTCGCCGCCCTGGGCGTGGTCGACGAGGAGCGCCCGGGCGCCGCCGCACGGGCGGACGCCCTGCTGCGCACCTCGCGCCGACCGTGGTGTCCCGACATGTTCTAGATTTCCTTCTGCCTCACTGCCCGGCCGCGGCGCGGCCGGGCTCGGCGGACTGGAGCAGCAGCACGGCGAGCGCGAGGCCGCCGATGGTCATGCACGTGACGTTCTGCGCCTTGAGCCCCACGAGCAAGGTGGTGAGCCCGATCGCTCCCACCGTGCCGAAGCGCCATTCGACGAAGCGCTCGAAACCCACGAGCAGCGCGGACAGAGCCAGAGTGATTCCGACCGGCATGGTGGGTCCCTCCCTTCTGCGAACGCAGTGGTCCCCCCTCCCCCCATGCGCCTTCGGACAGCGGGAGAGCGCGAGCCCCGGGCGACGACCATCACCGCCAACTTCCTTCAGTTGCCCCCAGGGTCGCAGAGTTGGTAACCAACTCTGCTTAACTTGTGCCCAGTTGGTAACCAACTCAAAACATTCTGGAGACAACCCCCGCCGGTTGGCCAGAAGTTGTAAGGTTGGCGAGGTGAGCAGGGACCAGCATTCGGCAACCGGCGGCCGGACCGCACGCGACCGCGTCGCCGACGCACTCCGCGCACGCATCGACTCCGGCGAACTGCGCCCGGGCGACAGCCTGCCGACGCAGAAAGCCCTGATGGAGGAGTTCGAGGTCGAACGCGGCGTGGTCCGCAAAGCCCTCGACCTCCTCAAGCGCGAGCACCTGCTCGCCGACGTCGGCAGGGGTTCGCCACCGACGGTGGCGGAGCCGGCCGCCCCCCGCGACGGGGCTCCGGCGCTCACAGCGGACGGGATACTGGCAGAGCGGCTCGACGTGGCATTTCAGGCCACCCACGTCACCCTCGACGTCTTCAGCCTGACCACCGAGACCCTCAAGGAGGCGATCACTCCTACCCTGATGGCCATCAGGGCCGGCCGCGCGGCTCCCCGCTCGGTCACCTGCCGCCTCATGGTCCCCAGCCCCGAGGCTCACCTGGCACTCCCCCGCCTGGTCGACGCCCCGGCGGATCCCCGCCCCCTCAAGCGCCTCAACCGACTCATCGAACTGCACGCGCGCGCCTTCGCGCACAGCGTGCAGTTCCTCAGCGAACGCGGCCTCGTACAGGAACTCTCCGTCGAGGTCCGCGGCGTGGCCATCACCCCGACCTCGAAGCTCTACGTTCTCAACGGCACCGAGGCCCTCACAGGCTTCTACGAGGTGGTCCCCAACCGCGTCCCCACCCCGGCAGGTGACGGCCACATGGACATCTACGACGTCCTCGGTCTCCACTCCCACCTGTTCCGCTACTCCGCGGGCCCTCACAGCCGTGGCAAGAGCGACGTGGACTTCGTCGAGCACTCCCGGTCGTGGTTCGAGTCGCTGTGGACGAACATCGCCGAGCCGTACCCCTTCGGCTACTGAGCCGTGGGACACGGCAACGCCACCGGCAGCGCAAGCAGGGGGATCGGGCAGCGGCCCGGCGCACTGTCCGGTGATCAGGAGATGGGCCATACCTCGCCTCCGGGATCGCACATCGTCACTCGCTGACCTTCGACGGTGCGAATCTACGGAGTTGCACCAGTTGCACGCAGCGGACAGCGACACCGAAGATGCCCGGTTTCGTCACCTCAAAAGGCAGGCGCCGGCCTCGACAGCATTGACAACTGCTCGAAAATGACAGGGCGTTGTACCTTTCTGAGATGCATCAAGCTGCAGCGGGGGATGGCGCCCGTGCTCCCGCCTTCCAGCGGATCGCCGACGACCTCCGCCGCCGGATCAACGAGGGCGAGTTTGCCGACGACACCACTCTGCCCACCCAGGAGTCCCTGGCCGACCGGCATCATGTCTCGCGGCCGACCGTTCAGCGAGCCATCGACCTGCTGCGCAAGGACGGTCTGGTCGACGCCCCGAAGAAGGGCCGCCCGCCCAAGGTGCTGCAGACGGCTCCGGCTCCGGACGACCCGGCTCCGGTCGACTGCCTGATGCGGGCCTTCGGCGAAGACGACGTCACGCTGGACGTGGTCTCGGTAACGATGCAATCGCTGGTCAACGCCTTGAAAGAGCCGTTCCAGGCGGTTTCCCGGGGGAGCCTGACGCCGGCCAGCATCACCGTCAGGGCACTGATCCCCCGACGGTCGGCGTTTCAGGATCTTCCCCGGCTCATCCAGCAGCCGCAGGACCAGCGACCGGGCAATCGGCTGCACGAGATCGGCAACAGCTTCGCCCGGGTGCTGTGGGCCGATCTGAACCACCTGGAGGAGACCGGCCGGGTCAGGGTTTCCGTGCGGATAAAAACCACGGGGCAGCTCCCCGGACACAAGTTCTACATCCTGAACAGCGCCGAGGTCCTCTTCGGCGCCTACACGGTGCAGCCGAACGAGGTCCCGCTCGATCCCGGCTCGGAGAGACGTCACGCCATCTACGACGTCCGCGGCATGGAGACCCCGTTGCTGCACTTCCACGGGACCGAGTACGGCGGCGGCACGCATGAGGCGGCCTTCATCGACCAGCAGCGCGCGTGGTTCGAGACGCGTTGGGAAACCATAGCCGTACCGTGGAGCGGATGACCGTGACTGCCCTGGAAGAAGTGCTCGAATCGGCAAAGTGCGTGTTCTTCGACTTCGACGGCCCCGTCTGCCGGTTGTTCTCGGCGTATCCTGCGGCACACGTCGCCGGGCAGCTCCTCACGATGCTGGACGGCCACGCACCCGGCCTGCCGAGCTCGTCCGAGCACGACCCGAACGACCCTCTCAGCATCCTCTCAGCGGCCCGGAAACGGTTCGATGACGACATGGTCCAGAACGTGGAGAGGCGTCTGACGGGGGCGGAGAAGGAGGCGGCCGCAACCGCCACCCCCACTCCGTACGCCCACGAACTGATCGCCGAACTACACACGCTCGGACGCACCTTGGCCATCACGTCCAACAACTCGGCTGCCGCCATCCAGGTGCACCTGAACGGGCAGGGACTCGGCCGCTACTTCTCCCCCCACATACACGGGCGCCGACCCGACGGATCCGGGCTGAAGCCCGACCCCGACTGTCTGTTGCGCGCGCTCGAGTCGACCGGCACGACGCCCGGTGATTGCGTGATGATCGGCGACACGCCGTCCGACTGGCAGGCCGCAGAAGCCGCGGGAGTCGCCTTCATCGGCTATGCACGCGCAGCCCACAAAGAGCAGGCCCTCCGGGAGGCAGACGCACCACTCACGGTCGGTTCGCTGGAGGCCGTACTCCACGAACTACGCGGCACGACCACTCCGCTCTGAAACCGTCCTGACGATTGATCTGTGTCCATGGGACGCCATGCGGCAGAGGGAGTAATCTGTCCCGATCACGCCCGCAGCAGAGGACACTTCGCCAGTGCCGGCCTCCCCAGCATCCGTTCTTCAGGTCCTCTTCGCCGCGCCGGAGCAGGTCATCGGACCGCTGCCCGGATACCACCACGAGACCTACGCGGTTCGGCTGGGCGCCGCTCCAGGGTTGTTCGGGCAGTCGGCCGGGTGGGTGAAGCTGCGGGATCCCCGGCCCGGGCTGCTGTGGTTCGATCGCAGGTGCTTCGGGTCCGAGGACGACCTGCTCGCCACGCTGGCCGGTCGCGTCTCCCACATTCCCGCGGTCGGCCACATCGACTCCCTCACCGTCCAGGGCTTCATCGAAGGGTGCACGCTGGCGGAGGTCGCGCCGCCCGGGGAGGAAGTGCCCGCCGGGTTCACCGACCAGATCATCCGGCTCTTCCGGGAGCTCCTGGCCGTCGACCCCTGCGATCCCTCGCTGCTCGCCCTCCACGCGCCGATGCCGGAGGACCACGGCAGCGCGGAGTTCGCCCGAGATCTCGTCCGGTTCACCTTCACCGGCGTGGTCGAGCGCTCGCTGCCGCATTTCGACGCGCTGTTCCACAGTCTGGGCATCCACCCGGGGTCTGCCCTCGCCCCCGCGTCCGCCCTCGAAGCCCGGCTTCAGGGCATGACCCCGCGCCCCCTCGGACTGCTGCACGGAGACGTACACCGCGCGAACCTCATCGTCGACGAACACGACGCTCTCTGGGCCATCGACTGGGAACTGGCCCTGATCGGCGATCCGCTCTACGACCTGGCCACCCACCTGCACCTGATGCGCTATCCGGCCCGTCAGGAGAACGAGGTCATCGCTCGCTGGGCGGACGTGGCGGACGAGTTCCGGCCCGGCGCGGCCGCCGGTATCGGAGCGGACCTGCCGCGCTATCTCGCGTTCAAGCGGATCCAGTCGGTGTACACCGATGTGATCCGGCAGGCGTACTCGACGGAGCGGGGTGAGACGTCGACCGCCGAGGCGGCCAAGGTGATCCACACGGCGCTCGACCGGGCCGCGGACTCACTGCTGTTGCCCGCGGTGACCGGCGCCGGCGAGATCGAGCACGAGCTGCAGAGGTGGCTGACCACACCGCGGGAGCGGCGCGCGGCCAATACCGGGGGATTGCCTTCCGCATCGTAGGGTGACGGCATGAGTGGAGCCGACGAGCCCGCACACGACCCCGCCGTGTTCGAGCTGGCCACCAAGGCTTTCGAGCTTGCCCGGCAGGGGCAGACCGACACGCTGGCCGCCTATGTGGACGCCGGGGTACCCGCCGGGTTGCGGGACGACCACGGGGACACCCTCGTCATGCTCGCCGCGGTGCACGGGCATCCCGGGACCGTCGCCGCGCTGTTGAAGCGGGGGGCCGACGCGGACCAGGTCGGGGCCCTGGGCGCGACGCCGCTGGCGGCGGCGGTGCGGGCGGGGGCGGACGAGGTCGTGCGGGTGCTGCTGCGGCACGGGGCGGATCCGCAGGCCGGGTCGCCGTCGGCGGTCGCGGCGGCGCGGGCGGACGGCCGGACGGAGTTGCTGGAGCTCTTCGGCGGAGTGTGAGTCCCGCCGGTCCGGAGCCGTCCGTTGCGGCTGTCCGTTGCGGGCTGTCCCGGCCCTGTGCGGGGCGTGGGGATCACCGGTTCTCGTCGAACGCCTTCCCCGCTCGCCGTACGCCCCCTACGTCATCCGCCTCCTGAACAGCGCCGCCGCTGCCACCACCGACGCCACCGTCAGCGCCGCGCACCACGCCAGTGCCTCCCACGGGCTGCTGCCCACCGACCGGCCCAGCAGCAGTCCCCGCAGCGACTCGATCACCGGTGTCAGCGGCTGGTGCTCGGCGAAGCCGTGGAGCCAGCCCGGCATCGAGTCGACGGGGACGAAGGCGCTGGACGGGTACGGCAGGAAGGCCAGGAAGAACGTGAAGCCGCCCGCCGCCTCCGGGGAGTTGGCCAGCAGGCCGACGGCCGCCGCGACCCACGAGATGGCCGTGATCACCGCCAGCAGGATGCCCGCCGCCGCGAGCCAGCCGCCGACGCCCGCGTCCGGGCGGAAGCCGATCGCGAAGGCGACGCCGAAGACCAGCACCGTGGCGGCCAGGTTCCGCACGACGCTGGCGGCGACGTGGCCGGCGAGGACGGCCGTGCCGCCGACGTCGAGGGAGCGGAAGCGGTCGATGACGGCGCCCTTCATGTCGTCCGCGACGCTCATCGCCGTGGTGCCGGCGCCGAAGCCGGCGCACAGGACGAGGACGCCGGGGGCGACGTAGTCCACGTAGCGCCCGTAGCCTCCGCCGGTGTCGATCGCGCCGCCGAAGAGGTAGACGAAGACGAGCATCAGCAGCACGGGCAGCGCCAGCGCCGTGATCACGGCGTCGGGGTTGCGGGAGCTGAGCCGCACGGAGCGGCCGACCATCGTCGCCGAGTGGGTCAGGGCGTCAGCCATCGCGGGTCACCTTCAGGAAGACGTCGTCGAGCGTCGCGGAGTGCACGGCGAAGCGCTCGATCTGGGTGCGGTCGGGGTCGATGGCGTCGAGCAGGTCGCGTATGTGCGCGGCGCGGCCGTCGGTGGTGACGCCCAGGGTGCGGGTGCCGGGGTCGCGGCGAACGGCGAGGTGGTCCAGGGCGTGGGCCGCCTTCTCGTACGCCTCCGGGGAGACCAGCGTGAGGTCCAGCCGCTCGGCGGAGACCTGCTGCTTCAGCTCCGCCGCCGTGCCCTCGGCGACGAGCCGGCCGCCGTCGAGGAGTGCGATGCGGTCGGCGAGGCGGTCGGCCTCCTCCAGATACTGCGTGGTGAGGAAGACCGTGACGCCGGCGTCGGCGAGGCGGCGCACCTCGTCCCAGACGGCCTGGCGGCTGCGGGGGTCGAGGCCGGTCGTCGGCTCGTCGAGGAAGATCACGGAGGGGTCGCCGACCAGGCCCGCCGCGAGGTCGAGACGGCGGCGCATGCCTCCCGAGTACGTGCCGACGCGGCGCCCGGCGGCGTCGCCCGCGAGGCCGAACCGCTCCAGCAGCTCCGCCGCGCGGCGGGCGGCGGCGGGGCGGGACAGCCCCGTGAGGCGGGCGACCATGCGAAGGTTCTCGGCGCCGGTCTGCTGCTCGTCCAGCGCGGCGTACTGGCCGGTGAGGCTGATGGCCCGGCGGACCTGCGAGCGCTCCGCGACCACGTCGAACCCGGCGACGCTCGCCGTGCCCGCGTCCGCGCGCAGCAGGGTCGCGAGGATCCGGACCGTGGTGGTCTTGCCGGCGCCGTTGGGCCCGAGGAGGGCGAAGACGGTGCCGGGCTGAACGGTCAGGCCGACGCCGTCGAGCACCTTCGTGCCGCCGTACGCCTTGGTGAGGCCGGCGGCCTCGACGGCGGGGCGGGTGGGCTGGGGCACAGTTGCCCCCTTTCCGGGTGGAGGCTCCGTAGAGCCGCTTTCTGCGTATGCCATACGCACTACTGCGTAGACCATACACGACACTGCGTATGGCGTAAACTGAACACATGGACGCCGCCAGCGAGGACAAGCGCGACACCGGAGCCGTACCCGCCAGCGTCGAGGCCGTGTGGGGCCTGCGGCCGCGGCCGCAGAAGGGCCCGAAGCGCGGGCTGACGCTGGACGGGATCGTGGCGGCGGCGGTCGCGGTCGCGGACGCGGAGGGCCTGGAGGCGGCGTCGATGGGGCGGGTGGCCAAGGAGCTGGGCGTCTCGACGATGGCGCTGTACCGGTACGTGGCCACGAAGGACGAGCTGGTCACGCTGATGGTCGACGGGGCCTTCGGCCCGCCGCCGCCGCTGCCCGCGGAGGCCGAGGGCGACTGGCGGGCGGGGCTGCGGCACTGGTACCGGGCCGTCGGCACCGCGATGTTCGCCCACCCGTGGGCCGTGGCCCACGTGCCGAGCGGCGGCCCGCCGGTCACGCCGAACCAGCTCGCGGCGCTCGACCAGGCCCTCTACATCCTCCGCGACACCCCGCTCACGGAGTTCGAGAAGGTGGCCACGGCGCTGCTGGTGAGCAACCAGGTGCGCGCGGAGGTGACGATCGCCCTGGCGATGGGCGGGAGCCCGGACCTGGAGCGGCTGATGAACGAGTACAGCCGCTTCCTGCTCCGGGTCTCCGACGCCGGTGGCCTGCCCCATCTGCGTACGGCGGTGGAGGGCGGCGCCTTCGACGAGCCGGACACCCAGGCGCCGCAGAACCCGTCGGACTACGACGAGTTCGCGTTCGGCCTGGAGCGCGTGCTCGACGGCATCGAGGCGCTGATCGACGGCCGCCGCCAGGAATGATCAGGCCCTTCCGCGGGCCGGGGGCCCCGGGGGATCATGTGGCATGCGCGCGGACGGCTGGCACCTCACCGAAGACCTCGACGCGTTCCTGGCCGAAGCGGAGGAGTTCCTGCGCGCCAGGCCCGTACCGCACATCATGGCCCTGACCTGGGCGGCACGCCTGCGAGCACGCGGCACGGGCCCGTACGGCGGCGGGCGCCCGCTGCTCGGCCGGCTGTCGCGGGCCGGGTCGGTGCTCGGCGTCTGCCACCAACTGCCGGGCCGCAGCCTCGGCCTCACCCCGCTCACCGCGGAACAGGCCGACTCCCTCGCCGTGCACCTCGCGGCCCTGGGCCGCACCCCGCCGGGCGTCGGCGGCGAGCACGACACCACCAGCGCCTTCGCGACGGCCTGGCAGCGGCACACGGGCGCCACCCCGACCCCCGCCGTCCGCCTCCGTCTGCGCCGCCTCGGTACGCTCACGCCGCCGGAACCCGCGCCGCCGGGTCGGGCCCGGCGCGCGGGCGAGGCGGACCGGGACCAACTCATGGACTTCTGCCGCGGCTTCGCGGCCGACGTCGGCGAGGACGTCACCATCGACGCCGCCACCTGGCCCACGACCCGCTACGCCGACAAGCACTACACCTTCTGGGAGACCCCGGACGGCACCCCGGTCTCCATGGCCGGCGTCAACCCGGCGGTCGCGGGCCTCGCCCAGGTCGACCCCGTCTACACCCCGTCCGCCCACCGCGGCCACGGCTACGCGGCCGGGGTGACGGCGGCGGTGACCCGCGCGGCGCTCGCCGCGGGCGCCACGGAGGTGGCGCTCTTCACCGACGCGACCAACCCCACCAGTAACGCCCTCTACCAGCGCCTCGGCTACGACGTGTTCGCCGACTGGACGACGTACACGTTCGCGCAGGGCTGACGAGCGTTCTCAGCATGCCGAGCCCCGCCACGACGGCGGCGAGGTGCAGCACAGCGGCGACGGCGGGGTTCTCGGCCAGGGTGACGTCGGCGGGACGGGCCAGGGCCACGAACACCGTGAGGGGCAGCTTCCAGCCGCTCCACGCGAAGAGAGAACCGGAGCCGAGCCAGCCGGCTGCGAGCAGGAGCCGGTGGGGCACTGGGGCCGGACGTGTCCGGACGAGTGCGCGGACGGCGCCGGCCCCGGCAAGGGCCCAGAACGCGCCAAGGACGGTCAACAGGCGCCCGTCAGCGCTTCGTTCGGCCGAGTGTGCAACGCCTGCGGTGCCGCCGGCGGCCCAGTACAGCCACACCAGGCCGACGGCGGCGGCGACACCGGCCGCCCATGACGCGACGGTACGGGGACGGTCCCCGGCCCGCCCCGTGAACGCCTCCGGCCAGCGCCGCCGCAGGTAGGCGGGCAGGGCGAGGGCAAGCCCCACACCCATCGACACGAAACTGAACTGGATCAGGGCGGCTTCCCAGCCGGGCATGACCGGGTCGTCGCCGTCCGGCGAACCGCCGGGGGCCGAGTCGCCGCGCGCGGCGTCCCACAGCGTGCTGACCACGGCGTAGGGAAGGATCGACACGAGGAACCCCGACCCGACCCAGGCGCAGAACGCCACCAGCCACGCCGGTATCCGCATACCCCACGGACGTACCAGTGCGAGCCCCAGGGCGATGCCGATCCCCGCCATACCGATGGTCACGGTATTGAGGAGCAGCCAGCCGGCCAGGTCGAAGCCGCCGCCGACCGGCGCCACCCCCAGGAGCGCCCCGACCACCCAGGACACCTTGATCAGCGCATACGGCGCCAGGGCCAGCGCCGCCCCGTATCCCGACCACCGGCCGACTCGGTCCCAGGCTTCCACCGGATGTCCCCTCCCTCGGCAGGAACTCCAGGCTCGGCCTTCACCCGCCCGGGTACGTCCACCGCCGGGGGTGTTCGCCTCCCTCGCACGGCGGGGGCCGCTCTCGTCATCGAGGCGGACGGAGGAACCCGTAGCTACGGCTGGAGCTCCGCGACATCGGCCACCACGCAACTCACGTTGTCGGGGCCACCGGAGCCGTTGGCCAGGGTGACAAGCGCGCGGACCGTCTCCTCGGGCTCGCCGCCTCCCGCGAGCACCCGGCGGATCTCCTCGCCCGGCACGACGGCCGACAGCCCGTCGGAGCACAGCAGGTACCGGTCCGCCGGCCGGGCGTCGTGCAGCCGCATGTCCGGGGTGGCGTCGGGATCCCGGCCCAGGGCCCGGAGCAGCAGGGAGCGCTCGGGGTGGGACGCGGCCTCCTCCGGGGTGAGACGGCCGTCGTCGACCATCGACTGCACCATCGTGTGGTCGTGGGTGATCAGGAACAGCTCGCCGTCGCGCAGGAGGTACGCGCGGGAGTCGCCGATATGGACCAGGGCGAGCTGCGACCCGGTCCAGAGCATCGCGGTGAGCGTGGTCCCGGCGTCCGCGGGTGAGGTGGCGGCGACGCCGTGCACCGCGTGCTTGGCCTGTTCGATCGCCTCCTCCAGCACGTTGAGGAGACCGCCCGCCGGAATGCCGTCGGTCTCCAGGCGCCTGAGCGCGTCGACGGCGGCGGCACTCGCGGGCGCCCCCCGCCCCCCGTACCCGTCGGCGACGGCGAGCAGCCGGTCCCCGGCGTAGGCGGTGTCCTGGTTGCTCTCGCGTACGAGACCGGTGTCGGACAGGGCGGCGTAACGGATTCCCAGAGGCATGGCGGGTTCCTTCCACGACAGATGGCCGACGAGGAAGGCGGCCAGCTCCCGCCGCGCGGCGGTGTCGGCCTCGACCTGCGCCCAGTACGCCCGGACCTCAGCCGCGGCCGCCCCGGCGTCCAGCGAGCAGACGTGCCGGATACGGGCCAGGGGCATCCCGAGCCGCCGCAACCAGGCGACGAGCCGCGCCTGCTCCAGTTGCTCCGGCGCGTAGAGGCGATAGCCGGTCACCGGGTCGACGCGGGCGGGGGTCAGCAGCCCCAGCCCGTCGTAGAGCCGCAACGCCTTCGCCGACAGCCGGGCCGCCCGTGCGAAGGCCCCGATGGTCAGCAGCCCCATGCCGTCCCTCCTCCTGCCGAGCGGTCGCCCGGCCCGACCGATGCTGCGGCTTCCCCCCAGGTGAAGGTCAACCGCAGCCTCTAGGCTCGTCGAGGGAAGTCCACCGGCCGGTACCCGGGAGCCGTCATGCAGATGAAGCTGAGCGCGATCACACTCGACTGCCCCGACCCCCCGGTGCTGGCGGCGTTCTACCGGGAGGCCACCGGCCTCGCCCTCCACCCGAAGTCGGACGCCGACTTCGCGGGTCTCACCGGTGCCGACGGACTCGTCATCGGCTTTCAACGGGTCGACGGCTACCGGGCTCCGACCTGGCCCACCCAGGCCGTTCCCCAGCAGCTCCACCTCTGCTTCACGGTCGAGGAGGAGCTGGCCGAGGCCGAGGCCCGGCTCCTGGACCTGGGCGCGGGCAAGCCGGCCGACCAGCCTCAGGAGGAGAGGTGGCGGGTCCTCACCGATCCGGCGGGGCACCCCTTCTGCATCGTCAGAGCCGGAGTCCCGTCTCCGTGAAGCTCTGAGGGCTGTGACGTCCCGCGCTCGGCGGCGCGGCGCCCGTCGCCACGCGCATGCGACCACCCCGGGACTCGCGATAGAGTATCGCGATATGTGGCGTGCGACACACTTGCAAGCAAGTGCTTGCAATAGTTAGCACGGGTGCGGCAGCATCGAAGCATGGGTTCGATACACGTCGGCAACCTCGGGGAGTTCCTGCGGGAGCAGCGGCGCAGTGCGCGGCTCAGTCTGCGGCAGCTTGCCGATGCCGCCGGGGTGTCGAATCCGTACCTCAGCCAGATCGAGCGCGGGCTGCGCAAGCCCAGCGCCGAGATTCTGCAGCAGCTCGCGAAGGCGCTGCGGATCTCTGCCGAGACGCTGTACGTGCAGGCGGGGATCCTTGACGAGCGCCGGGGTGACGGGGTCGACGGGATGGCGGTGCATACCGCGATACTCACCGATCCCGCGATCAGCGAGCGGCAGAAGCAGGTGCTGCTGCAGATCTACGACTCCTTCCGCAAGGAGAACGCGCGCGACGACGCGGGCGGCGACGCGGAGGGGGGACAGACGAACGGGGATGCCCCGCGGCCGGACGGCGGGCGGGGTGAGGGCGACGCGACGCCTGCCAGTGACCGGAGGAGAACGCCATGACCATGACCGACGACGTACGCAAGACGCTCAGCGACCCGACGCCCCTCTACGCCGTCGCGGGCACCGCCGATCTGGCGCTGGAGAAGCTGCGTGAGGTGCCCGCGCTGGTGGAGCGGCTGCGCGCCGAGGCGCCCGAGCGGCTGTCCGCGGTGCGCGAGACCGACCCGCGGGAGGTGCAGGAGCGGGTGTCGAAGCAGGCCAAGGAGGCGCAGGCGAAGGTCGCCGAGCGGCTCGGCGACCTGGACACCGACATCAAGAAGCTGCGCGAGACGGCGCAGGATCTCGCCCTTCAGGGCGTCGGCCGCGCCGCCGAGTACGCGGTGAAGGCCCGCGAGACCTACGACGAGCTGGCCGAGCGCGGCCGCGGTGCCGTCGCGGAGTGGCGCGGCGAGACCGCCGACGCGGTCCAGGTGACCACCGAGATCATCCGGCCCGGCGAGAAGACCGCCGCCGATGAGGGCGTTGCCGACGAGACCGTTGCCGACGAGGCTCCCGCCGCCGCCAAGCCCGCCGCTGCCGAGCCCGCTGCCAAGAAGGCCGCTCCTCGCAAGCGCGCCCCCCGGGCCGGCGCCAACGGCACCGCGAAGAAGTCCGCCGCCAGGAAGAACACCCCCAAAGCGGACTCCTGAGCTCTACGCTCCGGGCACCCCTCGCGTGCCCGGGGCGTTATCCGGGTACGGTGTCTGCGCCGGATCCCTGAACACTAGTCGGACTCATAGGCGGTGGACCGCGTGCTCATCTCTGGCTTCTACTCGTTGCTCGGGCTGCTCAGCCTGGCCTTGACGGTGTTCGCCGGGGCGGCCCTGATCCTGGCGGCCCTGGCCCGCGAGGACGCGTACCGCGCCGCCGACAAGAACACCAAGCAGTTCTGGCTGATCATCCTCGGCGTCGGCTTCGCCGTGATGGTCATCTTCCCGATCATGTCGTTCCTGCCGATCATCGCGCTGATCGCGGCCATCGTCTTCATGGTGGACGTACGGCCCGCGCTCAAGCAGGTCGGCGGCGGGCCGCGGCGCGGGGGCAGCAGCTCCGACGGACCCTACGGCCCGTTCAACGGGCGCTGACCCGCGCGTCGGCGATCACGACATCCGGTCCCCGGGTCCGCAAGGGCCCGGGGGCCGGTCCAGTAGCAGCACCGCCACGTCGTCGGTCAGGTCGCCACCGTTGAGCACCCGGGCCTCGGTGACCGCGCCGTGCAGCAGGTCGTCGCCGCCCAGGCCCTGGTCCAGCAGCCTGCCGACGAGCGAGAGCATGCCCTCCTGCCCGAGCCGGCCGCGGCCCGGGCCGGTACGGCCCTCGATGAGGCCGTCGGTGTAGAGCATCAGGCTCCACGCGCCGCCCAGCTCCACCTGCTGACGCGGCCAGCGGGCACGCGGCAGCAGGCCGAGCGCCGGGCCGCCCAGCTCCTGCGGCAGCAGCCGCGGCCGGCCGCCCGGGACGGCGACCAGCGGCGCCGGGTGGCCCGCCAGGTAGAGGCCGGCGCGACGGGCGTCGGGGGAGACGTCGACGGTGCACATCGTGGCGAATATCTCGTCGTCCGCCCGCTCGTTCTCCAGCACCTGCTGCAGCGTGGCCAGCAGCTCGTCGCCGACCAGGCCGGCGAACGTCAGGGCCCGCCAGGCGATGCGCAGTTCCACGCCGAGCGCGGCCTCGTCCGGGCCGTGGCCGCAGACGTCGCCGATCATGGCGTGCACCGCGCCGTCGGGGGTGCGTACCGCGTCGTAGAAGTCGCCGCCGAGCAGCGCGCGGGTGGGGGTGGCGCCGGCGGCGGGCGGCGGCAGGCCGGGGCGGTAGCAGGCGGCGAAGCCGAGGCCGGAGCCGGCGAGCAGCGGCGTGGGCAGCAGCCCCCGCTCCAGCCGGGCGTTCTCCTGCGCCCGCAGCCGCGAGGACGTCAGCCGGCTCTGCGCCAGGTCGGCCCGCTTGCGCTCGACCGCGTACCGGATGGCGCGGCCGAGCACGCGGCCGTCCAGCTCGCCGCGGAAGAGGTAGTCCTGCGCGCCGACGCGGACGGCCTCCGCGGCCAGCTCGACGTCGTCCTCGTCGGTGAGCGTCAGCACCGCGTGCAGCGGGGCCATGGCCAGCACCTCGCGCAGCGCCTCCAGCTCGTCGCTCCCGTCCACCGGTTCGGCGTCCTCCGCGGTGGCCGCCTCGCCGCTCACGCTGAGGTCCAGCAGGATGCAGTGCACGTCGGGGCCGAGCAGCCGCTCCGCCTCGGTGAGGTTGCGCGCCGTACGCACCCGGATCCGCTCGCCGTGGCGGCCGGCGCCCGCCTGCTCCAGCATCCGTGCGATGCCGGGCCCGCTGCCCGGCTCCGCCTCTATCAGCAGCAGGGTCAGCGCCTCCGGCACCGCCCGCTGGCGCGCGTGCGGCGGCCCGGGCACCGGGCCGTGTCCCGAGCGCTGCGCCGGCAACGGCGCGTGCGGCTGCGGCGACGGCGCGTGCGCGGCCGACGGCTGCGGGTGCCGTCGCCGCGTCGCGGCATGCGTCTCGGTCACCCCGGCACCTGCGGCGGACTGGTCGGGCCCGCCGGACGGTCCGGAGGCCGGGGAACGCCCGGGTACGGGCATCGCTCTTCCTTCCCTCCCCCCGAGGGTGACGGCCGGGCGCGAGCGCGCCTGCGGCCGTGTCCGGCGGCTCGTGCCCACTACGGCAAAACCGCCAAGGAGGGACCCTAGCGTGATCGCCCGCCGATACGGAACGGGCGACGCGGCCCGGAACGCGGCCGCTTTCCCGGTCCTTTGCCCTGTTGGGAGGGCCCGTGCCGGGCCCTACCGCCCCGTATCCGAGCGGTCGGCCGCATGACGCAGATCACGCGTCGGGACGTACCACGCCCTTGATCGGCATGGTGCCCGCGCCGGCCACGGTCACCTGCCGGCCGGGCCGCGGCGCGTGCACCATCGCGCCGTCACCGACATAGATGCCGACGTGGCTGGCGTCGGAGTGATAAATGATCAGGTCCCCCGGGCGCATGTCGTTCACGTCGATCCGCTCAAGGCCGGCCAACTGGGTCTGCGAGGTCCGCGGGATCCGCACCCCCGCCGCCTCCCAGGCGCGCATCGTCAGCCCCGAGCAGTCGAACGTCTCCGGCCCCTCGGCGCCCCACACGTAGTCCTTGCCGAGCTGGTCCGTGGCATACGCGATGGCCTTCTTGCCGGCGGGCGTCGCCTCGGCGTCGATCTCGCCCAGCGCCCCGGAGTCCAGCCAGCGCGCCTGCGCCTCGCGGGCCCGCTGCCGCTCCAGCCGGCGCAGCCGCTCCCGCTCCTCGGCCTTGAGCTTCTTCTCCAGCTCCCTCGCCTCGGCGAGGCGCTCCTCTATCCGCTCCTTCGCCCCGGCCTTGGCCTCGCGGCTGCGCTCCAGCCGCTCGTACGTCCCGGCAGCCTCCTTCGCATGGCCGTCCAACCGCTTCTGCGTGCCGGTCACTTCGGTGATCAGCCGCCGCTGCGCGTGCTGCCCCTTGCGGGCCAGCCGCAGGTCGTCGACGAACTCCTCCGGGTCGTCGCTGAGCAGCAACTGCGCCTCCATCGGCACCCCGCCGCCGCGATACTGCGCCCGGGCCAGCGCGCCCGCCTCGTCCTTCAGCCCGGCCAGCCGCTCGCTCGCGTCGGCCACGGCCCTGTCGAGCCGCTCGACCTCCTTGCGCTGCTTCTTCGCCTTCTCCTCCGCGTCGTTGTACGCGTCGGTGGCGGCCTCCGCCTCGCGGTACAGCCGCTCCACGCGGGCGTGCACCTCCTCGACCGTCGGCTTCGGCTCCGCCTCGGCGGCCGGCCCGGTCAGCGGCACGAGCAGCGCCAGCAGCCCGGTGACGGCCAGGACGATGCCTCTGCGCCGGCGTGCTCCCGCCGCCCGCAGCTCCCCGATTCCGCGCATGCGTCTCCCCCACTCCCCCGATCGTGGTCCGCCGGGCCCCTCCTCTCGGCAGGCCCGTCCCGGGGCTCTGGCCGGCCCCGCGCGATCACATGCCTCGGATGCTGCCATATCGGCCGCAACTCCCGCAGCCCTCATCCACAGACCTGTGGATAACCGGATGAGGAGTTGCCACACGGTTGAGACACAGGGCGGTTCGGGCGGTTCGGGGGTTTCCAGGGGCTAAGAGGGGTTCCAGGCGTTCAGAGAGGTTCCAGGGATCCCAGGGGGTACCGGGGAGCTCCGGGAGGAAAGCCGCGGCCCTTCAGCGGCAGCCGCAGCCCGCCACCGCCGCCGCCATCCGGTCCAGCGCGTCCCCCGCCCCCGTGCGGTCGGTCGCGCCCATCGTGAAGAACGCGAACGCCAGCAGCCGCCCGTCCGCGTCCACCACCGTCCCCGCCAGCGAGTTGACCCCCGTCAGCGTCCCCGTCTTCGCCCGTACCACGCCCCGCGCCGCCGCCGTGCCCCCGGAGCCCGAGTCGCCCCCGTCCCCGTACCGGTCCCGCAGCGTGCCGTTGAACCCCGCCACCGGCAGCCCCGTCAGCAGCGACCGCAGCTCCGGGCGGTCCGGGTCCGCCGCCGTCACCAGCAGCCGGGCCAGCAGGTCAGCCGAGACCCGGTTGCCGCGGCTGATGCCGCTGCCGTCGGCGAAGCGCGCCCCGCGCACCGGCAGCCCCAGCTTCTTCAGCTGCCCCGCGACCGCGCGCCCCGACCCCGTGAAGCTCGCGTCCCGCCCCGCCGCGATCGCCGTCTGCCGGGCCAGCGCCTCGCCGAGGTCGTTGTCGCTGTACGTCAGCATCCGCTCGGTCAGCTCCGCCAGCGGTGCCGAGTACGTGGCCGCCAGTTCGTCGGCCTTCTCCGGCACCCGCTCGGCCCGCGGCTCGCCCGCGACCTGGACGCCCGCCTCGCGCAGTTCCCCGGCGAAGGCGTCCGCGGCGTCCCGCGCCGGGTCGGTGGCGCGGGGCGCCGGGCCGTGCCAGGAGTCGTCGAGGCGGCCCTCGTTGACCATGAGCGGGGTGACCGGGGCGATGTTCTCGTTGGGCCCGATCTCGTGCAGGACGTCACCGGCGTACGCGGTGGCGTCGTACCGTACGGCCACCTTCCGCACGCCGTCCTTCTTCAGCTTCCGCGCCGTGTCCCGCGCCAGCCCCTTCAGCCGCTTCGCGGACAGTGTGGGGTCGCCGCCGCCGACGAGGAAGACCTCCCCGCCCTCGGCGAGCGAGGCGGTCGGGATGCGGTGGTCGGGGCCGAGGGCGGCGAGGGCGGCGGCGCCGGTGGCCAGCTTGACCGTGGAGGCGGGGACGACGCCGGTGGTGTCGTGCTCGCCGTACAGCTCGCGGCCCGTGGTCACGTCCCACACGGCGGCGGTGGTCGGGGAGCCGAGGGCGGGGTCCTTCAGCAGCGGGGCCAGTTCCTTGGCGAGCCCGGCTCCGGTCGGCCGGGGGGCGGCGACGGGCCGGGTACCGTCCTGCGGGCCGAGCGGGGTGAGCACGCGCGGGGCCCCCGCGCCGGCGCCCTGCAGGCCGTCGCCGGGGGCGCCTTTGCCCGGTACGCCGTCGGAGGAGCCGTGATCCGCGTCACCTGTACGGCCTCCGGCGGCGTCGGCGCGCGCGGCCCTCTGCTTCTCCGCCGTACGCTGACCCGAGTCCCAGGGCCCCGCCGCGGTGATCACGCCGGCGGCGAGGACGCCGCCCAGCGCGCCGGACGCGGCCACCAGCCGCACCGTACGACGGGTGTGCAGGGGCTGCGCTTCCCACCGCAGGGTCCAGTGCCGTACCCAGCGGGCGGCCTTCCGCCGTGCCACCGCGACCCCGACCCTCACCAGGGACCAGCCCCTTTCGCCACCACCCCGCTGCGTGGGGGACACTTAATCATCTGAACCATGCTGATCTTGAAGGAGAGCCACCCGTGGAGTTCGACGTCACCATCGAGATCCCGAAGGGTTCGCGGAACAAGTACGAAGTGGATCACGAGACGGGCCGGATCCGCCTGGACCGGCGGCTCTTCACCTCGACCAGCTACCCCGCAGACTACGGCTTCATCGAAGGCACGCTCGGAGAGGACGGCGACCCGCTGGACGCGCTGGTCCTTCTGGACGAGCCGACGTTCCCCGGATGCCTCATCGCGTGCCGCACGATCGGCATGTTCCGCATGACCGACGAGGCCGGCGGCGACGACAAGGTGCTGTGCGTCCCAGCGCACGACCCGCGGGTGGAGCACCTGCGGGACATCCACCACGTGTCGGAGTTCGACCGGCTGGAGATCCAGCACTTCTTCGAGGTGTACAAGGACCTGGAGCCCGGCAAGTCCGTGGAGGGCGCCAGTTGGGTGGGCCGGCAGGACGCGGAGGCCGAGATCGAGGCGTCCAAGAAGCGCCTGGAGGCATCGGGCGGCCACCACTGACCGGCCCCCGCTGATCCCGTCCCGGCCATACGTCCGTTCCGGGGTGACGCACTGCCCACGCTGCCGGCTTCCCGCGCGGAGGCCGGCAGCGTCGTGCCGGGGCTCCGGGCCGGCCGCGGACGCGGAGACCTACGGGCTCACCGACGGCGGCGAGGTGTCCGCCGGCAGCGGACCGGTGGGGGACGGCTCCTAGAAGCCGCGGGTGCGTTTGACGCCTCGGCGGGCGGGGGCCGTTTTCTCGCCGGGGCGTTTCATGAACAGCCGGGCCATCTCGCCGCCCAGGTTCACCCCGATCGCGATGGCCAGCGCCAGCGCCGCGGCGGTCAGCAGCGAGCGCGCGCCGGCGTTCAGGTTGTCCTGGGCGAAGCCCAGCAGGCCGAAGTACGTGGCGCTGCCGGGCAGCAACGGGCCGATGGCGGCCGTGACGTACGGCAGCGCGGAGATGAACCGGTAGCGCGAGAAGAGCTGGCCGAAGAGCCCCACGAGCCCTGCGGCCAGCGCAGTGGCCACCACCGGCGACTTGTTCGCCTGGTGGGCGATGACCGCGTAGATCAGCCAGGCGACGCCCCCGTTGAGCGTCACGGCGATCACGGTGGAACGCTCCTGCTGGAGCAGCACCGCGAACGCCAGCGTCAGCAGCATCGCCGCGAGCAGGGAGACCACCGGCCGCTCCTGGCGGTGCAGCGCTGCGTCCGGGCTCAGCTCGGCGCCGAGTTGCACGCCCACGTAGAGCACGATCAGCACGCCGACGACGATGCCGACGACGAGGTAGAGCACTTCGAGCAGGCGGGCGGAGGCGGTGATGTAATAGCCGGTCAGGCCGTCCTGGACGGCGGCGACCAGGGCGCGCCCGGGGATCAGTGCGAAGAGCCCGCCGGTGATGACCGCGGAGGACTGGGCCTCGACGGCGGCGATGTTGAGGGTGACGCCGACCGCGGCCGGGGCCATCGCGGCGGCCACGAACTGGTAGAACTCCGGCAGCCCGCGCCCCGCGGCCAGCCACGCGAGCCGGTCGCCGAGCATCGCGCCGATCGCCGCCGCGCAGAACACCAGCGGCCCACCGCCCACCAGCGTCGCCGCCGCGCCCGACAGGCCGCCGCTGGCGAGGGTGAGGGCCCACTTGGAGTACGGGTGCCGGTTGCGCCGGATCTCGGCGAGGCCGCGGTACGCCTCCTCCAGGCTGACGGCGGCGGCCTCGTCGACGATGGCGTCGACGAGGCGGTAGACGGCGGAGAGCCGGTTGTAGTCGGTGCCGCGGCGGCGCACCGTGCGGCTGAGCGTCACCGGATCGTCGACCAGGGACGGCTGGTACGTGACCGTCAGCAGGGTGAACGTGACGGTCGGCTCGCAGCGGTCCAGGCCGAACGCATGGGCGATGGCGAACATCGCGGCCTCGACGTCCTCCGCGCCCTCGCCGCCGGCGAGCAGCAGCTCGCCGATACGCAGGGTGAGGTCGAGCAC
Organism: Streptomyces sp. B5E4; assembly: GCF_039871555.1. Taxonomy (NCBI): domain Bacteria; kingdom Bacillati; phylum Actinomycetota; class Actinomycetes; order Kitasatosporales; family Streptomycetaceae; genus Streptomyces; species Streptomyces sp. B5E4. The sequence continues at coordinate 69,097 of NZ_JBDPMI010000026.1, forward strand.
ACGCGGCACGGGCAGCGCGGTCTCCTCGGTGGGCGTCAGCGTCCGCTCGGGAGTGGGGCGTTCCGTCATGGGCGTACGGAGCATGACACGCATCCGGTCCTGCCACGGCGTCGATCGCGACAGTGGACCCGTGGCGGGCGGGGGCGGCGGGCCGACCCCGGCGGCGGCCGCGGGGCCGCCGCGCGGGGGCCGGAAGCCGGAGTGGCCGTTGCCGTGGTCCTCGGCGGCGTGCTCGCCGACGCCCGCGGGGCGGGCGAACTCCGAGGTCGTCTGCCCGTCTTCAGGCGGCGGGGGGAGGGGCACGCCGAAGGGCGGCGTGAACGCGCTGTGCGCCTCGTCGGACTGCGGCTTCTCCTCGCCGTTTTCCGGTTCGGGCTCCTGACCCACTGGACCATCACCCCCCGCGGACGTGCCGAAAGGTTTACGCCCGCGAGCATAAGTCGGCCGCATGAAGAACGCCCCCGGGGGGTCGGTAGGGTACGGAGGCACGGCGGCACATCGGATCAAGTCGTACGAACGGGGCGCCACTGGCGCGCAGCGGGGGCGCCACTCGCGTCGAGAGCGCTGTCGCCCACGCCCGCGGGCGCCGCCCGCCACCCGCTCGTACGCGCCCTCAGCGCCCCAGGCGCCGGTACCGGCGCACCGCCAGCGGGAAGAACACCGCGAGCAGCACCAGCGGCCACACCACCGCCAGCAGCACCGGGTGCTGCGCCGCCCACGAGTCGCCGGTCCAGCCGGGGTTGCCGAACAGCTCGCGGATCGCGCCCGCCGTCGCCGACATCGGGTTCCACTCCGCGACGGCGCCCAGCCAGCCCGGCATCGTCTCCGGCGAGGTGAACGCGCTGGACAGGAACGCCACCGGCCACACCAGGATCTGCACGGCCTGCACCATCTCCGGCTTGCCCGCCACCAGACCGAGGAAGATCCCGGCCCACAGCATCGCGAACCGCAGGAGCAGCAGCAGCCCGAACGCGGCCAGCGCCTCCGCCCACGTGCCGTGCCAGCGCCAGCCGACCGCGAGCCCCGCACCGGCCATCGCGGCAAGTCCGGCGACCGACTCGGCCATGTCGGTGAGCGCGCGGCCGACGAGGACCGCGGACGGGGCCATCGGCATGGTCCGGAAGCGGTCGACGACGCCCTTGCCGAGGTCGGAGGTGAGGGAGACCATCGTGGCCTCCAGCCCGAAGGACATCGCGAGCGCGAGCATGCCGGGCACCAGGTACTCGCGGTAGCTGCCGCCGCCGCTGACGGCCATGCCGCCGCCGAGCAGGTAGGTGAAGACCACCAGCATCATCACCGGGAAGACCAGGCTCACCACGGCCTGGCCCGGCCGGCGGGCCCAGTGCGCGAAGCCGCGGCCGGTCATCGTCAGCCCGTCGACGACCGCCCACTTCAGCCGCCCGCCCGCGGTGCGGGCGGGCGGCGGAGGGGCGAGGGTGGTGGCGGTCATACGGCGCTCCCTTCCGCTACGGCGCCCGCCCGGCCGGCGGCGCCGTCGTCTGTCTGCCCGTGGTCCTGCTCCCGGTCCTGCTCCGGTTTGCGGCCGGTGAGGTGGAGGAACACCTCGTCCAGCGTCGGCCGGCGCAGCGACACGTCCTCCGCCGCCACCCCCGCCGCGCCGAGCCCCGCCACGGTGTCGGCCAGCGCCGCCATCCGGTCGGCGACCGGGGCGCTGATGCGCCGGGCGTCGGCGTCGACCTCGACGGCGTCCTCGTCGGCGCGGGCTGCCATGCCGATGACGGCAGCGGCGGCGCCGAGCAGTTCCGCGTCCCGTACGACGACGTCGATGCGGTCGCCGCCGAGCCGGGACTTCAGCTCGTCGGCCGTGCCCTCGGCGACGACGCGGCCGTGGTCGACGACCGAGACCCGGTCGGCGAGCTGGTCGGCCTCCTCCAGGTACTGCGTGGTGAGCAGCACGGTGGTGCCGTCGCCGACGAGCGAGCGGACCGCCTGCCACACCTCCGTACGGCCGCGGGGGTCGAGGCCGGTCGTGGGCTCGTCGAGGAAGAGCACCTGCGGCCGCATCAGGAGGCTCGCGGCCAGGTCGAGCCGGCGCCGCATGCCGCCGCTGTACTGGCCGACCGCCTTGTCGCCGGTGTCGTCGAGGCCGAACTGCGTCAGCAGCCCGGCGGCCCGCCGCCGGGCGCCGGCCCTGCCGAGGTGGTAGAGCCGGCCGAACAGCTCCAGGTTCTGCCGGCCGCTGAGCACCTCGTCGACCGCGGCGTGCTGGCCGAGCAGCCCGATGCGGTAGCGGACCTCGTCCGGCTCCCGTACGGCGTCGTGGCCGGCGACGCGCGCGGTGCCGGCGTCGGGGCGCAGCAGGGTGGCCAGGATCCGTACGGCCGTGGTCTTGCCCGCGCCGTTGGGGCCGAGCACGGCGTGCACCGTGCCCGCGGGGACCGCGAGGTCCAGCCCCGCGAGGGCCGCCTTCGGGGCGCTCTTCTTCCCGTAGGTCTTGCGCAGTCCTTCGGCGAGGATCGCCGTCATACGCCTCCTCCACTCCCTCAAGTAGTCAAGTTTGACCACCGACCCGAAGGTATCCCCGGCCCGACCATTAGTCAAACTTGATTAATGAGGATCGGGAGCGCCCGGCCCCTCCGGGCTCGTCGCCATCCCGGCCCACGGATCGCCCTCGCCGGCCATCACGTACGCGCCGCCCTCCAGCCGCGCGATCAGGGCGCGGGTCCACTCGGCCCCCGCCTCGGCGGTGTGCAGCCAGAGCCGCATGATCTCGCCGATGTGGCCGTAGTCCTCGCCGTCCTGCGGCGAGTAGTGCTGCAGGACCGCGGCGCGCCACTCCTCCATCGCCGCAACCCGCTCCTTGAGCAGCGCGACGGCCTCGGCGCGCGGCAGGTCGACGAGGAAGCCGACGCCGGCGGTGAGGAAGTCGATCTTCTCGTCATGACGGCGCAGCGCCTCGCGCAGCAGCCGGAAGTACTCGGCGTCGCCCTCGGCCGTCATCTCGTACTCGGTGCGCGGCGGGCCGCCGGCCGTGCTGGGCGCCACCTCGTGGGCGATCAGCAGGTCCTGCTTGGCCATCTGCTTGAGCGCGTGGTAGATCGAGCCCGGCTTGACGCTGGACCACTCGTGGGCGCCCCAGTACTCCAGGTCGGCCCGGACCTGGTAGCCGTGCGCCCGGCCGTGCCGGCGGACGGCGCCCAGGACCAGGAGGCGAGTCGCGGACAACTGGACCTTCTCTCCCGCGGGAATGTGTGCCCTCCCAGCCTAGTCAACCTTGACTAGAAGGCGCCGCGGGGGCGGCACGACGCAGGGCCGGGACTCCCCGCGCGGGAGCCCGGCCCTGTGCCGGTCCGGTGGGCGTACGGAGGTCAGTGGTGGCCGCCCCCGTACACACCGCGGCAGAAGGCCGCCATCTGCTCGTCCGTCAGGCCCCTGCTCAGGTCCGCCTCGCTGATCATGCCGACGAGCCGGTGGTCCTCGATGACCGGGACGCGGCGCACCTGGTGCTGCTCCATCGTGCGCAGCACCTCCTCGACCGGGGTGCCGGTCTCGACGTACACGGGGCGCCCGGCCGCCAGCTCGCCGGTCATGCAGGTCGTCATGTCCCGGCCCTGGGCGACGCACTCCACGACGATGTCACGATCGGTGATCATGCCGGCGAGCTTGCCGTCCTGGCCGCACACCGGCAGCACGCCCACGTCCATGGAGCGCATCTTCGCGGCGGCGGTGGCGATGGACTCGGTCGAGTCGATGCACTCGCAGCCTTCGTGCATGAGGTCGCGGGCGGTCCTGGCGGTGGTGGGAGCGGCCATCGTGGGTCACCTGTCCTTAGCGGAGGGGGTACGGGAAGGGGTTCCGTCACCGCCATGCTCCGGGCCCTCGGCCGGCCGGGCGAGATGCGCGCCGCCGAACGGGTGAACGGCGCCCGGGGGAGTCCGTACGGCCGCTCAGAAGGGGAAGCGCGTCCGGCCGTGCTGGACGGAGATCCACTTCAGCGTCGTGAAGGCGTCGATCGTCGACTCGCCGTTCAGCCGCCCCATGCCCGAGCACTTCTCGCCGCCGAACGGCACCAGCGGCTCGTCGTGGACCGTGCCGTCGTTGACGTGCACCATCCCCGACTCGATCCGCCCCGCGAGCCGTACGCCCCGCTCCAGGTCCCGGGTGTGCACCGCGCCGCTCAGCCCGAACGGGGTGTCGTTGACGATCCGGACCGCCTCGTCCTCGTCCGTGAACGGCAGCAGGAACGCCACGGGGCCGTAGAACTCCCGCCGCAGCAGCTCGCTGTCCGCCGGCAGCCCGGTCAGCACCGTGGGCGCGACGAGCGTGCCCTCCGTGTGCCCGCGCAGCAGCGCGGTGGCGCCGGCGGCGAGCGCCGCGTCGACCTGGGCGGCGAGGTCGGCGGCCTCGCGGGCGCCGATGAGCGGGCCGAGCTGGGTCGCGGGGTCCGACGGGTCGCCGACGGTCAGCGCGCTGGCCTTGGCGACGAACTTCTCCGCGAACTCCGCCAGCACCGCCCGGTCCACCAGCACCCTGTTGGCGGCCATGCAGACCTGCCCCTGGTGGGCGAAGCGGCTGAAGACGGCGGCGTCCACGGCGTAGTCGACATCGGCGTCGGCGAGCACGACGATCGCCGAGTTGCCGCTCATCTCCAGCACCGTGCGCTTGAAGTGCCGGGCGGCGACGCCCGCGACGTGCCGGCCGGCCTCGGTGGAGCCGGTGAAGGACAGCACGCGCGGCACCGGGTGCTCGATGAAGGCGTCGCCGATCTCGGCGGTGTCGGTGACGACGACGTTCAGCAGCCCGGGGGGCAGCCCGGCGTCCTGGAGGAGCCACGCGAGCAGCGTGCCCCCGACGACGGGTGAGTGGTTGTGCGGCTTGAGCACCACGGCGTTGCCGAGCGCGAGCGCGGGCGCCACGGACTTCGCGGCCAGGAAGAGCGGGAAGCTGTACGAGCTGATGACGCCGACGACGCCCACGGGCAGCCGGTAGACGCGGTTCTCCTTGCCGGGCGTCGGCGAGGGCAGCACCCGGCCCTCGGCGCGCAGCGCGTACGACACGGACTCGCGCAGCACGTCCTTGGTGAGGGCGATCTCGAAGGCGGCCTTCAGGCGCGTGCCGCCCAGCTCCGCCACGATCGCGCGGGTGATCTCCTCCTCGCGCTCCTCCACGAGCCGCAGCGCGCGCTCGAAGACCAGCCGCCGCTCGTACGGCGAGCGCTCCGCCCAGAGCCGCTGGGCCCGCTCCGCCGCGCGGTACGCGGCGTCCACCTCGGCGGCGGTGGCGACGGTGACGGCCGCGAGCTGCTCGCCGGTGTACGGGTCGAGGTCGATGACGTCCCACGAGCCCGCGCCGGGACACCACTTGCCGTCGATGTACTGCAGGGCCAGGTCGGAGAAGAGAGACATGAGCGAGGCTGCACCCCCCTGCGCACAGCGGACGGCGGGCACGGCTGTGACCGCTGACCCGCCATCGTACTGGTGCGCGAAAGCGCCCTCGCTACACCTCCCGGATGAGCCTGTGCAGCAACTCCCGTGATTCCGTCTCGTCTTGGGCGGCGACGCGCAGCAGGTCCATGGCCTTCGTGTACGTCGCGACGTCCTCCGGCTTGTCCAGGTAGAGGGCGCTCGTCAGATGCTCCACGTACACGACGTCGGAGAGGTCCTCCTCCGGGAAGCTCAGGATCGTGAAGGCGCCGGAGTCGGGGGTGTGGCCGTGCTGCGCCAGCGGGATGATCCGCAGCGACACGTTCGGCATCTCGGAGGCGTCGAGGAGGTGCTGCAACTGCTTGCGCATCACCTGCCTGCCGCCGTACGGGCGGCTGAGCGCGGCCTCGTCGAGGACCGCCCTGAGCTGGGCGGGGTGCTCGGCGTACAGCCTCTTCTGCCGCTCCAGCCGGGCGCCCACGCGCTTGTCCGCCTCGGCGGGCGAGAGGGGCAGGCCCGCGGTGACCACCGCGTGCGCGTACTCCTCGGTCTGCAGCAGGCCGTGCACGAACTGGACCTCGTACACGTCGATACCGGCGGCGGCCGACTCCAGTCCCACATAGGTGGGGAACCAGCCCGGCAGCACGTCGCTGTAGCTGTGCCACCACCCGGCCGTGTTCGCCTCGCTGACGAGGCCGACGAGGGCGTCGCGCTCGGTCTGATCGGTCACGCCGTACAGCGTGAGCAGGTCCTCCACGTCTCGGCTCTTGAAACTCACCCGGCCCAGCTCCATCCGGCTGATCTTGGATTCCGAGGCCCTGATCGCGTATCCGGCGGCGTCGCGCGAGATCCCCTGTTCTTCCCGCAACCGTCTGAGCTGGGAGCCCAGCAGGATACGGCGCACGACCGATCCGCTTGATCCGTCCACGGCCATCGGAGCCCTCCACCCACCTCGGCGACATGGCACTTACAAAGGACATGGCACTACAAGCGCGCCCCCGGCGCCACCGGCCCATACTGCCACCACTCCGTATCATTGCGTGCCCGAACGGTTACCCAACCGAGAAAATCTTGTCGGGCAATGCCCATGAACCGGTAAGTTGCTAGACATTCCTCGCGCGTGCACGTGCATCTGCCCTTGCATCTGCCAAAGGCATTCGGAAGCATGGGCACTCGCACGGTGACGACAGACACGCACGCGACTGGGGAGTGCCGCGCATGGGGACCGAAGCAGCAGCCGTGCTCGCGCCCTTATGGCGAGGGCTGCCCCCGCTGGACTCCGGCCCCGTCGACGGTGCCGCATCCTGTGCGATATCCGGCAGCCCCGAGTCAGTGAGCGGCGCGCGCGCCTTTACGCACACCACGTTGCGGCACTGGGAGCTGACCGACCTCAGCGACGATGTCGCACTGGTCGTCTCGGAGCTGGTCACCAACGCGCTCCGGCACGCCCTGACCGGCTGCAACGGACAGGACCCCGCGGTGCGGCTGCACCTGTTGCGCTGGGCGTCCCGGCTGGTGTGCGCCGTACGCGACCCGAGCACCGCGGGTCCGGTGGCCGGGGTGGCCGACGTGGGCGCCGAGTCCGGGCGCGGGCTCTATCTGGTCGACTCCTTCAGCGACAGCTGGGGCTGGCACCCGCTGGACGGCTCACTGCGCGGCAAGGTGGTGTGGGCGGTGTTCCACCTGCCGTCGCCGGCGGCGGACTGACGGCCCGCGGGCGAACTCCCCTTACGTCCACTCCGGCACCTGCACCCGTCCGACCGGCCGTCGACCGTCGACCGCTGCCCGCTGCCCGCTGCCCGCTGCCCGCTGCCCGCTGCCGAGGCTTGCCCGGGGAGCGGGCAGCAGCGGGACGCCGCGCGGCGGGCACCGCAGCGGGCCGGCGCGTCCGGGACCGCCCGAGGGCCGGAGCCGCCCGGGGTCCGGTTTACGGGCGCGCCGGCGCGCCCTCCTCGCCCTCGTCCGCCGCGCGCTCTTCCGATTCGCCCCCGCTGAACGATTCGTGGAACGCGTCACCGGCCTCCCAGCCCTGCGCCGAGGCGCGGCGGCACGCGACGACGGGGTCGCGAACGTCCGGGCCGAAGTGCCGGAGGCGGAACTGTGCGCGGCGACGGCAACGCTTCGCCGCGCCCTGGATACCGGGTGATTCACGCTCCGGGACCGTTCGCGGACGGAAAGGAAGCGATCGCATTCTGTGCGGATCGACGGACGTACCGCGATCAACGCCTGCTGTGGGCGATATCTCAGCCGGGATCCGGATGACAGCCGGCCGCGGTGTCGGCCCGCCGATGGCAGAAGCTGACGGTGCAGCCGGGAATAGGGGGGTGTCAGTCAACTATGAGATGGTCGAACTCTCCGTCCTTGACGCCCAGCAGCATCGCCTCTACCTCGGCACGGGTGTAGACGAGGGCGGGTCCTTCGGGAAATCGGGAATTGCGAACGGCTATCTCGCCGCCGGGAAGTCTGGCGAACTCCACACAGGAACCCTGCGAGTTGCTGTGCCGGCTCTTCTGCCAGGCGGCGCCGTGAAGATCTCTGGCCGCAATGCCGTTGTATGCGTGGGCCACAGCGCTTCTCCAAGGTGGTTGCCAATGTCAACTGTCGGGGATCATAGCTGTGTTGGCGGCTAGGTGCACGCGCAAATGCACGTGCACACAGCGTGCGCGCTTGATTCCGATCAGGCACCCACCAAGGCCATCCCCCGAGGGTTCAACGCACAAGGCGGTACCGAATAGTTCCCGGCCCGGCCACATTCACGGCCGGATGCTGCTCACCACGTTCGCCGTGGCCTCCAGACCGGACTGGATCGTGGGGGCCACGGTGGTTCCGGAGAGATAGAAGCCGAGGAGCACACAGACCACGGCGTGCGAGGTCTTCAGTGAACCGCTGCGCAGAAACACCACGGCCAGCACCAAGAGCAGCAGCACGACCGACACCGACACGGCCATCTGATCACCGGTCCCCGGGTTCGCCGTCCACATACGTGGCAGTCTGTCCCACCCGTACCCCGCGTTTCGCGCGAGCCGTACCTGCCATTCGGGTGATAGCGGGGCCGTCCGGGGCGGGCGGGCGCGCGTCGCGTGCCGTCGGGTGGTGAGCGCGCCCCCGGGCCGTAAGACTTGCCCGTACCGCCTACCACCCCCTTCGTCGATGGGACGACGATGAAGAAGCAGGAGCTGGCCGACCTCGACGCCCACTGGCGCGCCCTCAACTACCTGGCCGCGGGCCAGATCTACCTCACCCGCAACCCGCTGCTCACCGAGCCGCTGACGCCCGGTGACATCAAGCCGCGGCTGCTCGGCCACTGGGGCACCTGCCCCGGCCTCAACCTCGTCTACACCCACCTCAACCGCGTCATCGGCGCCCGCGACCTCGACGCCGTCTGCGTCTGGGGCCCCGGCCACGGCGGTCCCGCCGTCTACGCCGGGGCGTGGCTCGACGGGTCGTACGGGGAGGTGCACCCCGACGTCTCGCGCGACGCCGCCGGGATGGCGCGGCTGTTCCGGCAGTTCTCCTTCCCGGGCGGGACACCGAGCCATGTGGCGCCGGTGATCCCCGGGTCGTTCCACGAGGGCGGCGAGCTGGGCTACTCGCTCGCGCACGCCTACGGCGCCGCCTTCGACAATCCCGGGCTCGTCGCGGCCTGCGTCATCGGCGACGGCGAGGCGGAGACCGGGCCGCTGGCCGGGTCGTGGCACGCGAACAAGTTCCTCGACCCCGCGTACGACGGCGCCGTGCTGCCGGTCCTGCACCTCAACGGCTACAAGATCGCCGGCCCCACCGTGCTCTCCCGTATCCCGCAGCGCGAGCTGGACGAGCTGCTGCGCGGCTACGGCCACGAGCCGCTGCACGTCGGCGGGGACGACCCCGCGCGCGTCCACCGGGACATGGCCGCGGCGATGGACACGGCGCTCGACCGGATCGCCGAGTTCCAGGAGACCGCGCGCGCCCGCGGCGGCCTGCGCGGGCGCCCCCGCTGGCCGGCGATCGTGCTGCGCACCCCCAAGGGCTGGACGGGACCCGAGGACGTCGACGGCACACCGGTCGAGGGCACGTGGCGCGCCCACCAGGTGCCGCTGCCCGAGGTGCGCGAGAACCCCGAGCACCTGGCGGAGCTGGAGCGGTGGCTGCGCTCGTACGAGCCGGAGAAGCTCTTCGGCGCCGACGGCCGGCCGCGCCCCCAGGTGCTGGCCTGCGTGCCGCACGGCGACCGCCGCCTCGGTGCCAACCCGCACGCCAACGGCGGCCGGCTGCTGCGCGCGCTGCCGCTGCCGGGGCCCGAGACGTACGCCGTCGCGGTCGACCGGCCCGGCGGGCGGATGCACGAGCCGACCCGGGTGCTCGGCGCCATGCTGCGGCAGGTGATGGCGGATACCGCCGAGCGCCGCGACTTCCGCGTCTTCGGCCCGGACGAGACCGCGTCCAACCGGCTGCAGGAGCTGTTCGAGGTCACCGACCGCGCGTGGCAGGCGGAGACGGAGCGGACCGACGAGCACCACGGGCCGCACGGCCGGGTCATGGAGGTGCTCTCCGAGCATCTGTGCCAGGGCTGGCTGGAGGGGTACGTCCTCACCGGCCGGCACGGGCTGTTCTCCTCGTACGAGGCGTTCGCGCACATCGTCGCGAGCATGGCCGCGCAGCACATCAAGTGGATCCAGACCGCGTACGAGGAGCCCTGGCGGGCGCCGGTCGCCGGGCTCAACTACCTGCTGACCTCGCACGTCTGGCGGCAGGACCACAACGGCTTCAGCCACCAGGACCCCGGCTTCGTCGACCACATCCTCAACAAGAGCCCCGGCGTCGTACGGGTCTACCTGCCGCCGGACGCCAACACCCTGCTGTGCGTGGCCGACCACGTGCTGCGCACCCGCGACGTCGTCAACGTCGTCGTCGCCGGCAAGCAGCCGTCGTTCGACTGGCTGACGCTGGAGCAGGCACGGGCGCACTGCCTGCGCGGCGTCGGCATCTGGGAGTGGGCCGGCACCGAACGCACCGGCGAGGCGCCGGACGTGGTGCTGGCGTGCGCCGGGGACGTGCCGACGCAGGAGGTGCTGGCCGCGGCGGGGCTGCTGCGCGAGCACCTGCCGGAGCTGGCGGTACGGGTCGTCAACGTCGTCGACATCGCCCGGCTGATGCCGCACGAGGACCATCCGCACGGGATGACGGGCCGGGAGTTCGACTCGGTGTTCACCCGCGACACACCGGTCATCTTCGCGTACCACGGCTATCCGTGGCTGATCCACCGGCTCGCCTACCGGCACGCGGGGCACGACCAGTTGCACGTGCGGGGCTACAAGGAGATGGGCACCACGACCACGCCCTTCGACATGGTCGTACGCAACGACCTCGACCGCTACCGGCTGGTGATGGACGTCATCGACCGCGTCCCCGGCCTGGCGGTGCGGGCTGCGGCGGTGCGGCAGCGGATGGAGGACGTACGCGGCAGGCACCACGCCTGGATCCGCGAGCACGGCACGGACCTGCCGGAGGTGGCGGACTGGACGTGGCCGGGCTGAGGACGGGCCGAGGCCGGCCGGGGGGCGGCACCCGGCCGGCGCGGTTCCTTCCGCGGGGCCGGCCGGGTGCCTTCACCTCCCGGTCAGTGGGCGCCGACCTGGACGTCCTCCAGGATGCCGAGCGCGTCGGGGACGAGCACCGCCGCGGAGAAGTAGACGCTCACCAGGTACGAGATGATCGCCTTGTCGCTGATCCCCATGAACCGGACGTTCATCCCCGGCCGGATCTCGTCCGGCAGCCCGGTCTGGTGCAGCCCCACCACGCCCTGGTCGGCCTCGCCGAGCCGCATCGCGATCACCGAGCTGGTCCCCTCCCGGGTGATCGGGATCTTGTTGCAGGGGAGCAGCGGGATGCCGCGCCAGTTGTTGACCTCGCTGCCCAGGTACTCCGTGCGCGGCGGGTAGATGCCGCGCTTGTTCCACTCCCGGCCGATGGCCGCGATCGCCCGCGGGTGCGCCAGCAGCACGTGCGTCTGCCGGCGGCGGGAGATCAGCTCGTCCAGGTCGTCGGGCGTGGGCGGGCCCGAGCGGGTGTGGATGCGCTGCTTGAGGTCGGCGTTGTGCAGCAGGCCGAACGAGCGGTTGTTGATCAGCTCGTGCTCCTGGCGCTCGCGCAGCGCCTCGACGGTCAGCCTCAGTTGCTGCTCGACCTGGTTCATCGGGTCGTTGTACAGATCGGCCACCCGGCTGTGGACGCGCAGCACGGTCTGCGCGACCTCCAGCTCGTACTCCCTGGGCGTCAGCTCGTAGTCCACGAACGTGCCGGGCAGGTCCGCCTCGCCGTGGTGGCCGGAGGCCAGCTCGATCTCCGCCTCGCCCTTGCTGTTCTGCCGCTGCTGCGGGAGGGAGCCGAACGCCTCCAGGTGCGCGCGCAGCCCCGCCGCCTGCGCCAGCAGCTCGTCGAGCGCGGAGCGCGGGAGGACCAGCACCGTGCCGCGGGTCTGGGCCCGCACCGTGAACGGCCATGTCCCGTCGGATTCGAGGAGCGCCTCCCCGCCGACGTAGTCGCCGTCGGCGAGGACGCCGAGGACGGTCTCGTCCCCGTACTTCCCGGTGCCGACCCGCTCCAGCCGCCCGTGCGCGACCAGCACCACCTGGTCCGCCGCCGCCCCCGCGGACACGACCGCGTCCCCCGGCGCGATCTCCCGCTGCTCGAACCGGTCGGCCAGCGCCGTCAGCACCTCCTCGTCCTCGAACGCGCGCAACTGCGGCAGCTCGCGCAGCTCCTGCGGGATGACGCGCACCTCGCCGCCGACGGAGGTGAACTCGACCTGTCCGTCGCCGAGCGTGTGGGTGAGGCGCCGGTTCACCCGGTACGCACCGCCCTTGACCTCCGTCCACGGCAGCGCCTTGAGCAGCCAGCGGGAGGAGATCCCCTGCATCTGCGGGGGCGTCTTGGTGGTGGTCGTGAGGTTCCGCGCGGCGGCGGTGTCGAGGCTGAGCCGGGCGGGGAGTTCGACGGACGCGGACGTTTCTTCTGGCGAGGTCGTCATGGCACCGAAGCTAGGCTTCGGCGCAAAGCGGCAGCAATCGCTCGAAAGAGTAGGAATATCTGTCTTGATTCCTGGATAGGGCTGGCTCTTACCGGAGTATGACGGTGGGCGTGGCAGCCGGCGCCCGCCGCCCCCGGCGACCCTAGGCTCGCCGGCATGCGCGTACTCGTCACCGGCGGCGCCGGGTTCATCGGATCGCACGTGGTCTCCGCCCTCGCGGAGCGGGGGCACGAGGCGGTGGTGCTGGACGTACGGGACGGGGGACCGCCCGGCCGTATGTGCGGCACGTACCTGCGCGGCGACGTACGCGACCGCGACGCCGTCGCGGCGGCGCTCGCCGGCGTGGACGCCGTCTGCCACCAGGCCGCGATGGTCGGCCTCACCGAGGACTTCGCGGACGCGCCCGCGTACGTCGGCGTCAACGACCTCGGCACCGCCGTGCTCCTCGCCGCCATGGCCGAAGCGGGAGCGCGGCGGCTGGTGCTGGCGGGGTCGATGGTCGTGTACGGGGAGGGGCGCTACGACTGCGCCGCGCACGGCGCCGTACGGCCGCGGCCGCGGGCGGCGGCGGACCTCGCGGGCGGGCGCTTCGAGCCGCGGTGCGCGCACTGCGGCGCGGAGTTGGCGCCGGGCCTGGTGGCGGAGGACGCCCCGGTGGACCCGCGGAGCGTGTACGCGGCGACGAAGCTGGCCCAGGAGCACCTCACGGGCGTGTGGGCGCGCGTCACCGGCGCGCGTGCGGTGTCCCTGCGCTACCACAACGTCTACGGCCCCGGGATGCCCCGCGACACCCCGTACGCCGGCGTCGCCTCCTTCTTCCGCTCGGCGCTGGAGCGGGGCGAGGCGCCGCGGGTGTACGAGGACGGGGCGCAGCGGCGGGACTTCGTCCACGTACGGGACGTCGCACAGGCCAACGTCCGGGCACTGGAGGCGGTGTACGGGGACGAGGACGGCCCGGCGGCGGGCGTGCTCACGGCGTACAACGCGGGCAGCGGGGACGTCCGCACCGTCGGCGAGCTGGCGGCGGCGCTGGCCGCGGCGTACGGCGGCCCCGCGCCGCGGATCACGGGCGAGTACCGGCTCGGGGACGTACGGCACATCACGGCGGACTCGGCGCGGCTGCGGGCGGAGCTGGGATGGCGGCCGGCGGTGGGGTTCGCGGACGGGGTGACGGAGTTCGCGAAGTCGCCGCTGGGAGCGGCGCCCTGACGCGTCAGCCCGTGGCCGCGGGGAGCGTGACCTCGAAGCGGCAGCCGCCCGGCACGTTGCGCACCTCCGCGTGCCCGCGGTGCGCCTCGACGATCCCCCGCACGATCGCCAGCCCCAGCCCGGCCCCCGCGGGCGGCACCGGCGTCCGCGCGTGGTTGCCCCGCCACCCCGTGTCGAAGACCCGCGCCAGGTCCTCCTCCGGGATCCCGCCGCACTGGTCGGTGACCGAGACGACGACCGCCGCGCCCTCCCCTTCCCGGACCGCGACGGTCACCGCGACCGTGCCGTCGGCGGGGGTGCGCCGGATGGCGTTGACCAGGAGGTTGCCCAGCACCCGTGTCATCTCCTTGCCGTCGACCTCCACCGGCACCGCCGCCCCCGGCTCCGGCGGCTCGCCGACGAGCCGTACGCGGCGCTCGCGCGCCAGCGGATCCGCGCCCGCGAGCGCGTCGCCGACGAGGTCGTGGACCGACATCCGGGTGGGCGCGAGCGCGAGGGCGCCCGCGTGGATGCGGGAGAGTTCGAAGAGGTCGCCGACCATGGCGTCGAGGCGCTCGGTCTCGGCGCGGATCTGCCGGTGGTAGCGCACGGGGTCCGCGGCCATGCCGTCCTCCAGCGCCTCCGCCATGGCGCGCAGCCCGGCCAGGGGCGTACGCAGATCGTGCGAGATCCACGCGACCAGCTCGCGCCGGGAGGCGTCGAGCGCCCGCTCCCGCTGCCGCGACTGCGCCAGCCGCTCGGCGGTGGCCGCCAACTCCCGGCTCAGCGCCGCCAGCTCGGCGGTCGCGCCGCCCGCGGGGGGCGCGAAGGAACCGCCCGCGTCGAAGTCGTGGCCGAACGAACGGGTCGCCGCCGCCAGCGCGTTGCTGCGGGCGACGACCCAGCGGCCGAGGAGCACGGCGGTGGCGAGGGCGACGACGGCGGCCATGAGGCAGACGATGCTGACGACGGTGAGGTCGTGGCCGGAGAGGAACATCTCCCGGGCGACGGCGAGGGTGCCGAGGAGCATGGCGGTGACGGCGGTCGCGGCGACGACGGAGACGGAGACGACGAGGGAGCGGTTGCGCAGCAGGCGCAGGGCGACCGCGCCGAGGAGGCCGGCGACGGCGGCGCCGAGGAAGGCGAAGGCGGCCATGAGGAGGATGTCCTTCACGGGCGCTCCCCCCGGAGGCCGGGGCCGGGTCGGAGGCCGGTCTCGCGCTCCGGGCCCGTGGCGCCGTCGTACGCCCGGTCCGGTACCGCGGCGTCGAAGCGGTAGCCGACGCCCCAGACCGTGGTGATCAGCCGGGGCCTGGCCGGGTCGTCCTCGACCTTGCCGCGCAGCCTCCGTACGTGCACCGTGACCGTCGACAGGTCGCCGAACTCCCAGCCCCACACCTCCCGCATCAGCTCCTCCCGCCCGAACACCCGCCCCGGGTGCCGCAGGAAGTGCGCGAGCAGGTCGAACTCCCGCAGGGTCAGCGCCAGCTCGGCCCCGTGCTTGGCGGCCCGGCGCGCCGCGGGGTCGACGGTGAGCCCGGCGCCGCTCAGTTCGCCGCCGCGGGGCGCCACGGCGCGGCTGCGGCGGAGCACGGACTCCACGCGCAGCACCAGCTCGCGAGGGCTGAAGGGCTTGGTGACGTAGTCGTCGGCGCCCAGTTCGAGGCCGAGGATGCGGTCGTCCTCGTCGCCGCGGGCGGTGAGCATGATCACCGGTACGGGGCCGGTGGCACGCAGCTTCGCGCAGACCTCCAGCCCGTCCATGCCGGGCAGCATCAGGTCGAGCACGACGAGGTCGGGGCGCGCGGAGGCGGCGGCGGCCAGCGCCTGCGGGCCGTCCTCGACGCGGTCGACGGCGTAGCCGGCACGGTCGAGATAGCCGGCGACGACCTCGGCGACGGTGGGGTCGTCGTCGACGACGAGCACGCGGGCCGGCCGGCCGGTCGGCCGGGTCCTGGCGGGCGGGACGAGGTCCATGGCGTCAGCGTGGCACGGCCGGGGGGACGGCGGCGGGGGCCGAACGGATGGCGGCGGGCGACGTCCGTGATTCGTAAGAACCTCGCGTCCGGTATGCGTCATTTGCGCTCGTAGGGTGGGGGCCATGACCGACGTCGTACTCCCCTGTCTGGACGAAGCCGCCGCGCTGCCCTGGGTGCTGGACCGGATCCCCGCCGGCTGGCGCGCGATCGTGGTGGACAACGGCTCCACGGACGGCTCCGGCGACCTCGCCCGCGGCCTCGGCGCCACCGTCGTGCACGAGCCGCGGCGCGGCTTCGGCGCCGCCTGCGCGGCGGGCCTGCGGGCGGCCACGGCCGAGCTGGTCTGCTTCTGCGACTGCGACGGCTCGCTGGACCCCGGCCTGCTGCCCCTGCTCACCGACCGCGTCACCGCCGGCACGGCCGACCTCGTCCTCGGCCGCCGCCGCCCGACGACGCGCGGGGCGTGGCCGCTGCACGCCCGCGCGGGCAACGCGGCGCTGGCCCGCATGCTGTACCGCCGCACCGGGGTGCGGCTGCACGACCTGGGCCCGATGCGGGCGGCCCGGCGGGCGGCGCTGCTGGATCTCGACGTGGCGGACCGGCGCAGCGGATACCCGCTGGAGACGGTGGTACGGGCCGCGGACGCGGGGTGGCGGATCGCGGAACTGCCGGTGCCGTACACGCCGCGGACGGGGAAGTCGAAGGTGACGGGCACGTGGCGGGGGACATGGCAGGCGGTCCACGACATGAGCGGCGTCCTGCGGAACGTCCCGGCGGGTGCGGGAGGCCACGGGGGCGCGGAGGGATCGGGGTCGTGCGCTGGAGCCGGTGCGGGTGCGCGTCCGGAGGCGGGCGGAGGAACGGGGGAGACGACGGCTGCCGGGGATCCAGGCGCGGGCGCGGGTGGCGGCGGCGCAGGCGCGGGGGCGGGCGCAGCCGCGGGCTCGGGGGCGGGCTCCGGTCCCGGGGCGGGACCCCGGTCGGGTTCCGGCCGTCCGGAGGGCGGCGGCGCCGGGACCCGGGCGTCCGGGGCCGGCGGGGCGGTACGTCGCTCCGGCGGTGGTGGTGCCGCGGGCGGCCGGGGTGCGGGGGCCGGGCGGTGAGTGGCGGGGTCACCGTGCTCGTCATCGCCAAGGAGCCCCGGCCCGGCCGGGTCAAGACCCGGCTCACCCCCGCGTACACCCCCGCCGAAGCCGCCCGGCTCGCGGAGGCCGCGCTCGCCGACACCCTCGCCGTCGTACGGGACCTGCCCGCCCGGCGCCGCGTGCTCGTGCTCGACGGCGCTCCCGGCGACTGGCTGCCGCCGGGCTTCACCGTCGTACCGCAGGCCGCCGGCGGGCTCGACGAGCGGCTGGCCGCCGCGTTCGGCGGATGTACGGGCCCCGCGCTGCTCGTCGGCATGGACACCCCGCAACTCACCGCCGCCCTGCTGGCGCCCGCCCTCGCCGACGACGCCTGGTCGGCCTGCGATGCCTACCTCGGCCCGGCGCCGGACGGCGGCTTCTGGGCGCTGGGGCTGGCGCGGCCGGACCCGGAACTGCTGCGGGGCGTACCGATGTCGACGCCCCACACCGGCGCCGCGCAGCACCGCAGGCTGCGGGAGGCGGGCCTGCGCGTGCGGGAGTTGCCGCCGCTGCGCGACGTGGACACCCCGGCGGACGTCCCACCGGTCGCCGAAGCCACCGCCCCGGGCAGCCGCTTCGCCGCCACGGCGCACCGCCTGGCAGCCCGGGACCGCGCGACCGCAGCCGCCGCCGCGGCGGTGGCCGATGGGGCGGCGGACGGCGTGGCACTCGGCCGAGCCGCCGGATGACGTCGCCCTCACCCCGCCGCCCGCCCGACCCCCACCCGGACGCAGCCGCCGCCCTCGGCCCTCGGGCCGACGCGGCCGGGCCCGGCGCGCCCCGGCCCGGGGGCACCCCACCCGCCCGGCCGCCCGCGCCCGGTCCGTACGGCCCACGACCCGCCGGCGCCCCGCCGGGCCCCCCGCTTTCCCACCCCGCCGCTCTCCCGCCGCCCTCGCCCCCGGACTCCCCCGGCGACGCCTGGGACCGTGCCGACCCCTACGCCCGTGCCCTGCGCAGCGGCGCCGGGCCGCTCTTCCTCCGGCGGGGCGACGGCTGGCTGCTGCCGCTCGACGTGGAGCGGTGGTGCGGCGTGCCCGACGGGGGTGACGTGACCGTGCTGCGGCGGTGCACCGGGCCCGTGCTGGACATCGGCTGCGGGCCCGGTCGGCTCGTGGCCGCGCTGGCGGCGCTGGGGCGTCCCGCGCTCGGCGTCGACGTCAGCTCCGCGGCCGTCGCGCACGCCCGGTCGCGGGGCGCCGCCGCGCTGCGCCGGTCGGTGTTCGAGCCGCTGCCCGGCGAGGGCCGCTGGGGCACCGCGCTGCTCGTCGACGGCAACGTCGGCATCGGCGGCGACCCCGCCGCCCTCCTCGCCCGTGCCGCCGCCCTGCTGCGCCCGCGGGGGCGGCTGGTCGTGGAGGCCGCCGCGGACGACGACGTGGACGAGCGCGTGCACGTCCACGTCACCGACGGGACCCGCGGCCACCCCGCCGGCCGCCGCGCCGACCGCGCCCACCACGGCTTCCCCTGGGCCCGGGTCGGGCTGCCCGCCCTGCTCAGGTACGCGGCGGCGGGCCGCTGGCGGGAGGAGGACCGCTGGACCGCGGGCGGGCGACGGTTCGCCGCGCTGCGAGCACCAGAGCGGACGCCGCGAACAGCGCGGCGGTGAGGAGCAGCCAGCGGTGGAGGAAGGCGTCGGCGGGCAGCGCGGTGATCGTCTCGTAGCGGCCCAC
This sequence comes from Streptomyces sp. B5E4, assembly GCF_039871555.1. NCBI lineage: Bacteria > Bacillati > Actinomycetota > Actinomycetes > Kitasatosporales > Streptomycetaceae > Streptomyces > Streptomyces sp. B5E4. The sequence goes on from NZ_JBDPMI010000026.1 coordinate 87,454, forward strand.
CTGGCGGGTGATGAGCGGGAAGTAGACGAGCAGCAGCAGCCCGGAGATGGCGGCCGGGAAGCGGACGTAGTTCACCAGCCGCGGCCCCAGGACGCGCTGTGCGCCGCGGTCGGCGAGCGAGTACAGGGGCACCAGCGCCAGGTCGTGCAGCACCGCCGCACCGGCCAGCCACAGCGCAACGCCGAGGGGGTCCTTGTCGAAGAGCCGGACACCGGCGTAGCCGGTGAGCGCGAAGGAGGCGAGGAGGAGGACGAGGGTGGGGAGCGGACCGGGCGCGAGCAGACGGCGTACGGCCGCGGGGGCGGGCGTGCGGCGGAGGAGCGCGCGGAGGCGGTGGCCCACGGACCCGGGGGCCCGTTCCGTACGCGATCCGCCTCCGTCCGGCCGCTCCGCAGTCCCTTCGGTGTCCGGCGTATCCCGCACACCCCCCGGGTCACGTGCGTCAGGTGCGTGGGGCGCGTCCCGTGCGTCATGTGCGTGCCGTACGTCCCGCGCGTCCGGCCCCACGGCATCCCGCGCACCCGGGTGCCCGGCACCCTGCGCGTCCGGCTCCTCCGCCCCCGGCTCCCGCCCGGATCCGCCCGGAGGGCGAACCGCGCTCACGGCAGCTCCCCGAACGTCAGCCTCGTGACCCACTTCGTGTTGTGCACACCCGGGTTCGCCGGGACGATGATCCGCGCCGGATACCCGTGATCGCGCGACAGCGCCGCGCCGTTGACGTGGAGCGCCAGCAACGACCGGGGATCGCGTACCTGGTTGGCCCGCAGCGACGCCGCACGGAACGCACCCTTCCGCTGCGCCGACTCCGCGAACACCCCGTCCCCCTCCCCCGCGTCCACCAGCGCGGCCAGGTCCGCGAGCCGGACCCCGCGCCACAGTTGGTCGTCCGTCGACCACCCCTCCACACACGCGATCGGCAACTCCGCCGTGTGCTGCGGCAGGGCCAGCAGCTCCGCCCGGGTGAGCACCGCGGGGCGGCCCCGCCCGGCGCGTACGACCAGCCGCCAGCGCTCGCCGATGTCGGCCGGTTCGATGCCGAGGGCCGCGGCGGTCTTGTTGATCTGGAAGCCGTTCGGCCCCTCGCCCGGGTTCCCGCCTCCGTGCGGGGCCAGGAGCGCGGTGCGGCGCAGCGGGCCGCCGATGCTCTGCCCCGCGGTGACCGCGACCAGGCCCAGCGAACCGGCGCCCACCAGCGCCGCGGCCCCCCGCCGCGAGATCGTCGGCGGCTCGGGTTCTGTGGCGCGCAGCTCGTCCATGCCCCGGTCGTGCAGCCCGCGGCGCAGCTTGCCGACGCGGGTGGCGAGGTGGACGGCGAGGGCGGCGAGGAACACCCAGGCGCCGTAGAAGTGGAGGGCGTAGAAGGAGCCGGGGAAGACGTAGAAGAGCTGCATGTTGACGATGCCGGTCGCGAACTCGAAGAGCCCGCTGCCCACCAGCAGCAGCGTCGAGCCGCGCTCCAGCGCGTGCCGGGCGGAGCGCAGCGGCGGCCAGGCGAAGAGGCGGGGCAGGACGGACCAGAGCTTGGCCAGCAGCACGGGGACGAGGGCGATGCCGAGGGTGACGTGGACGCCCTGGGTGAGGCGGTAGAGCCAGTGCGGGTCGGTGGGCCAGGAGAAGAGGTAGAAGCCGAGGAGGCCCTTGCCGGGGGTGGTGTCGTTGCCGGGGAGGCCGGGGTTGTAGGCGGCGTACGAGAGGAAGCCGGTCAGCAGGATCAGGGGCAGGCCGGCGAGGAGGACCGTGCCGAGGAGCGCGGTGAACCACGGGCCGCGCAGCGGGCTGCGCCAGAAGGCGGGGCGGAAGGGGCCGGGCGGGCGAAGGCCGGACCCCGGGCCCGCGGCGGGGCCGGGGCGGGGGTTCCGGTGGGGGGCCGGCGGGCGTACGGCGGACATGGACCGACCGTAGGCCGCGGATACGCCCGTATCACCGCACCGACTCCTGACGAAAGCGTGACGTCGCCGCGCGTTCCCGGCGCGCGCGCCCCCCGGCTGCCTAGCGTGGCGGCGTGACCTCCTCGCCCACCCGGCCGCCCGCCGCCGGTACGGAGACAGCAACCGGAACCGCCCCTGCCCCCGGAGCGGTGGCGGAGGCCGTCACCGCCGCCGGGCGCCGCTGGGACCTCCTCGCCGCCGGACTCGCCGCCCTGGCGATCGCCGCGGCCGTCGTCGTCGGGCGGGCCGTCAACGGCTCCGACGTCCTGCACGTACGCTTCCCGCCCCTGTCCGCCGTCTGGGTGCCGCACTACGGGCCCGGTACCCCCGCGGCGCTCGCCGTGGCCGCGGCCGTCGTCGCGTACGGGCCGCCGCTCGCCGACAGGCTGCCGTGGCGGCGGCTGCTCCTCGCCACGTGGGGGGCGGGCATGGCGTGGATCTGGTCGCTGGCGCTGGTCGACGGCTGGCGGGAGGGCGTCGCCGACCAACTGACGGCGCCGAACGAGTACGCCCGGCCGGAGAGCGTCGCCCGCTTCGCCGATCTGGGGCACGCCGTCCGGACCTTCACCGGGCACATCCTCATCCAGACCCCCGACAACTGGCCCGCGCACATCGCCGGGCACCCGCCCGCCGCGATCCTCACCTTCGTCGGCCTGGACCGGGCGGGACTGGGCGGCGGGGCGTGGGCGGGGGTCTTCTGCATCACGGTGGGGGGATCCGCGGCGGTCGCGGTGCTGGTGACGCTGCGGACGCTGGGCGGCGAGGAGCGTACGCGACGGGCGGCGCCGTTCCTGGTGCTGGGGCCGTGGGCGATCTGGGCCGGGGTGTCGGCGGACGGCTACTTCGCGGCGGTGGCCGCGTGGGCCCTGGCGCTGCTGGCGCTCGCCGCGACGGGGACGGCCCGGCGTCCCGCGGTGGCGGCGGCGGGTGCGGGGCTGCTGCTGGGGTGGGCGGTGTACCTCTCGTACGGGCTGACGCTGCTGGTGCTGCCGGTGGCGGCGGTGCTCGGGTACGCCGCCCGCGGCGGGCGGCGGGGCGCGGTGCTGCGGACGGTGCCGTGGGCGGCGCTGGGTGCGCTGCCGGTCGCGGTGGCCTTCACAGCGGCGGGCTTCCGGTGGTGGGAGGGGTACGAGCTGCTGCACGAGCGCTACTACCAGGGCTTCGGCGGAGAGCGCCCGTACGGCTACTGGGTGTGGGCGAACCTGGCGGTCGCGGCGCTCAGCGCGGGCCTGGCGGCGGTGGCGGGCACCCGCCGCGCCGTACGCACCGCCTGGCCGCGGCGCTCCGCGCCCCCGTCCGCGTACGCCGTGGCCGTGATGGCGGTCGCCGGGCTCGCATGCATCGTGGCGGCCGACCTCTCCGGGCTCAGCAAGGCGGAGACGGAGCGGATCTGGCTGCCGTTCACGCTCTGGCTGCTTCCGGCCGCCGCCCTGCTCCCGGCCCGCGACCACCGCGCCTGGCTGACGGCGCAGGCCGCGGTCGCGCTGGTCGTGGGCCATCTGCTGATCACGAGCTGGTAGACCCCCCGCCCTTTCCGGCCCGCGTCCGGTCCTCTCCGGATGTCAGTGGTACGGCGTACCGTCGTACATATGTGCCGAAGCATCAAAACCCTGCGCCCCCCGTTCGCCGACACCGTCACCGACGACGACATGCGGGCCGCGGCTCTGCAGTACGTCCGGAAGATCTCCGGTTTCCGCCACCCCGCGCCGCACAACGCCGAGGCGTTCGACAAGGCGGTGGAGGAGATCGCGGCGGCGACTCAGGAGCTGCTGGACTCGCTCGTCGTCCGCGGCGGCAAGGGCGCGGCGTAGGGCGGCGGGATCGGCGGCAGGCTGCTGTGGTGTGTGCAGGCCGCCGTTTCCCCTCACGCCCGCCCAAGGGTATGCCGCTGGTCCGACAGTGCGGGGTCTGCGGGGTGCTGAGCTGGTACGGCGTGGGGGTGCGGGGCCCGGGTGCGGGGGTACGGCGTCGGGTGGGCGGTGCTTTGCCAGGTGGGCCGGTGTACGGGGGTGCGGCGAGGGGAGTAGCCGTGTCGCGTGGGCTCCCCCCGGGCCACCCCCCTCGCCGGTGTTCCCCGGCGGACGGGGGCAGACCCACGGATCTGGGGTCTGTCCGGTCGCCGTCGCCGCCGCGCGTGGGTGGGCGAAAGTCTGACCCACCGGGCGATTTGAGCTGGTATTGGGCATGGGTTACCGCGAGTTCGACTCGGTTTCCTCCGTTTGGAGTCGCCTGAGGCGCGGCCGGCTCGCCCGCGTCCCGCGAGTGCGTACGGATGAGCGAAAGTCCGGCCCAGTGGGCGTTTTAGGCCGATTTCGAGGATGGGTTACCGCGAGTTCGTCTCCGCGGCACGCATGTCGCGCGGCCCGGGTGGTCAGTGGCGGGCCACGGCGGGGTGAGTGCGTCGGCGATCCACGCCGGCCCGCCTCCGGCACCCCGGCCCTCGTCTTCCGGGGCGTCGCGATCCGGCCCGGTTCAACTCCCGGCAGCCCGGCCCCGTCCCCCGCGGGCACCCGCGAACACGGCGGGCCCGCCTCCGGTTGCCGGGCCACGTCGGCCGGGGCATCGGCGATCGGGACGAGCCCAACGCCGGGCGGCCCGGTCCCCCGTCCGCGGGGCTCCGCCTCCGTAGTCCCAGCAGAGGGCGCCCGCTCCCTCCGGGCCACCCATAGCCGCCGGTCTGTCACGGGCCGGAGTCCGCAGTCAGGGGTGGGGCGAAGCCCCATCGCGCAGCGACGCCCCTCGCAGCGCAGCGGAGAGGGACGCCCTTGACGGCGGACGCAGGCCCGCACACTCAAAAGCGGGGTGGCCCGGGGGGAGCCCCAACGACACCCTTCTCCCTTCGCCGCTCCCCCGTACACCGGCCCACCCCACGCACCACGGCTCGCCCGACGCCGTGCCCCCGTACCCGGCCCACCTGGCGAAGCACCGCAAGCCCGACGCCGTACCCCCGCACCCGGCCCGCACAGACACGACGTACCAGCTCAGAGCCCCGATGCCCCCGCACTGTCAGACCAGCGGCATACCCTTGGGCGGGCGTGAGGGGAAACGGGCCCTGCACACACCACACGAACCTGTTGCGCAAGGCGTAGGCCCTGCGCGGCCCCGGCCCGCACAGCGCTACGGTTTACGGCCCACTCCGGCCAGCCCCAGGACCTTCGGGGGCTCGCCGAACACGGTGGGCTCCGGGCGCCAGCGGCTCATGGAGACCAGCCCCGGCTCCTGGAGTTCGAGTCCGTCGAAGAAGCGGCCGAACTCCTCCGGACCACGGGGGAACAGCGGAGTCGCCGCCCGCTCGTCCCAGTCCTCCCGGGCCTCGGCGTTCGCCCTCAGTTCGGTCTCGTCGGCGAGCGAGGGATCCATGGTGGCGTGCGTGGCGACCAGGAAGCTGCCGGAGGGCACGGCGTCGAGCAGCCGGGCGACGATGCCGTACGCCTCGTCGACATCGGGGACGAAATGCAGGATGCCGAGCAGCATGACGGCGACGGGCTCGCCGAAGTCCAGCGTCTTCGCCGCCCCGGCGAGGATGTCCGCCGGCCGGCGCAGATCGGCCTCGATGTAGCTGCAACGCCCCTCGGGGGCACTGGTCAGGAGAGCCCGGGCGTGGGCGAGGACAAGCGGGTCGTTGTCGACGTACACGATGCGCGCCTCCGGCGCGACGCGCTGCGCGACCTCGTGCGTGTTGTCCATCGTCGGCAGTCCGGTACCGATGTCCAGGAACTGCCGCACCCCTGCCTCGCCGACCGCGAACCGCACGGCACGCCCGAGGAACGCCCGGTCGGCGCGGGCGATGCCGACGATCTGCGGAAAGACGGCCTTGAACTGATCGGCGGCGGCGCGATCGGCGGCGTAGTTGTCCTTGCCGCCGAGAAGGTAGTTCCACACCCGCGCCGAGTGCGCCACACCGGTGTCCACCCCTGGGCGGGGGTCGTGGTCCATGAGGAGTCGCCTCCTTCGCGTCTGTGCGGCCCAACCTAGCGGGATACGGCCGCGGGCCCGCCCCCTGGCGCGAGTACCGGGGACCAGGGGGCGGGAGTTCAGTGCCCGGGGTGTCTGCGGAGGAGGACGTTGGCGTCGCTGACGCCGGACAGATCGCCCGCTCTACGGGCCGCGGTCCGGCCCACGGCCAGCTCGGCACACCGCCCGCATCCGGCGACGGGTTCGGGCTCCACCAGCGGCCGCACGTCGGGTAAGTGGACCGGGTCCGACATACGGACCCACGGACCATCGCTCACGGCCACGCCTTCCGCGGCGCGGGCGCCGTTACGGTGATCCGCCCGTGGCCGAGTTCGAGGTCGTTCTCGCCGGTGGTGGTCATGCAGCACCCACCGGCCTGGTGGACGGCCAGCCGCAGGATCGCACTGGCCTCCCGGTCCCGGCTGATCCGGTCCCACGAGTCGACCAGACACACGGCCCGTGCGGCGGACTGCCGCATGGCGTACGTCATCGCGTCCCACTGCGGTCGCGGCCAGTTCGTCAGCGCATGGTCACCCCGGTCGACCCACTCCCCGGCGATCACCCAGTTCCGCTCGACGGCGTACCGGCGGCATCGCGTTATCCGCTCGTCCAGAGCGGCGGTCGCCAGCGTGGCGTGCCGGTCGTAGAGGAACGCGAGAGTGGGCCGGGTGGGTGTGCGTGGGGCGGGGGTGTCCATGACGCTCGCCTGTCGTCGGTGATCAGGTCGTCACCGACCGTAAGGCCGTCGTTGCCATGGGCGCCATGGCACTCTGGACCGCCCCCGGCGGGGGGTGCCACGCAGCGCTACATGGGGGTTCCCAACGCGTCGGCCAGCTCGCGCATTTCCGGTGTCAGTGTCCGTCGGCCCTCGATCACGCGGCCCATGATGTCCTGCGCGTACCTCTGCGCGGTGATCCACTGCGGGGCGTCGTCCCAGACCTGCCGAAGGACGTGCACGCACCGCTCGTCGTCGTGGAGGCGCAGGTGGGCGTCTGCGACGTCCAGCATGTGGCGGCACCTGCCGGACTTCCCGCCGCCCCTGGCCGGGCTCCAGTTGCTCACCGTGTCATGGAGCTTCAGCACTCTGACGGGATTCCGCTGGATGGCGGCGTGCTCGGCGCGCTGGTGGGTGACGGTCGCCGGCCCGAAGTGACGTAGGTAGTCGGGTGCGGTGACCACCTCCGTGCCCAGGCCCACCGCGGCGATCCGCGCCATACGAAGCGCGGTTGCGGCCTCCGGCTTCCGGTTGTCCCGGACGGCTGCCGCCCCGATGCGGAGCTGCAGTCCGCCCCATACGGCGAATTCCTGCGGCGTCGCCTTGGACACCCGCGGCTCGACGTCGTCGGCCCACCGGGTCGCCAGCTCCGCCACCTCGGTCAAGTGACCTCCGCGCAGGAGCTGCTGGCACTGAGCCACCACCGCGGCGGCCCCGTCGAGAGCGTCCGTCGAAGCGTCCAGCGTCCGTTGAGCGGCGTCGGCAGCCGCCTCGTACTGCCGTACCTGACCCAGGAAGCTGACTGTGAGCTGCATCGTCTGATAGAGCAGGCGGCGAGCCTGGGGGCCTTCCAGCGCGCGCACATCCCGCAGGAGCGCAGGCAGCATTCTGCCGAGGTCGTCGTACCGTTCCGTGGCGAACAGCGCCCGCCCGCCCGCCAGGGCACCACTGACGCCGGCCGCGGTGGGCGCCTCGGGTAGTTGCGGCGGGGGCGCCGCCAGGGCGGTCACGACCGGCTGCCAGATGTCCGCGGGGACATTCGGCCGCCACGGCTCCGGGGCCTTGGTGAGCAGGTGCGTCGTGGAGACGTCAAGCGCGCGGGCGAGTTGGTGCGCCGTCTCCATCCGCACGTCGCGCCGTTCACCCTGTTCCATCTTGCGGACGAGGGAAACGGACAGGTCAGCGGCGGCGGCCAGTTCCTTCTGCGACAGCCCGCGGCGCTTCCGAACCGCACGCACACGGTCGCCGATGTGCTCTTCGGGATGGTCCGACATACTGACTCCCGTTCTGAGGTGACACCAGAACCGTACCCACGGGACACCCCGCGCGTACCCCGCGAACGGCCGTCATCACCCGGGAGCGTCCCCCTACCCCAGGACCAGCATCACGTGCTCGTCCTCCCCGTTCCACTCCGAGCCCGTCCGGCGGAAGCCCAGCCGCTCCAGCAGCCGGACCGAGCCCTCGTTGCCCACGTACGGGTCCGCGTGCAGGGGGCGGTGCCGTTCCAGCTCCAGGAACGCGGCTACCGCGCGCGTGCCTATCCCGCGGCCCCAGAACTCCCGGCCGAGGACATAGCCCAGGAACCGCCGGTCGCCGTCCCACCACGCCACCACGTTCCCCGCGACCCGCCCGTCGACCACCACGGTCTGCACGAGGCCCGTCGGGTCCCCCAGGACGCGCTCCCGCCAGTGCGTCAGGAAACGCTCCCGCTCGCGCGGCGGGAAGTGCGACCGCCGCACGTTCTCCGGGTCGTGCTCGTGGGCGAGGAAGACCTCCAGGTCCTCCTCCGCCACATCCCTCAGCAGCAGTTCCTCACTCATGCCTCCGAGTCTGGCACCCCCCACTGACATCGCACCCCGGCGTCTTGTTGAAGCAGTGAATCGCTGCTTCAATCCTTCCCATGCCCTACCGCCGCACCCCCGCCGTCCAGGCGCGGATGGACGACCGGCGGCACGCCCTCCTCGACGCCGCCCGCGCGCTCCTCGCCGACGAGGGCTACGCCGGCTGCACCGTCGCCGCCGTCGCCGCGCGGGCCCGTATCGCCACCGGCAGCGTGTACCGCCACTTCCCCAGCAAGTCCGTGCTCGCCGTCGAGCTGTTCCGCAGCGTCGTCACCGCCGAGGTCGACGCCGTCTCCGCCGCGGCCCGCCGGCCCGCCGACCCCGCGGAGGGCGTCGCCGCCGCCGTGGAGACATTCGCGCGCCGGGCACTGCGCAGGCCGCGGCTGGCGTACGCGCTGCTCGCCGAGCCCGTCGACACCGCCGTCGAGGCCGAACGCCTCGTCTTCCGGCGGGCGTTCCGCGACGTGTTCGCCGACCGCATCGCCGAGGGCTCGGCCTCCGGGCGGCTGCCCCGGCAGGACCCGCAGCTCACCGCGGCCGCGCTCGTCGGGGCCTGCGCCGAGGCGCTGATCGGTCCGCTTTCCGGGGCGGCGGCGGACGGCTCCCGCGCCCCCGTTCCGTACGCCCCCGGTCCGCACACCCCCGCGCACCTCGTCGCCTTCACCCTCAGAGCCCTGGGAGTCCCCCGTGCCGACGACGCATGACGTCACCAACCAGCCCCCGCCCCTCACCTCCTACGACGTCTCCGCCTACCCCGCCCTCCTGGAGTCCCTCCGCGCCCACGGCGCCGGCTGGGCCGAGGACGAGGTGCGCGAGCTGGGGCTCCTCGCCGGCGGGCCGCAGGCCCAGGAGTGGGGCCGCAACGTCGAGGAGCAGCCGCCCGTCCTCCGTACCCACGACCGCTACGGGCACCGTGTCGACGAGGTCGAGTTCCACCCGCACTGGCACGAGCTGATGCGTACCGCCGTCGCCCACGGACTGCACGCCGCGCCCTGGCGGCAGCGCACCCCCGGCGCGCACGTCGCGCGCGCCGCCAAGCTCTTCGTCTGGGGCCAGACCGACGCCGGCCACCTGTGCCCGGTCTCCATGACGTACGCCGCCGTCCCCGCCCTGCGCACCTCGCGCGGCCTCGCCGCCGCGTACGAGCCCCTGCTGACCTCCGCCGACTACGACTTCGGCCTTCGCCCGCCCACCACCAAGTCCGGCCTCATCGCGGGCATGTCGATGACGGAGAAGCAGGGCGGCTCCGACGTACGCGCCAACACCACCCGCGCCGTCCCCACCGGTGACGGCGACGGGCTGTACGCGCTCACCGGCCACAAGTGGTTCACCTCCGCGCCCATGTCCGACGTCTTTCTGACCCTCGCCCAGGCGCCCGGCGGGCTGTCCTGCTTCCTCGTCCCGCGGGTGCTGCCGGACGGCACCCGCAACGCCCTCCGCCTCATGCGCCTGAAGGACAAGCTCGGCAACCGCTCCAACGCCTCCGCCGAGATCGAGTACGAAGGGGCGGTCGGCCACCTCGTCGGCGAGGAAGGGGCCGGTGTGAAGACCATCATCAAGATGGTCAACATGACGCGGCTCGACTGTGCCCTCGCCACCGCGGGCGGCATGCGCCTCGGCGTCGTCCAGGCCCTGCACCACGCCGAGCACAGGCGGGCGTTCGGCGCGCGGCTCGCCGACCAGCCACTGATGACGAACGTGCTCGCCGACCTCGCCGTCGAGGCCGAGGCGGCGACGGTGGCGAGCATGCGCCTTGCGGGTGCCGTCGACCGCGGCGAGACGGGCGCCGCCGGCGGGCCGGACGCCGAACAGGAGGCGCTGTTCCGGCGGATCGGGCTGGCGGTGACCAAGTACTGGGTGTGCAAGCGCGGTCCCGCGCACGCCGCGGAGGCGCTGGAGTGCCTGGGCGGCAACGGGTACGTCGAGGAGTCCGGCATGCCGCGGCTGTACCGGGAGGCGCCGCTGCCGTCGATCTGGGAGGGCTCCGGCAACGTCGCCGCGCTCGACGCGCTGCGCGCGATGGCCCGCAGCCCGGAGACCGTGACGGCGTTCTTCGCCGAGGTCGACGCCGCCGCGGGCGCCGACGCACGCCTGGACGCGGCGATCGGGCGGCTGCGCAGGGACCTCGCGGACGTGACGGCGGTGGAGTACCGGGCGCGGCGCGTGGTCGAGTCGATGGCGCTGGTGCTCCAGGGCGCGCTGCTGCACCGGCACGGCGACGCGGCGGTGGCGGACGCCTTCTGCGCGAGCCGCCTCGACGGCGACGGCGGCCTGGCGTTCGGCACGCTGCCGCCGGGGGTGGACACGGAGGCGATCCTCAAGCGGGCCCGGCCGTCGGGCGGCGAGTACGGCAGGAGCTGAGGCGGGGAGCCCTCGTACGGCACGGAGCGCGCCCCCGCCTGCTCGTACGGCACGGAGCCGGAGGCCGCCCGCCTGTGCCGACCTGTCCGGCTCCGGAATCGATCTGAGGGCGGTGGGTGACGTGTATGCCCTGCGACCGCTGAGCCGGGAACTCGTGTCGTCGTTGAACGCAGAGGGCACTCTGGCGGACCTGACCCAGGACATCTCCGGGATCGGCTATCCGCAGCCCTCATGAGGACTGGAGGCGGTTCTCGTTCCGACGTCCCCAAGCTCCGTGAGGCGCCCGCCAGCCCTCGGGCGACCGGCGAAGGGCCCGTGTGGGCCCGTCCTCAGCCCGGCGGATTCGGGCGGACCAGCGGGAGGAAGACCTCGTCGACGATCTCGGCGATGGCCTCCGGGGTGATCGATCCCCGTACGAGTATCTCGTTGCGCAGGAGATCCAGCGGCAGTGCGATCCGTCGCTCGGTCAGCCGCGAGGGATCGACCTCGCCCCGGGCGACGGCGCGGTCGACGAGCACCGCCGTGGGGCCGCGGTGTACGTCGCTGAGGAGTTCGGAGCGGATCAGGCCGAGGAGTTCGGGGTCGCGGGCGCTCTCGGCCAGCAGTCCCCACAGCACGTCGGTGTCGACGGTGGCGAATCTGTCGGCGATCTGCTGGAGCAACTGGGCGGTGTCCGACCGGAGGGTGCCGGTGTCGGGAAGGTCGTCCGGCGTCGGCACCCCGTGGACGATCGCGGCGAAGACCAGTTCTGCGCGGCTCGGCCACCGCCGGTAGAGCACCGCCTTGCTCGTACGGGCGCGCGCGGCCACGTCCTTGACGGTCATGGCCGCGTAGCCGACGTCGGCGAGCTGCTCCCACACCGCATGCATGATCGCCGTCTCAAGCGCCTTGCCGCGGCGCCGGGTTGCGGGGGACTCGGTCATCCCACTCCTTAAGGATCGCCTGGTTTCTTATTGTGCCCGCCTGTGCGAGGCTTTAAGGTACTAGGAGTTTCTTATTTGGAGGTGCTCCCATGCCGGAACCGAGCCCGGCGAGGACGGAATGGGGACGAATCGGCGTGATCGTCGGAATCCTGACGGCGCTCCTGGTCGTCCTCCTGTCGGCCTTCGCGCTGCCGCCCCTGCACGCGGGCCCGCACCACGTGCCCCTAGCCGTGGGTGGTGAGCCGTCCTCCGCCGCGGCCACGCGCGAGCATCTGGTCTCGCGGCAGCCGGACGCCTGGGAGCTGCACACGGCAACAGACGCGGCGCACGGGAAATGATCATGGATCGGGAAGTCTACGGAGCCCTCGTGACATCCCCCACGCAGACGAGACTGCTGGTGGCCACCGCGGCCGGTCCTGTGGTGGCCGAACGCCTGCACGATCTGGCGCGCAGCCTCGAATCGGGCCGGAGGGCCGTCGGGCCCGTGGAGGACGTACGTCCGCTGCCGGGCGACGATCCCACCGGCGCGGGCCTGGCGGCCGGGGCGCTCCCACTGGCCCTCGGCGGCTGGATCGGCGGCGTTGCCGTGCTCGCGGCCGTCCGCGGTGCCCGGCGCCAGGCCGCGGCGGCTGTGGCCTTCGCGGCCCTGGGCGGCCTGAGCCTGACGGCGTTGCTGCAGTTCGCCTTCGGCTCGCTCGACGGGGACTACTGGGCGACCGCGGGCGCCGCGGTCCTCGGCATCTCCGCCACTGCCTGGGCCATCCTCGGCCTGCGTACCGCCCTTGGCAACGCCGGCCTGGCCTGCGGCGCAGTGGTGCTCATCGTGCTCGGCAATCCGCTGTCCGGTCTGTCCAGCGCCCCCGAACTCCTCCCGGCCGGCTGGGGAACGCTCGGCCAGATGCTCCCTCCCGGCGCCACCGGGAGCCTGCTGCGCTCCGTCGCCTACTTCGACGGCGCCGGCGGCCTCCGCCCGGCGCTGGTGCTCGTCTGCTGGCTCGCCGGCGGCATCACCCTGTACGCCGCCGGACTCCGTCGTACGTCACGCCGCCCCGCACAACCGATCGGCGACCCGCGGCCGTCGCGCGCGCAGCCACAGGAAGCCCTTTCCTGAGGCGGCCCCCGGACGGGGCCCGCCCGGCGCCGCCGGCTGCGCCACACCCCCTGCCCCACGAACCCCAGCCACCCGTGTACGAGGAGATCCAGCCATGACCATGCCGCGCGCCTTCCGCCGGATCAGCCGCACCCTCAACCCGGCCGTGCTCCCCCTCGCCCGCCGCATGCCACCCCTCGCCGTGATCGAACACGTCGGCCGCCGCAGCGCCAAGCGGTACCAGACGCCCGTGCAGGCGTTCCGCACGGAGACCGGCTGGGTCATCGCCCTGGCATACGGCAGGGACGTCCACTGGATCCAGAACGCGCTCGCGGCCGGCGGCGGACATCTGGTACGCCGCGGACGGCGCCACGAACTCGCCCGGCCCGAATGCGTCCACGGCAACCCGGGACGACGGCTGCTGCCACGCTGGGCACGTGCCGTGATGACGCTGGCACGCGTCCGTGACTACGCCACCTTCACGACCGTCGAAGATCCGGCGGGACGGCCCGGGAACTCCTGACCCTCTTCACGATGTCGGCCTCGCAACGCGGATGCCCGCGATATTCGCGACGCGATCCCGCAGTTGCGTCACCGGCCGGTGGCCTGTCCCGCCCGCGCCGGACCCGGCCGCCCGTGCCGTACGCGGCCAACTCCCGTTCACCGCGGGCACCCTGTGCAAGTCGCCCCGCGCCGTCGATACTTCGGTCCATCCTGCACGCCGCACCAGGGGAGGGACCCTTGTCCGCCTACTCCAGACGCCGCGCCGTCGCCACGCTGTCCGCCGCCGTCGCCGGCGGCGCGCTCGCCGGGGGTCTCCCCGCGTCCGCCCAGGCCGCCGAGCGCGGCGCCACCGGCCGGGGCCGCGGCCCCGCGCCGCTGAAGCGGGCGCACGCGCACAACGACTACCTCCACGGGCGCCCGCTCCTCGACGCGCTCGACCACGGCTTCGCCAGCGTCGAGTCGGACATCTGGCTGGTCGACGGCCAACTCCTCGTCGCCCACGACGAGTCGCAGCTCGACCCGGCCCGTACGCTCCAGGCGCTCTACCTCGACCCGCTGGCCCGCCGCATACGGGCCAACGGCGGCCGCGTCTACAAGGGCCACAAGCTGACCCTGCAACTGCTCATCGACCTCAAGACCGCAGGCGACCCCACGTACCGCGCGCTGTCCGAGGTGCTGCGCGGCTACGGTTCGATCTTCAGCTCCGCCACCGGCGGCCGGGTCCGCCGCCGCGCGGTGACCGCCGTCATCTCCGGCGACCGCGGAGCCCGCGCGCCGATGGAGGCGGAGAAGCTCCGCCACGCCTTCTACGACGGCCGCCACGACGACCTCAACTCCGGTGTCCCCGCGTCGTTCATCCCGCTCGTCAGCGGCAACTGGAACTCCAGCTTCACCTGGCAGGGCACCGGCACGATGCCGGCCGCCGAGCGCAACTGGCTGAACCTCATCGTCCACACCGCCCACCAGCAGGGCCAGACCGTTCGCTTCTGGGCCACGCCCGACGCCCCGGGCCCGGCGCGCGACAACCTGTGGCGCACGCTGCTCGACGCGAACGTGGACTGGATCAACACCGACGACCTGCCGGGCCTGCAGACCTTCCTGCGCAGGCACGACGCCTGACGCCCCGCGGGCCCTCGGCACTCACACGACGTACGCCCCCTCCCGCGCCGCCACTGCCGCCGCCTCGGCGGCGCGGTCGGCGGCCGCGGGGTCGAGGGCATCGCCGCTGGCGAGCAGGCGGTAGTACAGGGGGGCGGAGACGGCGCGAACGACCTCGTGCGGGTCCGTGCCGGCGGGGAGTTCGCCGCGGGCCACCGCCTGTTCGACGCAGGGGGCCCACTCGGCGATGCGGATGGCGTAGAAGCGGTGCAGGGCCGCCGCGGTGCGGTCGTCGCAGGTGGCCGCCGCGATCACGGCGCGGAACAGCGCGCCCTGCCGCGGGTCGGTGAGGGTGTCCAGGACGAGACGGGCGTTGGCGCGCAGATCGCCGAGGAGGGTGCCGGTCTCCGTACGCGGTACGGACTGCTCCGCCATGTCCGCGAGCAGGTCGGCGATGAGCCCGGTGGCGGAGCCCCAGCGGCGGTAGACGGTGGTCTTGCCGACCTCGGCGCGGCGGGCGACGTCGGCGAGGTCGAGGTGGGCGAAGCCCTGTTCCGCCAGGGCGTCCCCGGTGGCCCGGAGGACCGCCGCGCGGACCCGTGCGGTACGGCCGCCGGGCCGGAGGGTGCCGGGATCGGGCTCGGAACTCATTAACGGTTCTCCAGTTTCATTAGTCGCACCCTCTCTGCTACCTTCGACCTCAGCTTAACGGAACACGAGTCCCGTTAGCCCGCCCGAAGGGAATCTCCATGTCCGTGCTCGACAAGGCCGCCACCGGCGCGGCCCCCGCCCCGCGCATGACCGGGCGGCAAAAGCTCGTGCTCACCCTTCTCCTCGGCGCCCAGTTCATGGTCGCGGTGGACTTCTCCATCCTCAACGTCGCCCTCCCCGTCATCGGCACGGGGCTCGGTTTCCCCCTCGCGCACCTGCAGTGGATCGCCACCGCCTTCGCGCTCGCCGCCGCCGGCTTCACCCTCCTCTTCGGCCGCATCGCCGACCTCTTCGGCCGCAAGCGGCTCTTCCTCGGCGGCATGGCGCTGCTCGGCCTCTCCTCCGTGCTCGGCGGCCTCGCCACCTCCCCCGGGATGCTGCTCGTCGCCCGCGTCCTGCAAGGACTGGCCACCGCCGCCGTCACCCCGGCCGGGCTCTCCCTGCTCACCACCGCCTTCCCCGAGGGCCCGCTGCGGCAGCGGGCACTCGGGCTCAACGGGGCGCTGATGTCCGCCGGGTTCACCGCGGGCGCCGTGCTCGGCGGGCTGCTCACCGACCTGCTCTCCTGGCGCTGGGCCTTCCTCGTCAACGTGCCCGTGACCGCCGCGATCCTCGCCGTCGCCCCCACCGTCATCGCCGACTCCCGCCCCGCGGGCCGGCCCCGGCTCGACGTCCCCGGCGCGGTCACCGTCACCGGCGGGCTGCTCGCCGTCGTCTACGGGCTCACCCACGCCGGCGAGGCCGGCTGGACCGAGCCGGTCACCCTCGCCGCGCTCGGCGCGGGCGCCGCGCTGCTCACCGCGTTCTGGTTCGTCGAGCGGAGCGCGCAGAAGCCGCTCGTGCCGGTACGGATCCTGCGGCGGCCCACCGTCGTGTGGGGCAACGCCGCCGGGCTCGTCGCCTTCCTCACCGAGACCTCCCTGGTCTTCCTTCTCACCCTCTACCTGCAGGAAGTCCTCGGCTACACCGCGCTCGCCACCGGCCTCGCCTTCGGCGTCCTGGGCCTGGGCACCGTCCTCGGCGGCACCCTCGGCGGCCGGGTCGTCGGCCGCGTCGGCAGCCGCGCGGCAATCGTCTACGGCGGCGTTGCCCAGGCCGTCGCCACCGCGGCGCTGCTCGCGCTCGGCACCTCCGGCGACTGGATCTGGCTGCTGCTCGCGGCGACGTTCGCCGGCGGGGTCGGCAACATGCTGATGATCGTCGGCTTCATGGTCACCGCCACCTCGGGACTGCCCGACTCCGAGCAGGGCCTGGCCACGGGCCTCGCCACGATGACCCAGCAGGTCGGCATCACCATGGGCATCCCGGTGATGAGCGCCCTCGCGACCGCCCGCATCACCTCGGCCGGCGGCGCAGGCCCGGAGGCCGTGCTCTCCGGGGTGCGGACCGCGGTCGGCGTCAACGCCGCGCTCGTCCTCGCCGGCGCCCTGACCGCCGGGGCGCTGCTCGGGCGCCGGCGGGAGGCGACGGCGCCGGGGCGATGAGCCCGTACCCGGCGGCCGGCCGGTCCGTACGCGTACGCGCCCGGATCAGGCCGCCCGCGGGGTCAGCACCCGCTCCACCGCGTCCCGCGTCAGCTTCCGCAGTTCCGCCGCGTCGTCCAGGTCGTTGCCCACGACGAGCCCGTCACGCAGCACCAGCAGGATGTCAGCCGTGCGCTCGGCGTCCGGGTGGCCGTCCGCGGCCAGCAGGTCCCGCATCAGCCCGCGGAACCACCGCCGGTAGTCCGTCACCGCGCGGCGCACCGGGTGGCCCGGGTCGGGGTACTCGGCGGCGGCGTTGATGAAGGGGCAGCCGCGGTAGCCGGGGCCCGCGCCGGCCTCGCCGATGTAGTCGTAGACGGCCAGCACCGTGGCCCGCGGGGCGCCGCCCGCGAGGGCCGCGGCGGCCTGCTGCTGGCGTCGGCACTGGTCGGTCACGTACGCCGCGACCAGGTCGTCCTTCGTACGGAAGTGGTGGTAGAAGGTCGCCTTCGCCACCCCGGCCTCGGCGATGATCCGGTCGACGCCCACCGCGTGCACGCCCTCGGCGTAGAAGAGCCGCGTCGCGGCGTCCAGGACGCGGCTGCGAGCGGGAGACTTCGGTGGCGCGGTCACCTGGTTGACGGTAGCAGACAGGTCTGTCTAGTCTGAGGCACAAGACAGACCTGTCTGTTCACTTCCCCTCCGGAGAGGCACCTCCCATGAGCGTTCTCTACACCGCCGTCGCCACCGCGAACGGCCGCGACGGCCGCGGCGTCACCTCCGACGGCAAGCTCGACGTCACCCTCTCCCCGCCGCCCGAGCTGGGCGGGACCGGCGAGGGCACCAACCCCGAGCAGCTCTTCGCCGTCGGCTACGCCGCCTGCTTCACCAGCGCCATGGGCGTCGTCGCCAAGCGCATGGACCTCGACGTCTCCGACGTCTCGACCACCGCCGAGGTCGGCCTCGGCCCGAACGACGCGGGCGGCTTCGCGCTGGAGGTGACCCTGCGGGTGGAGATGCCCGACGCCATCTCCGCCGAGCGGGGCAAGGAGCTGCTGGAGGCCACGCACCAGGTGTGCCCGTACTCGAACGCGACCCGCGGCAACATCCCGGTACGACTTGTCGTGGAGTGACCCCGGCGCGCCGTCGCCGGAACGGGGCAGGCGGACACCTAGCGTGACGCCGTGTCAACTCACCGTTATGTCACCCCCCGAAAGCGGCGCGCCTCCCTCGCCGTTGTCCTCGCCGCCCTGCTCGCGGCCCTTGTCGCCGGAGCGAGCCCCGCGGGCGCTGCCTCCGCCTCCCCGGCCGGGCCTCCCGCCGCGTACGGCCGGCAAGTCGCCGGCGCCGTGCTCGCGGAGCCGGCGCCGCCCCCGTACCGCGTACGCCCAGGCGACACCCTCACCGCGATCGCACGCCGGCTGGGGGTGCCGCCGGAGCGCCTGTACGAGGCGAACAGATCCGTGATCGGCTCCGACCCCGACCTGCTGCGGCCCGGCCAGATCCTCGTCGCGCCCGTGCCCGGCTGGACCGCCCCGGTCGACGTCGAGTACGAGATCTCCGCGGAATACGGCGTCCCCGGCGACAGCTGGATCGCCGGCTACCACACCGGCGTCGATCTCGCCGTCCCCACCGGCACCCCGGTGTACTCCGTCGGCCCCGGCGAGGTCCACAGCACCTCCACCGAGGGCCCGTACGGCAACCACCTCCTGATCCGGATGGCCGACGGCCACTACGTCCTCTACGCCCACCTCGACCGGATGTCCGTCGCCCCGGGCGACCGTGTCGAAGGCGGCACCCGCATCGGCGACTCCGGCAACACCGGCAATTCCACCGGGCCGCACCTGCACTTCGAGGTGCGCACCGGCACGGACTACGGCACGGACATCGACCCCGTCGCCTACCTCGCCTCCTACGGCATCGAAATCTGAGACACCACGCGGGCACAGCGGCGCCCCGGGCTCCTCGCCCGGGGCGCCGCCGTCGGTTCACCTCCCGATGACTAGCCGAACGTCACCGAGTCGACGTCGAACGAGTTGTTCTGCGGCGACGTGAACTTCAGGTAGAGCTTGTGCGACCCTTCCAGCGCCTCGACCGGCACGGCCGCCGTGGCCTGGTAGTTGTCCCAGCCCCCGGTGTTCTGCACCGGTGTCGTCGCGAGGAGCTGCCCGTCCGGGGAGCCGGCGCGCAGTTCGATGGCGCCGACACCGTACGGCGACGACAGCTTGTACGAGACCTGGCTCATGCCCTCGACGGACATCGGTTCGAAGGCGACCCAGTCGCCGTTCGAGATGTCGCCGATGCGCTTGCCGTTCTCGGCCCCGGCCTGGCTGACGATCCGGGTTCCTGACTGGTCGTCGTGGTACTCGGCCTGCTTGTGCTTGGGCTGCAGGACCGACTTGGCGTACCCGGTCAGCGAGGAGGCGCCGTCGCCGCCGCCGTCCTCGTAGCGCGCGTTCAGGACGTACGTCAGGTCCGCGCCCTCCGGGTGGCCGCCGAGGTCACCGGTGTCCACCGTGCCCTCGCAGCCCGGCAGGTCGCTCGTCGAGTGCTCGTGGTCGTCGTGCCCGAGCGCCGGGTTGACGAAGACCTTCGAGCAGTCGATCGCGCCGTCCTCCGCGTCGGTCACGGTGACCTTGTACGGGATCTGGTCGCCGAACTCGATCAGCTTGCCGTTGACCGGGGTGTCGATCGTCACCTCGGGCGCGGTGTTGCCCGCGGTGATGGGGATGTTGGCGTAGCCGGTCTTGCCGGAGGAGTCGGTGACCTTGAGCTGGGCGGTGAAGTCCCCCTTGGTCTCGTAGGTGTGGCTGGGGTTGGCCTCGGTGGAGTCGAAGGTGCCGTCACCGTCGAAGTCCCACTCGTAGCTGAGCGAGTCGCCGTCGGGGTCGTTCGAACCCTCGCTGGAGAAGTCGACCGCCAGCGGCACGGGCCCGTTGGTCGCCGAGGCGGCGGCCTTGGCGACCGGGGAGCGCTTGCCCTGGCTGTAGTCGATGCGGTACAGCCCCGAGTCGCTGTTGCCGCCGCCGAACGCGCTGCCCCACTCCAGGACGTAGAGCGAGCCGTCCGGGCCGAAGGTCATGTCCATCGGCTTGTTGAACTTCGCCGAGGACAGGAAGTCGTTGATCTTCAGCAGCTCCTCGTTCTCGTCCCAGCGGACCTCCTTGACGTAGTTGCGGGTCCACTCGTAGAGGAAGCCGGCGCCGTCGAAGTACTCGGGGAACTTCGTCTCGGAGGGGTTGTCCGGGTCGTAGTTGTAGACCGGGCCGCCCATGGGTCCCGAGCCGCCCTGGCCCAGCTCGGGGAACTGCTCGGAGAGGCCGTAGCCGTACCAGACGTCCGGCTTCTGGACGTCGGGCAGCTCGGTCAGGCCGGTGTTGTTCGGCGAGGGGTTCGTCAGGTTGTCGCAGTCGAACTTCGCGCCGATCTCGCCGGTGTCCGGGTTGTACGGGGCGTACGGCTGGTTGTCACCGTGGCAGAAGGGCCAGCCGAAGTTGCCGGGCTTCTTGATGACGTTGTACTCGACCATGCCCTCCGGGCCGCGGTCCGTCGTCGGCAGCCCGCGGTCGGGGCCGTAGTCGGCGGCGTGGACGTAGCCGGTCTCCTGGTCGACGGTGAAGCGGAACGGGTTGCGGAAGCCCATCGCGTAGATCTCGGGACGGGTCTTCTCGGTGCCCTGCGCGAACAGGTTGCCCTTGGGGATGGTGTAGGTACCGCCCTTGGTGGGCTTGATCCGCAGGATCTTGCCCCGCAGGTCGTTGGTGTTGCCCGCGGTCCTGGCGGCGTCCAGCATCTCCTCGCCCTCGCGCCAGTCGATCGGCGCGTAGCCCTGCCAGTCGGGGCTGAGGTTCGGCGGCACGTCGTCGCCGGTGCCCAGGTAGAGCGAGCCGTCGGGGCCGAACTCGACGGCGCCGCCGGTGTGTCCGGGCTCGGGGAAGGTGCGGTCCCGGTACGCGGGCACGTCGAGCAGCTTCTTCTCGCTGGCGGTGTCGAGCCTGCCGTCCTTGAGCGTGAAGCGCGACAGCCGGTTCACGTCCTCGGCGCTGCCGGCCGGGGCGTAGTAGAGGTAGATCCAGCCGTTCTTGGCGAAGTCCGGATCCAGCTCCATGCCGACGAGGCCGTCCTCGCCGCCGGTGTAGACGTCGAGCTTGCCCGCGGTGGTGGTCTGGTGGGTGGCCGGGTCGAAGACCTGGACCTCGCCGGCGCGCTGGACGTAGTAGACGCGGCCGTCCTTGGCCACGTCCAGTTCCATCGGGTCGGCGGTGTCGTCGTCGAGGGTGACCTTCTCGTAGCCGTTCCAGACCGTGCCGCCGCAGTCGCCGGGCTCGGCGCCGGCGGCCCACTTCACGCCGCCGATGACGTGCTCGCGGAACTCCTCCTCGCTGTACGCGGGGGTGTCGTGGCCCATGGCGGTGGCCCAGACCTTGCCGCCCTCGGCGTTACGGCACCAGGAGATCGGGTGGTCGGCGCCCATGGCGTCGTTGCCCGGGTTGTACGTCGTCTCGTCGGCGGTGACGAGGACGTGCACGTCGCCGCGCGGGTTGACGTCGAAGTTGTACCACTCCTCGGGGCGCTCCCAGCGCTCGGGCAGGCCCTTGGTCGAGGGGTGCACCTTGTCGGCGACCTTCGCGGTGCCCTGCAGCACGCCGGGCGAGTGGCTCGGCATGTGGGCGCCGCCGTTGATCAGCTCGTCCCACCACGGGAACTCGTTCTCGATCCCCATGTCGAGCGTGTTGTGGATGGCCGCGACGCCGCCGCCGGACTGCACGTACTTCTGCATGGCGGCGCGCTGCTCGTCCGTGTCCCAGACCATGCCGGAGTTCTGCAGCATGATGATCACGTCGTACTCGGCGAGCGCGGCGTCGTTGAAGACGGTCGAGTCGTCGGTCTGGTCGACCTCGAACCCGTTCTCCTCCGCCTCCTCCTGGACCATCTGGATGCCCGCCGGGATGGAGCCGTGGACGTAGCCCACGGCCTTGGTGAACAGCAGCGCCTTGAAGGCGGGCGCCTTCTCCGCCGCTGATGACGGCAGCGCTGTGAGCGCGAGCAGGACGGCGGCCAGCAAGGTGACCAACGACCTGCCTATGTCACGAGCATGACAGCTCATGAATCGGTCCTCTCCTTCGGTGTGCGGAATGGGATGGGCGTACCGGTCGGTGAGAGGGGTTCGTGGGGCGCCGTGCGCGCAGGAGTGCGCGCAGGGGTGGTCCGCCGGGCCCGGCTCTGCGTCCCGGAGGTCCGGGCCCGGCGGCGTGTGGCGCGGGGGGTGCGTGCGATGCGGGGGTGGGGTGCGTACGCGGTCAGGGTGCGTACGGGACGGGGATGGGCGGGTACGTCAGGTGTGTAAGGCGCGGCGCAGGAAGGCGAGGCCGTCGACGGCGATGGCGTCCTGGCTCGGCGCCAGCGCCCGCCACACCGACGCGGCCACCGCGATGGTCGCGTTGTGCGCCGTGAACGACTCGATGCACAGCGGGCCGCGGTAGCCCGCCTCGTCCAGCGCGCCGAGGAAACCGGGCCAGTCCAGGTGGTCCGCGCCGGGTGCGCCCCGGTCGTTGGCGCACACCTGGACGTGCGCGATCCGCCCCGCCGCCGCGCGCACGGCGCCGGCCAGGGAGCGCTCCTCGATGTTCTGGTGGTACGTGTCGAGGGCGACCCCGATCGTCTCGCCGGGCAGCCCGTCCAGCGCCGTCACGGTCTGCGCGACGGTGTTGAGCAGGCTCGTCTCGTACCGGTTGAGCGGCTCGACGGCCAGCAGCACCCCGGCCGCGGCGGCGTGCGCGACGACCGGCGCGACGTTGTCCCGCCACTCGGCGTACGCCGCCGCCCGCTCGTCCGCGTCCATCCGCCAGGTCCTGCCCACCGCCGCGTACATCGGCCCGGCCACGACCGGCGCGCCGATCTCCCGGGCGGCGTCCACGCAGCGGCGCAGATAGTCCTGCGTCGTTCGGACCGCCAGCGGCTCGGCGCGGACGAGCCCGCGCTCCGGCGGCATCACGGCGAGCACCGCGGCCGCCGCCAGGCCGTTGTCGTCGAGCAGCTTCCCCGCGGCGGCCGGCTGCCAGTCGCCGGGCTGCTCCAGCGGCAGCTCCGCGCAGTCGAACCCCCAGCCCGCCAGCCGCGGCAGCACCGCGGCCAGCGCGCGTTCGGTCACCGGGGAGTGCCAGATCCACGGGTTGGCGCCGATCGGCCGCCTTCCGGCCGGCATCACTCACCGCCCCAGTCACCGGGGTAGCCCGGCAGGTCCTCGCAGCCGCAGGCGCCGTAGTGCAGCGGGGGCATGCCCTCCTTGTAGTACTCGTCGAAGTTCTCCTCGGTGACGACCGGCTGCGGCAGCGTCCACTCCTTGGGGACCTCCTCGCCGGCCAGGATCTTGAGCGCGGCGATCACGGGCGTACGCCACTGGAACGTCGGGTACGCCGGCGCGATGGCGGTCAGGTCCTTGTCCTTCCACGCCTGGAGGAAGTCCTGCTGGTCCTCGCCGGTGATCGGCGGGATGTCCTCGCCCGCGTCCTCGAAGGCCTCGACGGCGGCGACGGAGGTGGCGCCGGAGTCCATCCACACGCCGTCGATCTGGCCGTGCCGCGCGATGGCGTCGGAGACGATCGACTTGGCCTTCGACGGGTCGCCGTCGGTGAACTTCACCTCGACCACGTCGAGTCCGGCCTTCTCGAACGCGATCTCGGCCGCCGACCAGCGGGTCTCCAGCACGTCCACGCCGGGCGAGATGCGCAGCGCCACGATCTTGCCGCCCTTGTCCACCTCGTCCACCAGGAAGTCCGCGGCGGCGGCGCCGTAGGCGTAGCCGCCGATGGGGCTGATGAACGTCACGGCGCAGTCGGTCTCCACGCCGCGGTCGAAGACGATCACCGGGATCTTGCCGCACGCCTCCTCGACGGCGGGGGTGAGGGTGGCGGTGGTGTTCGGCGAGACGATCAGCGCGTCGCAGTTCTGGCCCGACAGCTCCTGGATGTCGGAGATCTGCTTGTCGTCCTTGCCCTGCGCGTCCAGGACGGTGAAGTCGGCGATCTCGTCGTGCTGCGCGACCTCCGCCTTCATCGTGTTCAGGCCCACCTGCCGCCAGGGGTTGAAGACGCCGGCGTTGGAGAAGCACAGCTTGGCGCCGTCGACGCCGCCCTTCATGGCGTACTCGGAGGTGTCGACCATCCCGCCCGACTGCGGGTCGAGCATCTGCTCCCAGGGCTTGCCCTCGGGACCCTCCGGGGTCGCCCGGGTCAGCTCCAACTGCCGGTCGTAGTCCGCCTGGTCGAAGAACTCCGACTGCTTGTCGCCGTCCTCCGCCTGTTCGGAGGCCGCGGGGTCGTCGGCCAGGTCGTCCTTCGGCGCGTCCGACGAGCAGGAGGCGAGCAGTGCGGCGGCCAGCAGCGCGGCGGCCGGTGCGGCCAGGCGGTTGCGAGCGCCGGGGCGGGTCGTGCGGCGCGTACGGCTCATGAGGAGGACTTCCCTTCCGAGGGCGTTGAAGGAGCGGAGGGTGGTGGTGCGGTACGGCGCGGGCGCAGCCGGGAGAAGCCCGACCTGCCGGTGGCGCCGAGGCCGACGGCCGCGATGACGATGAATCCCTGGACCGTGGACTCCAGCGCGCCGGAGACGCCCTGGAGGTTGAGCAGCGTGAACAGCGCCTGGAGCGAGAACGCCCCGGCCATGGCGGCGACGACCGAACCGCGGCCGCCGCCGAGGATGACCCCGCCGAGCACGACGGCGGTGATCGCCTCGAACTCCAGCCCCCGGCCGGCCTGCGCCGAGACCCCGGAGAAGCCGGCGACGAGCACCGCGGCGAGCGCCGCGGCGGTGCCGGAGAGCACGAACGCGAGGGTGCGCACGCGGGGTACGCGCACGCCCGCGAGCGCGGCGGCGCGCTCGTTGTCGCCGGTGGCCAGGAGCGTACGGCCGAAGTCGGCGCGCATCAGCCACACCGCGATCGCACCGACCGCGAGGCAGGCGAGCACCGCCCACGGCAGCCAGCCGCCGGCCTCGCCGCGGCCGAAGTTGCGGAACGACTCCGGCAGTACGCCCTGGGGGGAGCCGCCGGTCCAGTAGAAGACGGCGCCTTCGAGGATCAGCATCATGCCGAGCGTGGTGATGAACGACGGCACCAGGAGAACGGTGGTGATGAGCCCGTTGACCAGCCCGACGATCGCTCCGGCCAGCAGCAGCCCGGCGGTGACCAGCAGCCAGGGGGCGTCCGGGTACGAACCGTAGAACTCGGCGCCGGCGACGACCCCGGCCGTGACCACCGCGCCGACGGAGAGGTCGAAGCCGCCGGAGACGATGACCATGTACTGGCCGGCGGCGAGGATCACCAGCGGGGCGGCGCGCTTGACGAACGCGAGGAAGGAATCGGGCTCGTAGAACCCGGGGTCGGTGATCGCCAGCGCGGCGAGCAGGACGGCGAGGAGGACGTAGACGGGGGCGCCGGTGCCGAGGCGGCGCCCGATGCCGGCGAGGGCCGCCGCGGGACCGGCGGGGGTGGACGTGGGTGTGGTCGCCGTCATGCGAGCGCTCCCTTCTGTTCCTCGTTCTTCCGCGCCTGGTCGCGGGCCTTCGCCCGGCGGCGGAACGGGCGGGCGTACAGGGCGACGGCGGCGATGATGACGACGCCGCGGACGACGTTCTTGAAGAACGGGTCGACGGAGAGCTGGTTGAAGATGCTGTCCAGTACGGAGAGCAGCAGCACCCCGCCGAGCGTCCCCGCCACGCCGCCGCGGCCGCCGGCCAGCGCGGTGCCGCCGAGCACGACGGCGGCGATGGAGTCGAGGTCGTAGCGCGCCTCGGTGCCCGCCCAGGGGGCGCCGGCGCCGAGCCGGGAGGCGAGGAAGAGGGCTGCGGCGCCGACGCACAGGGCGCACAGCACGTGGGCGTAGATGACGGTGCGCTTGGTGCGTACGCCGGACAGGCGGGCGGCGTGCTCGTCGCCGCCGGTGGCGTACATGTGGTGGCCCAGGCGGGTGCGTTTGGTGATCAGCCACAGCACGGCGGCCACGGCGATCAGCAGGAAGACGGAGACCGGGATGAAGCCGACGCGGTCGTAGCCCAGGCGCTGGAAGGACGCGGGGACGTCGCCGGCCGGTCCGGTGTAGTTGTCCTCGATGTAGCCGCGCAGGATGAACGCCATGCCGAGGGTCGCGATGAAGGCGTTGACCTTCAGGCCGGTGACGATGAGGCCGTTGGCGAGTCCGACCGCGGCGGAGAGCGCGAGCACCGCGAGCACCGCCGTGACGACGCTGCCGCCCTCCATCGTCTCGGCGGCGACCAGCGTGCCGATGCTGATGAGGTACGCGACGGACAGGTCGAGCGAGCCGGTGAGGATCACCGCGGACTGGCCGACGGCGACCAGGCCGAGGGCGACGGAGTTCTGCAGGATGCCGGTGAAGTTGGACTGGGTCATGAACTGGCCGCCGTCGATGGTGACGACGAGCCAGCCGATGAGCGTGACCGCGGCGGCGGCCAGCCAGACGCCGACGACGGGGTCGGTGAGCTTGAGCCGCCCGGTCGCGGGCAGCCGGCGCGGGCGGGCGGCCGGCGCGGGGGCGTCGGTCCGTACGGCGGTCATGCGGCACTCCCCTCGGCGGCCGTGCCCGACGCGCCCCGGGTGGCGAGCCGCATGATGTCCTCCTCGCCCGCCCCGGCGGGGAGTTCGCCGGCGAAGGTGCCGTCCGCCATGACGAGGATGCGGTCGCTCATGCCGATCAGCTCGGGCAGTTCGGAGGAGACGATGAGGACGGCCATGCCGTCGTGGGCGAGTTCGCGGACGAGGGTGTGGATGGCGGCCTTGGCGCCGACGTCGACGCCGCGGGTCGGCTCGTCGAAGAGCAGCACGCGGGGCCGGGCGGCGAGCCACTTGGCGATGACGACCTTCTGCTGGTTGCCGCCGGAGAGGTACTGGACCTCCTGGTCGTGGCCGCGTGAGCGGAGGTTGACGCGCTCCAGCAGCCCGGAGACCTCGCCCGCCTGCGCGCCGCCGCCGTGCACGGCGCGGGTGACGAGGAGGGCGTTGTCGCGCACGGACTGGTGCAGCGCCAGGCCCTCGCCCTTGCGGTCCTCGGTGACCAGCGCGACGCCGCCGCGGATGGCCTGGCGCGGGCTGCCGGGTCGCAGCGCGCGGCCGGCGACGGTCATGCTGCCGCGGGTGAAGGGCGCGGCGCCGAAGAGGGCCCGTACCAGGGAGGTCCGGCCCGAACCCTGGAGCCCGGCGACACCGGTGACTTCGCCGGCCCTGAGGGTGAGATCGATCCCGGCGAGGCGCTCGTTGCCGGCGCCCGCCGTCGTCAGCAGCGGCTCGCCGATCTCCCCGGCGCGGGCGCGCGGCGGGTAGTACGAGCCGAGTTCGCGGCCGACCATGGCCCGGACGACGTCGTCGGGGGTGGTGTCGGCCGTGGTGAGGGTGGTGACCTTGCGGCCGTCCTTGAGGACGGTGATGCGGCGGGAGAGGTCGAAGACCTCGCGGAGGCGGTGGCTGATGTAAAGGATGCCGATGCCGCGGGCGGCGAGACGGCGGATGAGCGCGTAGAGGAGTTCGACCTCGTGGTCGGCCAGCGGTGCGGTCGGCTCGTCCATGACAAGCACACGGACATCGGACGCCGCCAGCGCCTTGACGATCTCCACCGTCTGCTGGCGGGCCACCGAGAGGTCCTTGACCTGGGTGTGGGGGGTGATTCCGGTCTCGTCCAGTTCGGCGAGGAGCTCGGCGGTGCGGCGCTCCATGGCGCGCCGGTCGACGACCCCGCGGCGTACCGGCTCGCGGCCGAGGAAGACGTTCTCCGCGACGGTGCGGTGCGGGAGCAGCGCGAACTCCTGATGGATGAGACCGATCCCGGCGGCCTGGGCCTGTACGGGGTGCGAGAAAGCGTGCACCGTGCCGTCGAGCGTGATCGTGCCCTCGTCTGGGGCGTACTCCCCGGCGAGCACCTTCATCAGCGTCGACTTGCCCGCGCCGTTCTCCCCCACCAGGGCGTGAACTTCCCCCGGTTCGAGATCGAGCGACACCCCGTGCAGCACCCGCACCCCGAGAAAGCTCTTGGACACGTCCTGCATCGTCAGCATGAAAGGCAGAGTCCCCAGGCTTCTTTGGACTGTCAAGAGCCTAAGCAAGGGCTTCCTCTGATGAGTTGGCAAAGACTTTGGCCGAATGTCGAACAAAGAAGGTCTTGTTGGTGCTCTTGGCGGTCTCTAAGGTGGTCGATGTGACAGCCGCTTCTTCGTCTTCGTCGCCGATGCCGCCACCGCCGCGGCCCTCGGCCTCCGGTACGCCGCCCCCCGGCACGCCCGGGGCGCCACCCGGAGGCCCGCCCGGCGCCCCGCCGTACAGCCCGCCCGCGGGCCAGTCCCCCGGCGAGGTGCTGGCGCTCATCAGCTCCGGCGCCGCCGCCACCCGCGCCGAGATCGCCCGGCTCACGGGCCTCGCCCGCTCCACCGTCTCCCAGCGCGTCGACGCGCTGATCGCGCACGGTTTCGTCGACGAGGACGCGGAAGCCGGCTCCACCGGCGGCCGCCCCCCGCGCCGTCTCTCGCTGCGCACGCGCGAACACGCCGTCGCCGGCGTCGACCTGGGCGCCTCGCACTGCCGGGTCGCGCTGCTGGACATCGGCGGCACACTGCTCGCGGTCCGCGAGGACCCCTTGACGATCGCGGACGGCCCCGAGGCGGTGCTCGGCCACGTCGAACGGACGATGCAGCGCCTGCTGGAGGAGGCCGGCCGCGACCCGAAGACGCTCCGCTCCATCGGCGTGGGCGTGCCGGGCCCGGTGGAGTTCTCCACCGGCCGCCCGGTGGACCCGCCGATCATGCCGGGATGGCACCAGTTCCCGATCCCGGAGTTCTTCGACGAGCGCTTCGGCGTCCGCGCGCTGGTGGACAACGACGTGAACGTCATGGCCCTGGCCGAACAGCGCCGGGCCTTCCCGGACACGTCGTACCTGCTCTACCTGAAGGTGGGCACGGGCATCGGCTGCGGCATCATCGCGGACGGCCGCCTGCACCGGGGCGCACAGGGCTCGGCGGGCGACATCGGCCACATCCGCGTAGGCGAACGCGAGGAGCTGTGCCGCTGCGGCAACTCGGGCTGCCTGGAGGCCATCGCGGGCGGCGCGGCCCTGGCGGTCCGCCTGAAGGAACTGGGCCTGGAGGCGTCGGCGGGCCTGGACGTCGTACGCCTGGTGAAGGAGGGCAACCGCGAGGCGGTCCGCATGGTCCGCGAGGCGGGCCGTGCGGTGGGCGAGGTCCTGGCGGGGCTGGTGAACTTCTTCAACCCGGAGACGGTGGTCGTGGGCGGCGCGCTGGCGGCCGTGCACGACCAGTTGCTGGCGGGGGTGAGGGAGGCGGTGTACCGGAGGTCGCACCCGCTGGCGACGCATGTGCTGCGGATCGAGCCGAGCAGGACGGGGGAGAACGCGGCGGCGATCGGGGCGGGGATTCTGGCGATCGAGCATGCGCTGTCGCCCCGGCAGGTGGATATGGCGCTGGCGGGGGTGGGGGGTTGAGAGGGCTGGGTTGAGGCTGTGGTCGGTGGTCGGTGGTCGGTGGTCCGTTGACTGCGGGCGGGTGCTCTGGGGCGCGTGGTCGGTGGTCCGTTGACTGCGGGCGGGTGCTCTGGGGCGCGTGGTCGGTGGTCCGTTGACTGCGGGCGGGTGCTCTGGGGCGCGTGGTCGGTGACCGTGGCCCCGTGGCGCGTGGCCCGTGGTGAGGTTGCCCGTGGTGAGGTTGCCCGTGGTGAGTTGCCCGTGGTCAGTGATCCGTCATCCGTGGCTGTGGCCCCTGGTCCGTGATCGGCGGCCCGTGATCCCTGAAGGTACCGAGCTCACGGGAGCGTCATCCGGCAGCGGCCAGCCCGAGAAGCGAGCCGGCCCGACGGAACGAACCCAGGGAGCACTACAACCCAGTGGCTCCGCACCCCAGTGGCTCCGCACCCCAGCGGCTCCTCAGCCAGTGGCTCCGCAGCCCAGTGGCTCCTCAGCCCAGTGGCTCCTCAGCCAGTGGCTCCGCAGCCCAGTGGCTCCGCACCCCCGGAGCACCGCGTCCCAGGAGCGCCCAAGCCCACCGGACCCACAGCCCCTCACACCCGCCCAAGGGTATGCGCCTCCACTGACAGCGAGCCTGCCCACCGCCGGTGGCAACCGCCTTGACCTGCACCGGCGTCGAGGCCATCAGCCAGAGCCCGGCGTACGGATGCGGGCGTGAGGTCCGTACGCGCGGAGGCGCCGGGTCCGGAGAGGCGCCGGGACCGGGGGGCCGGAGTCGGGGTGGGCGGTGTCGACGGCGGGCCGTCTCGACGTGGGTTTGGAGCATCGGTCCCACCTCGAACGCAGGCCGGCTCCGCGGAACGACCGCCGCCCGAGGCCAGCGGCGATGATCGGGGACAACCGACGGTAGGACCCTCGGAGCTGACCCGAGCCAAGGCCGGTGGACGGATTACGCACCACGCAGGCGGCCCGGCGGTCGCGCACCGATGCCCCACCGGCAGGGCCCCAGGCGGAGAAATCGGGCCGTAACTCGGGGTAACACCCCTGGATCCGGGCCGAATCAGGCCAAGATCGCCGACTTTCGCCCCCTCAGCCGCACCCACCCGGCCTCGGCCACCCGGCCTCGGCCACGCGGAATGGTCGCCACCGAGACGAACTGGC
>NZ_JBDPMI010000027.1:0-117596 GCF_039871555.1 Streptomyces sp. B5E4
CCCGCCCCCCCCCCCCCCCCCCCCCCCCGCCCCCCGCCCCCCCCCCCCCCCCCCCCCCCCCCCCCCCCCCCCCCCCCCCCCCCCCCCCCCGCGGCTCAGCGGACGAACACCCCCGCGTTCCCGGCCAGATCCAGGAAGTACTGCGGCGCCACGCCCAGCACCAGGGTCGCGGCCAGGCCGACGGCGATGGCCGTGACCGTGAACGCGCTCGGCACGGTCACCGCCGGGCCCTCGGGCCGCGGCTCGCTGAAGAACATCAGCACGATGACCCGGACGTAGAAGAACGCGGCGATGGCCGAGGCGATGACGCCGACGACGACCAGCGGCGTCGCGCCGCCCTCCGCCGCCGCCTTGAACACCGCGAACTTCCCGGCGAAGCCGCTGGTCAGCGGGATGCCCGCCATCGCCAGCAGGAACACCGCGAAAACCGCCGCGACCAGGGGCGAACGCCGGCCGAGCCCCGCCCACTTGGACAGGTGCGTCGCCTCGCCGCCCGCGTCCCGTACCAGCGTGATGACGGCGAACGCGCCGAGCGTCACGAAGGCGTACGCGGCCAGGTAGAACAGCACCGAGGAGATGCCCTCCTCGTTGGCCGCGGTGACACCCGCGAGGATGAACCCCGCGTGCGCGATGGAGGAGTACGCCAGCAGCCGCTTCACGTCGGTCTGGGTGATCGCGAGGATCGCGCCGATGACCATCGTGAGGATCGCGACGCCCCACATCACCGGCCGCCAGTCCCACTTCATGCCCGGCAGCACGACGTACAGCAGCCGCAGCAGCGCGCCGAACGCGGCGACCTTGGTGGCGGCGGCCATGAAGCCGGTGACGGGGGTGGGAGCGCCCTGGTAGACGTCCGGGGTCCACATGTGGAACGGCACCGCGCCGACCTTGAAGAGCAGGCCGAGCAGCACCATCGCGCCGCCGATGAGCAGCAGCGCGTCGTTGCCCATGGTGTCGGCGAGCGCCGGGGTCATCTTCTGCGGGTTGCCCGCGACGACGTCGGCGATCTCGGCGTAGCGCACGCTGCCCGCGTAGCCGTACAGCAGCGCGATGCCGAAGAGCAGGAACGCCGACGAGAAGGCGCCCAGCAGGAAGTACTTCACCGCCGCCTCCTGCGACATCAGCCGCTTGCGGCGGGCGACGGCGCAGAGCAGGTACAGCGGCAGGGAGAAGACCTCCAGCGCGATGAAGAGCGTCAGCAGGTCGTTCGCGGCGGGGAAGATGAGCATGCCGCCGGTCGCGAAGAGCAGCAGCGGGAACACCTCGGTGGTGGTGAACCCCGCCTTGACCGCGGCCTGCTCCGCCTTGCCTCCGGGTACGGCGGCGGCCTCGGCGGCGAAGGAGTCGACCTTGTTGCCGTGCGCGACCGGGTCCAGCCGGCGCTCGGCGAAGGTGAACACCCCGAGCACGCCGACCAGCAGGATGACGCCCTGCAGGAAGAGCGCCGGGCCGTCGACGGCCAGCGCGCCCATCGCGGCGGTCTGTGCCTCGTCGGTTCCCTTGCCGGTGGCGGCCAGGGCGATGACGGCGCCGAACGCACCGGCCATCGCGAGCGCGGCGAGCCCGACCTGCACGGCGTACCGGTGCCGCCGGGGAAGGAACGCCTCGATGGCGATGCCCACCACGGCCGCGCCGATGACGATCAGCGTCGGAGCCAGCAGGTCGTACTCGATGTGCGGTGCCTTGATCTTGTCGACACCGTCCTGCGCCATCCACAGGCTGTGGACACCCCTACTCATGCGTGGCCTCCACAGGGTTCACATCGGGCTCCGGGTCGGACTTCTGCACGTCGGACATGGTGTGCTCGACGGCCGGGTTGACGATCTCGGTGAGCGGCTTCGGGTACACCCCGAGGCCGATGAGCAGCGCGATCAGCGGCGCGACCACCAGCACCTCGCGCACCCGCAGATCGGGCAGCTTCGCGACCTTCTCGGTGACCGGCCCCGTCATCGTCCGCTGGTACAGCACGAGGACGTAGATCGCGGCCAGCACGATGCCCACGGTGGCGATGATGCCGACGGCCGGGTAGCGGCTGAACGTGCCCACCAGCACCAGGAACTCGCTGACGAACGGCGCGAGCCCCGGCAGCGACAGCGTGGCCATACCGCCGATCAGGAACGTGCCGGCCAGCACCGGCGCCACCTTCTGCACGCCGCCGTAGTCGGCGATGAGCCGCGAGCCGCGCCGGGTGATGAGGAACCCGGCCACCAGCATCAGGACGGCGGTGGAGATGCCGTGGTTGACCATGTACAGCGTCGCGCCGGTCTGGCCCTGGCTGGTCATCACGAAGATGCCCAGCACGATGAAGCCGAAGTGGGAGATCGAGGCGTACGCGATCAGCCGCTTGATGTCCCGCTGCCCGATCGCGAGCAGCGCGCCGTACAGGATGCTCACCAGCGCGAGCACCAGCACCACCGGCGTCGCCCAGTCGCTCGCCTCGGGGAAGAGCCCGAGGCAGAAGCGGAGCATGGCGAAGGTGCCGACCTTGTCGACCACCGCGGTGATGAGCACGGCGACCGGCGGGGTGGACTCGCCCATGGCGTTGGGCAGCCAGGTGTGCAGCGGCCACAGCGGCGCCTTCACCGCGAAGGCGAAGAAGAAGCCGAGGAAGAGCAGCCGCTCGGTGTTCGTCGACATCTCCAGGTCGCCGTCGGCGCGCGCCTGGAGGATCTCCTGCAGCGAGAACGTGCCCGCGCCGAGCTGGTCGTTGGTGACGACGAAGAGGCCGATGACCGCGGCCAGCATGATCAGGCCGCCGGCCAGGTTGTACAGCAGGAACTTCACGGCCGCGTACGAGCGCTGCCGCGCCGCCTCTTCCTCGCCGTGTTCGTGCGCCTTGTCCCCGAAGCCGCCGATGAGGAAGTACATCGGGATGAGCATGGCTTCGAAGAAGATGTAGAAGAGGAAGACGTCCGTGGCCAGGAAGCTGACGATCACCATCGCTTCGACGGCCAGGATCAGCGCGAAGAAGCCCTGGGTGGGGCGCCAGCGCGACGACTTCCCCGCGGCGGAGCCGCTGTCGGATGCAGTGACCGGGTCCGCGTCGTGCCAGCCCGCGAGGATGACGAACGGGATCAGCAGCGCCGTCAGCGCCACCAGCACGACGGCGATGCCGTCGACCCCCAGCTCGTATCTCACCCCGAAGTCGGCGATCCACGCCCGCGACTCGGTGAGCTGGAAGCGGTCGCCGTTCGGGTCGAACCGGACCGCGATCACCGCGGCCAGCACCAGCGTGGCCAGCGATACGCCCAGCGCGAGCCACTTGGCCAGCTCACGCTTGGCCGCGGGCACCGCGGCGGTGGCGATCGCGCCCACGGCCGGGACCGCCGCGGTGATCGTCAGCAGCGGGAACGTAGAAGAAGCAGCATCAGCCATGGATATTCAGACCGCCCTCATCAGCAGGGTGGCGGCGATGAGGACCACCGCGCCCCCGAACATCGAGACCGCGTAACTGCGGGCGTAGCCGTTCTGGATCCGCCGCATCCGGGCGGAGAGCCCGCCGAACGCCGCCGCGGTTCCGTTGACGATGCCGTCGACCAGCTTGTGGTCCAGGTAGACCAGGCCGCGGGTCAGGTACTCGCCGGGCTTGACCAGCGCCACGTGGTTGAAGTCGTCCTGCAGCAGGTCGCGCCGGGCGGCGCGGGTGAGCAGGGAGCCGCGCGGTGCGGCGGCGGGGACCGGACGGCGGCCGTACTGCAGCCAGGCCACCGCGACGCCGAGCACCATGCAGCCGACGGTGGCGCCGGTGACCATGGGGACGCTCAGGCCGTCCGGCAGGTGCCCGTGCTCGAAGCCGGTGACCGGCTCCAGCCAGTGCACGAACCGCTCGCCGATGTCGAAGAACGCGCCCGCGCCGACCGAGCCGATCGCCAGCACGATCATCGGGATCGTCATCGTCTTCGGCGACTCGTGCGGGTGCGGCATGTTGCCGTCCGCGTCCGCCTCCCAGCGCTTCTCGCCGAAGAACGTCATGAGCATCACGCGCGTCATGTAGTACGCGGTGATCGCCGCGCCCAGCAGCGCCACGCCGCCCAGGATCCAGCCCTGCGTACCGCCCTTGGCGAACGCGGCCTCGATGATGAGGTCCTTGGAGAAGAAGCCGGAGAGCCCCGGGAAGCCGATGATCGCCAGATAGCCGAGGCCGAAGGTGACGAACGTGACCGGCATGTACTTCCTGAGGCCGCCGTACTTGCGCATGTCGACTTCGTCGTTCATGCCGTGCATCACGGAGCCGGCGCCGAGGAAGAGCCCGGCCTTGAAGAAGCCGTGGGTCACCAGGTGCATGATCGCGAAGGCGTAGCCGATCGGGCCGAGCCCGGCGGCCAGGACCATGTAGCCGATCTGGGACATGGTCGAGCCGGCCAGCGCCTTCTTGATGTCGTCCTTCGCACAACCGACGATCGCACCGAAGAGCAGCGTGACCGCACCGACGATGGTGACGACGAGTTGCGCGTCCGGCGCCGCGTCGAAGATCGCGCCGGAGCGGACGATCAGGTAGACGCCCGCGGTCACCATCGTGGCGGCGTGGATCAGCGCGGAGACCGGGGTCGGGCCCTCCATCGCGTCGCCCAGCCAGGACTGCAGCGGCACCTGCGCCGACTTGCCGCACGCCGCGAGCAGCAGCATCAGCCCGATCGCCGTCAGCTTGCCCTCGCTGGTCTCGCCGACCGAGTTCATCACCGGCTCGAAGGCGAAGGTGCCGAAGGTGACGAACATCAGCATGATCGCGATGGACAGGCCGACGTCGCCGACGCGGTTGACGATGAACGCCTTCTTCGCCGCGGTCGCCGCGCTCGGCTTGTGCTGCCAGAAGCCGATCAGCAGGTACGAGGCGAGGCCGACGCCCTCCCAGCCGACGTACAGCAGCAGGAAGTTGTCCGCGAGGACCAGCAGCAGCATCGCCGCGAGGAAGAGGTTCAGATAGCCGAAGAACCGGCGGCGGCGCTCGTCGTGCTCCATGTAGCCCACGGAGTACAGGTGGATGAGCGAGCCGACGCCGGTGATCAGCAGCACGAACGTCATCGAGAGCTGGTCGAGCTGGAACGCCGCTTCCGCCTGGAACCCCTCGACCGGAATCCAGGTGAAGAGGTGGCTGTGCAGCGCCCGCTCCTCGCCGTCCTTGCCGAGCATGTCGGCGAAGAGGACCAGGCCGAGGACGAAGGAGGTGAAGGCGAGGCCCGTACCGAGCCAGTGGCCCGTACGATCCAGCCTCCGCCCGCCGCAGAGCAGCACCGCCGCGCCGAGCAGCGGCGCAGCGACGAGCAATCCGATGAGTGACTCCACTGGTGCGTCCCCTTACAGCTTCATCAAAGCGGCGTCGTCGACCGAGGCCGAGTGGCGGGAGCGGTAGAACGACACGATGATCGCCAGGCCGACCACGACTTCCGCGGCGGCGACGACCATGGTGAAGAAGGCGACGATCTGGCCGTCGAGGTTCCCGTGCATCCGGGAGAACGTGACCAGCGCCAGGTTGCAGGCGTTCAGCATCAGCTCGATGCACATGAACACCACGATGGCGTTCCGCCTGATGAGCACCCCGGCCGCGCCGATGGTGAACAGCAGCGCGGAGAGATACAGATAGTTGACCGGGTTCACTCGCCCTCTCCCTTTCCGGCCTTACCGCCGGCGTTCGCGCTGACGGAGCCGTCCCCGCCGTCGTCGTCGCCGGTGTCCGGTTCCAGGGCCTTGCCCTGGTAGTCGGCGGTGCGCTGCTCTATGGCCGCGAGATCCGCCAGCGCCTGCGCGGAGACGTCCCGGATCTGGCCGCGGTCGCGCAGCGTGCGGTTGACGGTCAGCTCGGACGGCGTGCCGTCGGGCAGCAGGGCCGGGATGTCCACCGCGTTGTGGCGGGCGTAGACACCGGGCGCGGGCATCGGCGGCACCTGGACGTTGTCGCGTACGCGCTGCGCGGCCCGCTCGCGCTGGGTCGGGGTCCGCTCGGTCTTCTCGCGGTGGGTGAGGACCATGCCCGCCACCGCGGCGGTGATCAGCAGCGCGCCGGTCAGCTCGAAGGCGAAGACGAAGTCGCGGAAGATCAGCGCGGCCAGACCGTGGACGTTGCCGCCGGAGTTGGCGTCCTCCAGGCCCTCGAAGGTGTCGAGGCTCGCGTTGCCGATGCCGGCCATCAGCAGGATGCCGAAGCCGATGCCGCAGAGCATCGCCAGCCAGCGCTGGCCCTTGATGGTCTCCTTCAGCGAGTCCGCCGCGCTGATGCCGACGAGCATCAGCACGAAGAGGAAGAGCATCATGACCGCGCCGGTGTAGACGACGATCTGGACGACGCCGAGGAAGTAGGCGCCGTTGGCGAGGTAGAAGACCGCCAGGATCACCATCGTCCCGGCGAGGCAGAGCGCCGAGTGCACCGCCTTCTTCATCATCACGGTGCCCAGCGCACCGGCGACGGCGAAGACGGCCAGCACCCAGAACTGGGTCGCCTCCCCGGTGGACGTGGTGTAGCCGGCCTGGGCGAGGGCGTTCATGCCTGGACTCCTTCGGAGTGCGGCTCCGGCTCCGGCGCCGACTCGCCCTTGCTGACGGCGACCTGGCGCTCCGTGCCCGGGGCCGCCTCGGTGACGAGGCCGCTGTAGTAGTCCTTCTCCGTCATCCCCGGGTGGATGGCGTGCGGCGAGTCGACCATGCCCTCCTGCAGACCGGCGAGCAGCTCGTCCTTGGTGAAGATGAGCGACTCGCGGGTACGGTCGGCCAGTTCGTACTCGTTGGTCATGGTCAGCGCCCGGGTGGGGCACGCCTCGACGCACAGCCCGCACAGGATGCAGCGCAGGTAGTTGATCTGGTAGACGCGGCCGTAGCGCTCGCCCGGCGAGTAGCGCTCCTCCTCGGTGTTGTCCGCGCCCTCGACGTAGATCGCGTCCGCCGGACAGGCCCACGCGCACAGCTCGCAGCCGATGCACTTCTCCAGCCCGTCCGGGTGCCGGTTGAGCTGGTGGCGGCCGTGGAAGCGGGGCGCCGTCGGCTTCTTGTACTCGGGGTACTGCTCGGTCAGCCGCTTCTTGAACATGGCCTTGAAGGTCACGCCGAAGCCGGCCACCGGGTTGACGAACCCCTGCTTGTCCTTCTTCTCGTCAGCCATTGTCGGCCTCCTCAGTGTCGCCTCCGGGACCGTTCGTGCCCACCAGC
Organism: Streptomyces sp. B5E4; assembly: GCF_039871555.1. NCBI lineage: Bacteria > Bacillati > Actinomycetota > Actinomycetes > Kitasatosporales > Streptomycetaceae > Streptomyces > Streptomyces sp. B5E4. Next base: position 7,138 of record NZ_JBDPMI010000027.1, read on the forward strand.
TCGCGCTCGCGGCGCGAGGGGCGGCGGGGCACGGGCGGGAGGGTCTGACCGGGCAGCGGCGGTACGGGATAGCCGCCCGCCGTCGGGTCGAACTCCGGTGTGGGCTTGGCCGCCTCGCGGGCCGCCTCCTCCTTGTCCTTGCGGTCGCGGAAGATGTCCACGACGAAGGACAGCAGCAGGATCACCAGCAGCCCGCCGGCGATGTAGAGCACGATCTCGGTGAAGTCGACGTCCTCGTTGCGCAGCGCCCGGACGGTGGCGACCAGCATCAGCCAGACCATGGAGACCGGGATAAGGACCTTCCAGCCCAGCTTCATGAACTGGTCGTAGCGCACCCGTGGGAGCGAGCCGCGCAGCCAGACGAAGAGGAACAGGCAGACGATGACCTTGCCGGTGAACCAGAGCATCGGCCACCAGCCGGTGTTCGCGCCCTCCCAGACGGTGCTGATCGGCGCGGGCGCGCGCCAGCCGCCGAGGAAGAGCGTGACGGCCACGGCCGACAGGGTCACCATGTGCACGTACTCGGAGAGCATGAACATCGCGAACTTGATCGACGAGTACTCGGTGGAGTACCCGGAGACCAGGTCGCCCTCGGACTCCGGCATGTCGAACGGCAGCCGGTGCGCCTCGCCGACCATCGCGATGAGGTAGACGAGGAACGAGACCGGCAGCAGCACCGCGAACCAGCGGTCGTCCTGCGCCGCGACGATCTCCGAGGTCGACAGCGACCCGGAGTAGAGGAACACGGCGGCGAACGACAGGCCCATCGCGACCTCGTACGAGATCACCTGGGCCGTCGCGCGGACGCCGCCGAGCAGCGGGTACGTCGAGTTGGACGCCCAGCCGGCGAGGACGACGCCGTAGGCGGCGATGGAGGCGGTGGCCAGCACGTACAGCATGGCGACCGGGAGGTCGGTGAGCTGCAGCGCGGTGCGTTCGCCGAAGATCGACACCTGGTTGTCGGCCGGGCCGAAGGGGATGACCGCGATGGCCATGAAGGCGGGGATGGCGGCGAGGAGCGGCGCCAGGATGTAGACGAACTTGTCGGCACCCTTGACGATGATGTCCTCTTTGAGCATCAGCTTCACGCCGTCGGCGAGCGACTGCAGCAGGCCCCAGGGGCCGTGCCGGTTCGGGCCGATGCGCAGTTGCATCCAGCCCAGGACCTTGCGCTCGAAGACGATCGCGACGAGGACCGTCACCATCAGGAACGCGAAGCAGAAGACCGCCTTGAGGAGGATCAGCCACCAGGGGTCTCCCCCGAAGAAGCTGAGATCCTCGGCGGCGAGGACGCTCGCGCCGTGCGCCGCGGGTGCGCTTGCGATCACCGTCGTGCCTCCGTCGTGTACGCAGCTACGCAGGCCACCGGACCGCGACCCGGGTGCGCGCAGCGCTTCCGCCTCGCACTCACGCTTCGACCTCCTTGGATACGGCGGAGACCTGGACCAGGTCGCCGGGGTTCGCGCCCGTGGCCGCCGTCACTCCCGGGGACGTCGACTGCATCGGCAGCCACACGACCTGGTCGGGCAGTTCCGCGGTGACCCGCAGCGGGAGCGTCACCGTGCCGGCGGGCCCGGTGACCGCGAGCGGGTCGCCGTCGGCGACGCCGGTGGCCTCCGCGGTGGCGGGCGAGAGCCGGGCCGCCGCCTCGTGGCGGGTGCCGGTCAGGGCCTCGTCGCCCTCCTGCAGCCGGCCCTCGTCGAGCAGCAGCCGGTGGCCGGCGAGCACCGCCTCGCCGGCGCCGGGCTGCGGCAGCGGCGCGGCGCGCTCGTCCGGCGGCGTGGGGCGGGGGCCTTCGGTGCGGATGCCGAGGCGGGCCAGCTCGGCCCGTGCCGTACGGGCGTCGGGCAGGCCCAGGTGGACGTCGAGGGCGTCGGCGAGCATGTGCAGCACCCGCTGGTCCGCCGGCGCGAGCCGGCGGGTCATCTGGTCCGGCTTGAGCGCGGCCTCGAACGGCCGGGCGCGGCCTTCCCAGTTGAGATACGTGCCCTGCTTCTCGGCGACCGCGGCCACCGGGAAGACCACGTCGGCCCGCTCGGTGACCTCGCTGGGCCGCTGCTCCAGGCTGACCACGAACGCGGCCCGGTCCAGCGCCTCGCGGGCCTTCTCCGGGTCCGGCAGGTCGGTGACCTCGACGCCGCCGACGAGCAGCGCGCCGATGTCCCCGGCCGCCGCGGCGTCGAGGATCTCGCCGGTGTCGCGGCCCGCCCCGTGGGGCAGTTCGGCCAGACCCCACACGGCGGCGGTCTCGCTCCGGGCCTCGGTGTCGGTGCCGGGCCGGCCGCCGGGGAGCATCCCGGGCAGCGCGCCGGCCTCGATCGCACCGCGTTCGCCGGCGCGGCGCGGGATCCAGGCGAGGGTGGCACCGGTGGCCTCCGCGGTCCGTACCACGGCGGACAGCGCGCCCCGTACCCCCGCCAGCCGCTCGCCGACGAGGATCACCGCGCCCTCCTGGCGCAGCGCGTCGGAGGCGGCCTTGCCGTCCTCGCCGAGTCCGGCGCCGGAGCCGAGGGCGTCGAGCCAGCTCGGCTCGGTGCCGGGGGCGGCCGGCAGCAGCGTGCCGCCGGCCTTGGTCAGGCCGCGGGTGGCGAAGGGGGCGATCGAGTAGACCTTCAGGCCCGTCTTCCGCCACCCCTTGCGCAGCCGGAGGAAGACGCCGGGCGCCTCCTCCTCGGCCTCCAGGCCGGCGAGCAGCACCGCGGGCGCCTTCTCCAGCGCGCCGTAGGTGACGCCGCGGCCGCTGCCCGCGACCTGCGCGGCCAGGAAGCCGGTCTCCTCGGCGCTGTGCACCCGGGCGCGGAAGTCGATGTCGTTGGTGCCGAGCGCGGCGCGCGCGAACTTCGCGTACGCGTAGGAGTCCTCCAGCGTCAGCCGCCCGCCGGTGAGCACCCCCGCCCGTCCGCGGGCCGCCGCCAGGCCGGTGGCCGCGGCGCGCAGCGCCTCGGGCCAGCTCGCCGGCTGCAGCTCACCGTTGTCGTCGCGGACCAGCGGGTGGGTGAGCCGGTCGGGGAGCTGTGCGTAGCGGAAGCCGAAGCGGCCCTTGTCGCACATCCACTCCTCGTTGACCTCGGGGTCGTCGGCGGCGAGCCGCCGCATGACCTTGCCGCGGCGGTGGTCGGTACGGGTGGCGCAGCCGCCCGCACAGTGCTCGCAGACGGACGGCGAGGAGATCAGGTCGAAGGGGCGCGAGCGGAAGCGGTACATCTTCGAGGTGAGCGCGCCGACCGGGCAGATCTGGATGGTGTTGCCCGAGAAGTACGACTCGAAGGGGACACCCTCGCCCGTACCGACCTGCTGCAGCGCGCCGCGCTCCAGCAGCTCGATCATCGGGTCGCCCGCGATCTGGTTGGAGAACCGGGTGCAGCGCGCGCACAGCACGCAGCGCTCGCGGTCGAGCAGCACCTGCGTCGAGATCGGCACCGGCTTTTCGAAGGTGCGCTTCTGGCCGTCGAAGCGGGACTCGGCCTGCCCGGCGGACATCGCCTGGTTCTGCAGCGGGCACTCGCCGCCCTTGTCGCAGACCGGGCAGTCCAGCGGGTGGTTGATGAGCAGCAGTTCCATCACGCCGCGCTGCGACTTCTCGGCGACGGCGGAGGTGAGCTGGGTCCTGACCACCATCCCGTCGGTGCAGGTGATGGTGCAGGACGCCGACGGCTTGCGCTGGCCCTCGATCTCGACGATGCACTGGCGGCAGGCGCCGACCGGGTCGAGCAGCGGGTGGTCGCAGAACCGCGGGACCTCGATGCCGAGTTGCTCGGCGGCCCGGATGACCAGGGTGCCCTTGGGCACGCTGACCTCGGCGCCGTCGATGGTCAGCGTGACCATGTTCTCCGGCGCGGCAGGCTTCTCCGGTGCCTTCTCCGGCTCCGTGACGGTCACGCGGTCACCTCCTGGTGGGTCGTGGAGCCGGGGGTGTCGGCCCAGGCGGTGGATCTGGCCGGATCGAACGGGCAGCCGCCGCCGGTGATGTGCTGCTCGTACTCCTCGCGGAAGTACTGCAGCGAGGAGAAGATCGGTGCGGCGGCGCCGTCGCCGAGGGCGCAGAAGGACTTGCCGTTGATGTTGTCGGCGATGTCGTTGAGCTTGTCGAGGTCGGTGAGGGAGCCCTTGCCGGCCTCGATGTCGCGGAGCAACTGGACGAGCCAGTACGTGCCCTCGCGGCAGGGCGTGCACTTGCCGCAGGACTCGTGCTCGTAGAACTCGGTCCAGCGGGTGACGGCCCGCACCACGCAGGTCGTCTCGTCGAAGCACTGCAGCGCCTTGGTGCCGAGCATGGAGCCGGCGCCGCCTACGCCCTCGTAGTCGAGGGGGACGTCCAGGTGTTCGTCGGTGAGCATCGGGGTGGACGAGCCGCCGGGGGTCCAGAACTTCAGCCGGTGGCCGGGGCGCATGCCGCCGCCCATGTCGAGCAGTTGGCGCAGGGTGATGCCGAGCGGCGCCTCGTACTGGCCGGGGCGGGCGACGTGGCCGGAGAGCGAGTACAGCGTGAAGCCCGGGGACTTCTCGCTGCCCATCGTGCGGAACCACTCCTTGCCCTTGTTCATGATCGCGGGAACAGAGGCGATGGACTCGACGTTGTTCACCACAGTGGGGCAGGCGTACAGGCCCTCGACGGCAGGGAAGGGGGGGCGCAGCCGGGGCTGTCCGCGGCGGCCCTCCAGCGAGTCGAGCAGCGCGGTCTCCTCACCGCAGATGTACGCGCCGGCGCCGGCGTGCACCGTGACGTCCAGGTCGAGCCCGGAGCCGAGGACGTTCTCGCCGAGGAAGCCCGCGGCGTACGCCTCGCGGACCGCTTCGTGCAGCCTGCGCAGCACCGGCACGACCTCGCCGCGCAGGTAGATGAACGCGTGGTTGGAGCGGAACGCGTAACAGGCGATGACGATGCCCTCGATGAGGGAGTGCGGGTTGGCGAAGAGCAGCGGGATGTCCTTGCAGGTGCCCGGCTCCGACTCGTCGGCGTTGACGACGAGGTAGTGCGGCTTGCCGTCACCCTGCGGGATGAACTGCCACTTCATGCCGGTCGGGAAGCCGGCGCCGCCGCGGCCGCGCAGGCCGGAGTCCTTGACGTACGCGATGACGTCGTCGGGCGACATCGCCAGGGCCTTGCGCAGGCCCTGGTAGCCCTCGTTGCGCCGGTACGTGTCCAGGGTCCAGGACTCGGGGTGGTCCCAGAAGGCGGAGAGCACCGGGGTCAGCAGCTTCTCCGGCGAGTCGACGGTCATCACGCGCCCTCCTCCTCGGTGGGCTCATCCGCGGACGCGGTGGGCGGGTGCGCCGGGTCGGACGCGGAGGTCTGCTGCGGCGCGTCGTGCGAACTGGGGTGGCCGGCGGGCGGCTGGTCCTCCAGCGCGTCCGCCGGCGGGTTCTCCGGGTGCGGCTGGGCGCGCTGGCTGACCACGCGCGCGGCGGGCTCCTCGCCCTTGGCCATGCGCAGCCCGATCAGCGAGGCGGGACCCGCGCCGCCGGACTCGGCGACGGCGCCCGGGCGCTCGTCGGGGAAGCCGGCCAGTATGCGGGCGGTCTCCTTGAACGTGCACAGCTTCGCGCCGCGGGTGGGCTGCACCTCGGCGCCGGCGCGCAGGTCGTCCACGAGCCGCTTGGCGGACTCGGGCGTCTGGTTGTCGAAGAACTCCCAGTTGACCATCACCACGGGGGCGAAGTCGCAGGCGGCGTTGCACTCGATGTGCTCCAGGGTGACCTTGCCGTCCTCGGTGGTCTCCTGGTTGCCGACGCCCAGGTGCTCCTTCAGCTCGTCGAAGATGGCGTCGCCGCCCATGACCGCGCAGAGCGTGTTGGTGCAGACCCCGACCTGGTAGTCGCCGGAGGGCTTGCGCCGGTACATGGTGTAGAAGGTGGCGACCGCGGTCACCTCGGCGGCGGTCAGGTCCAGCGTCTCCGCGCAGAACTGCATGCCGGTGCGGGTGACGTGCCCCTCCTCCGACTGCACCAGGTGCAGCATCGGCAGCAGCGCCGACCGGCTGTCCGGATAGCGGGCGATGATCTCCCTGGCGTCCGCGGCGAGCCGCTCGCGCACCTCGGCCGGGTAGTGGGGGGCCGGCAGCTGGGGCATGCCCAGCGAGACGGCCGCCTGGCTGCTCAGGTCAGGTTCCGCTGTCGTCATCGGTCGACGCCTCCCAGCACGGGGTCGAGGGACGCGATCGCCACGATCACGTCGGCCACCTGGCCGCCCTCGGTCATGGCCGCGATGGCCCCCAGGTTCACGAATGACGGCTCCCGGAAGTGCACCCGGAACGGGCGGGTGGCGCCGTCGCTGACGGCGTGCACGCCCAGTTCGCCCTTGGGCGACTCCAATGCCACGTACGCCTGCCCCGGCGGCACCCGGAAGCCCTCGGTGACCAGCTTGAAGTGGTGGATCAGGGCCTCCATCGAGGTGCCCATGATGTTCTTGATGTGGTCCAGCGAGTTGCCGAGGCCGTCGGGCCCCAGCGCGAGCTGCGCGGGCCAGGCGATCTTCTTGTCGGCGACCATCACCGGGCCCGGCTCCAGCCGGTCCACGCACTGCTCGACGATCCGCAGCGACTGGCGCATCTCCTCCAGCCGGATGAGGAAACGGCCGTAGGCGTCGGCGGTGTCGGCGGTGGGGACGTCGAAGTCGTACGTCTCGTAGCCGCAGTACGGGTCCGTCTTGCGCAGGTCGTGCGGCAGCCCGGTGGCGCGCAGCACCGGTCCCGTGACGCCCAGGGACATGCAGCCGGCCAGGTCCAGATGCGCGATGTCCTGCATCCGGGCCTTGAACGCCGGGTTGTTGGTGGCGAGCTTGTCGTACTCCGGGAAGTTCTTGCGGAGGGTCTTGATCGTCTCGCGGATGGAGTCGACCGCGCCGGGGGGCAGGTCCTGGGCGAGGCCGCCGGGGCGGATGAACGCGTGGTTCATGCGCAGGCCGGTGATCAGCTCGAACAGGTCGAGGACCATCTCGCGGTCGCGGAAGCCGTAGATCATGACCGTGGTGGCGCCCAGCTCCATGCCGCCGGTGGCGATGGCCACCAGGTGGGAGGAGATCCGGTTCAGCTCCATCAGCAGCACCCGGATGACCGTGGCCCGGTCGGGCACCTCGTCGGTGATGCCGAGCAGCTTCTCCACCGCCATGCAGTACCCGGCCTCGTTGAAGAACGAGGTCAGGTAGTCCATGCGGGTCACGAAGGTGGAGCCCTGGGTCCAGGTGCGGTATTCGAGGTTCTTCTCGATGCCGGTGTGCAGGTAGCCGATCCCGCAGCGGCACTCCGTCACCGTCTCGCCGTCGATCTCCAGGATGAGCCGCAGCACGCCGTGGGTGGAGGGGTGCTGGGGGCCCATGTTGACGACGATCCGCTCGTCGTCGGCCCGGTGGACCGACTCGACGACCTCGTCCCAGTCGCCGCCGGTGACGGTGTAGACGGTGCCCTCGGTGGTCTCCCGGGCCGCCCCGGTCGCGTGGGTGGTGCTCATCGGTACGACCTCCGCTGGTCGGGAGCCGGGATCTGGGCGCCCTTGTACTCGACGGGGATGCCGCCGAGGGGGTAGTCCTTGCGCTGCGGATGGCCCTGCCAGTCGTCCGGCATGAAGATCCGGGTCAGCGCCGGGTGGCCGTCGAAGACGATGCCGAAGAAGTCGTACGCCTCGCGCTCGTGCCAGTCGTTGGTCGGGTAGACCTCCACGACGGACGGGATGTGCGGGTCGTCGTCGGGCGCGCTGACCTCGACCCGGAGCAGCCGGTTGTGGGTGAGGGAGCGCAGGTGGTACACGGCGTGCAGCTCGCGGCCCTTGTCGCCGGGGTAGTGCACGCCGGAGACGCCGGTACACAGCTCGAAGCGCAGCGCCGGGTCGTCGCGCAGGGTCCGCATCACGCGCAGCAGGTGCTTGCGGTCGATGTGGAAGGTCAGCTCGCCGCGGTCGACGACCGTCTTCTCGATCGCGTTCTCGGGGACGAGCCCCTGCTCTTCGAGGGCGCCCTCCAGCTCGTCGGCGGCCTCGTCGAACCAGCCGCCGTACGGGCGCACGGACTCGCCGGGCAGCCGGACGCCGCGCACCAGCCCGCCGTAGCCGGAGGTGTCGCCGCCGCCCTCGGAGCCGAACATGCCGCGCTGGACGCGGATGGTCTCGCCGTGATCGCCACGCCGGCCCGGCAGGTTCTCGGCGTTCACGTCCTGGTCGGGGTTCACCCCGTCCGTGTTCTCCTGGCTCACCGGAGAAGACCCTTCATCTCGATCGTCGGCAGCGCCTTCATCGCGGCCTCCTCGGCCTCCCGGGCCGCCTCCTCGCGGTTCACGCCGAGCTTCTCCTCGCGGATCTTCTCGTGCAGCTTGAGGATCGCGTCCATGAGCATCTCGGGGCGCGGCGGGCAGCCGGGCAGGTAGATGTCGACCGGCACGACGTGGTCGACGCCCTGCACGATCGCGTAGTTGTTGAACATGCCGCCGGACGAGGCGCAGACGCCCATGGAGATGACCCACTTGGGGTTCGGCATCTGGTCGTAGACCTGGCGCAGCACCGGCGCCATCTTCTGGCTCACCCGGCCGGCGACGATCATCAGGTCGGCCTGGCGGGGTGAGCCGCGGAAGACCTCCATGCCGAAGCGTGCCAGGTCGTAGCGGCCGGCGCCGGCGGTCATCATCTCGAACGCGCAGCAGGCCAGCCCGAACGTCGCCGGGAAGACCGACGACTTGCGGGCGAGTCCGGCGGCCTGCTCGACCGTGCTCAGGATGAACCCGCTCGGGAGCTTTTCCTCAAGTCCCATTCGTGGTGCCCCCTAGTCCCATTCCAGTCCGCCGCGCCGCCACACGTAGGCGTACGCGACGAAGACGGTGAGCACGAAGAGCAGCATCTCCACGAGCCCGAAGATCCCCAGGGCGTCGAAGGAGACGGCCCAGGGGTAGAGGAAGACGATCTCGATGTCGAAGATGATGAACAACATCGCCGTCAGGTAGTACTTGACCGGGAAGCGACCCCCGCCGGGCGGCATCGGCGTCGGCTCGATGCCGCACTCGTACGCCTCGAGCTTGGCCCGGTTGTAGCGCTTCGGACCCACGAGCGCCGCCGCGACCACGGAGAACACCGCGAAGGCCGCCGCAATGGCTCCGAGCACGAGGATCGGCGTGTATACGTTCACCGCTGCCCCGCTCCTCTCCAGTCGACGATGACTGCCTGCCAGTCCACACCGGACTCGCGTTCTTGCCCCACCAAGATCGCTCACATGTGAGGCAGTTCACAAGCCCTACTGATGGGCATCTTATGCCCACCGCTCTGTGATCTGTGACACGGGGGTCCCCTACGGCTTTGTGATCTTAACCACCCGGCGATCGAGCGGACGAGCGAATGCCCGCCGGGCAGGTCACGCGGTGCGAAGGAACGATCACCGGATCTCCGCCACCGGCGGGCAGCCGCAGGTCAGCGAGGTGGGGGCGGCCGGGTTCCGGACGCGGGCGATTTCACGGCGGGGCGGCCGCGGGCGAATTCGAGCGCCTGCGCGCTCAATTGATATTCGGGCGTCCGGGCGCTTGCGCGCACGCTCTCAAGCGCCTCTGCGGACGGCGGGGGCGCGGAAACGGATCCGCGTGATGTGGGCCACAGTACGACTTCCGGAGCAACCGCCCTTGCTTGGTTTGCGGCGGGAGAAGTGATAACCGTCCGGCAACGTTCGACGGGCGGCTCAAATGCCGTGCGTATCAGGCGGGTAACGACGCACGGGCGGCCGGACACCGGAGCGCACCTGGGGAACAGACCGCCTAAATCTCCCATTTCGCAGACCCGGCCGCCAAGTGTGGCGCATCCCACGACTGTTGAAACGCGGCCCTTCCCCCTGATAGCGCTGGTGTCCATGTCCCGTAAACCGCACATACCCAGCCACCGGAAACCCCGGCGCCGGCAGACCCCCGCGTGGGTCGTCCGCACCGGAGTCGCCGGTGGCGCCCTCGGCACCATGGTCGCGACGGCGGCGGCCGCTCCCGCCCTCGCAGACACCAGCAAGACGACCGGCTCGACGGCCACGGAGTCGACCGCCGCACTCCCCACCGTGGACGTGAGCACGGCCCTCACCACCGGCGTCGAGCAGAGCGCCGATGCCACCCAGACCGCCGCCCTGCGCCTCGAACTGCGTACGCAGGCGCAGGAGGCCGCCGAGGACGCCCGTAAGGCGGCCGCGAAGGCCAAGAAGAAGGCGGAGGCCCGCGAGGCCGCCGAGGAGCGCGCCCGGGAGCGGGCAGCGGCCCGCGCGGCCGAGCGCGAGGAGCTGGCCACGGCCTCGGCCTCCTCGTCCGGGTCCGCCGACTCCGCTCCCGCCGCCGAGACCCCCGCGGCGGCCCCGGCCGCGTCGGGCAGCGTCGGCACGGTGCTGGACTTCCTCAACGCCCAGGTCGGCAAGGCGTACGTCCTGGGCGCCACGGGCCCGTCGTCGTACGACTGCTCGGGCCTGACCCAGGCCGCGTTCCGCACCGTCGGCGTGGAGCTCCCCCGCACCGCCGCGGAGCAGTCCACGGTCGGCACCCCGGTCGCGGTCTCCGACGTCCAGCCCGGCGACCTGGTCTTCTGGGGCGGCACCGGCTCGGCGTACCACGTGGCCGTCTACATCGGCGACGGCAAGTACCTGGACGCGGCCAACCCGTCGAAGGGCGTGGTCATCCAGGAGATGTCGTACTACATGCCGACTTCGGCCGTCAGGGTCCTCTGAGGCACCGCACACCCGCCACGCGAGAGCCCCCCGCCGGTCCGGCGGGGGGCTCTCGCGTGGGTGCCTCAGGCGCGTGTGCGCGAATTCTCAAGCACCTGAAGTGGCCTCGTCGGGAGCGGCTCGCAGCGCAGCACGACGATCCGCCTCGATCGCGGTTGCCGCGGCTCTTCCGTTCCCCACCACTGGTGGATCAAGCCCGTCACGGGCCCCGAGGTGCGCGCAGGGCGCGCTAACCCCTCGTCGACCGTTCGGCCGGCATCGGCGAGATGCTACGCACGGGGGGCGACCTTGGTCAGGCCGTTGATGATGCGGTCCATGGCGTCGCCGCCCTGGGGGTCCGTGAGGTTCGCCAGCAGCTTGAGCGTGAAGCGCATCAGGACCGGGTGGGTGAGGCCGCGTTCGGTGGCGAGCTTCATGACCTTCGGGTTGCCGATGAGGCGCACGAACGCGCGGCCGAGCTGGTAGTAGCCGCCGTAGGTGTCCTTGAGGACCTTCGGGTAGCGGTGCAGGGCCAGCTCGCGCTGGGCGTACGTCGCACGGCCATGGGCCTGGACGACGACGTCCGCGACGATCTGGCCGGACTCCATCGCGTACGCGATGCCCTCGCCGTTGAACGGGTTGACCATGCCGCCGGCGTCGCCGACGAGGAGCAGGCCGCGGTCGTAGTGCGGCTGGCGGTTGAAGGCCATCGGCAGGGCGGCGCCGCGGATGGGACCCGTCATGTTGTCCGGGGTGTAGCCCCACTCCTCCGGCATCGAGGCACACCACGCCTTGAGCACGTCCCGCCAGTCCAGCTCCTTGAAGGCGGACGAGGAGTTGAGGATGCCGAGGCCGACGTTGGACGTGCCGTCGCCCATGCCGAACACCCAGCCGTACCCGGGCAGCAGCCGGTCCTCGGGGCCGCGCTTGTCCCACAGCTCCAGCCAGGACTCCAGATAGTCGTCCTCGTGCCGCGGGGAGGTGAAGTACGTCCGCACGGCCACACCCATCGGGCGCTTCTCGTTGCGGTGCAGGCCCATGGCCAGGGAGAGCCGCGAGGAGTTGCCGTCGGCGGCGATGACCAGCGGGGCGTGGAAGGTGACGGGGGTCTTCTCCTCGCCGAGCCTGGCGTGCACGCCGGTGATCCGGCCCGAGCGCTCGTCGATGACCGGCCGGCCGACGTTGCACCGCTCGTACAGCCGCGCGCCCGCCTTCTGCGCCTGCTGCGCGAGCTGCTGGTCGAAGTCGTCGCGCTTGCGCACCAGCCCGTAGTCCGGGTAGGCGGCCAGCTCCGGCCAGTCGAGCTGGAGCCTGTTGCCCCCGGCGATGATGCGCAGGCCCTTGTTCCGCAGCCAGCCGGCCTCTTCCGAGACGTCGATGCCCATGGCGATGAGCTGCTTCGTCGCCCGCGGGGTGAGCCCGTCGCCGCAGACCTTCTCGCGGGGGAACGCCGTCTTCTCCAGAAGCAGGACGTCGAGCCCGGCCTTCGCGAGGTAGTAGGCGGTCGTCGAGCCGGCCGGTCCGGCCCCGACGACGATCACATCGGCAGTGCGGGTGGACTCAGAGGCGTCGGTCACGGCGGCTCCCAGGAACGCAGGTCGTTCCCCGCATTCTAGGTGCCGCCCCCGACGCCCTCACGTCCGCCCCGGGCCCGGCGGGGCTCAGCTCGGGGCGTACGCGCGGTGGAGGGCGACGACGCCGCCGCTGAGGTTGCGCCAGGCGGGGCGGGTCCAGCCGGCGGCGCCGAGTTCGGCGGCCAGCGCGGGCTGGTCCGGCCAGGCGCGGATGGACTCCGCGAGGTAGACGTACGCGTCCGGGCTGCTGCTCACGCGCTCCGCGATCGGCGGCAGCGCGCGCATCAGGTACTCCGTGTAGACCGTCCGGAACGGCGCCCACGTCGGGTGCGAGAACTCGCAGATCACCAGCCGGCCGCCCGGCCGCGTCACCCGCCGCATCTCGCGCAGCGCCGCGGCGGTCTCCTGGACGTTGCGCAGCCCGAAGGAGATCGTCACCGCGTCGAACACCCCGTCCGCGAACGGCAGCCGTGTCGCGTCCCCGGCGGTCAGCGGCAGCCGCGGGTGGCGCCGCTTGCCCTCGCGCAGCATGCCCAGCGAGAAGTCGCAGGGCACCACGTACGCGCCCGCCGCCGTGAACGGCAGCGACGACGTGCCCGTACCCGCCGCCAGGTCCAGCACCCGCTGCCCCGGCCGGGCGTCGACCGCGCGGGCGACCGCCTTGCGCCACAGCCGCGCCTGGCCGAGGGAGAGGACGTCGTTGGTGAGGTCGTAGTTCGCGGCGACGTCGTCGAACATCGCCGCCACCTCGTGCGGCTGCTTCTCCAGGGTCGCGCGCGTCACCGGTCGGCCTCCACCAGCGTCAGTTCCGGGTGCGCCGTACCACCGTCGAGGGCGGTGGACGACAGGTGCGAGACGACACGGTCGTCCACGGGGTCGTCCGCCGGGTCGTCGTGCACCACGAGATGCTCGTATGTTGTCGCACGCTGCGCGGGCACCCGGTCGGCGCCGCGGATCATCTCGATGATCTCGCGCAGGTTCGAGCGGTGCCGCGCCCCGGCGGAGGACACCACGTTCTCCTCCAGCATCACCGAGCCGAGGTCGTCCGCGCCGTAGTGCAGCGTCAACTGGCCGGCGTCCTTGCCGGTGGTCAGCCAGGAGCCCTGGATGTGCGCCACGTTGTCGAGGAAGATCCGCGCGATGGCGATCATCCGCAGATACTCCAGCGTGGTCGCCTGCGTGCGGCCCTTCAGCTTGTTGTTCTCCGGCTGGTAGGTGTACGGGATGAACGCCCGGAACCCGCCGGTGCGGTCCTGTACGTCCCGGATCATCCGCAGGTGCTCGATCCGCTCCGCGTTCGTCTCGCCCGTGCCCATCAGCATCGTGGACGTCGACTCCACACCCAGCCCGTGCGCCGTCTCCATGATCTCCAGCCACCGCTCGCCGCTCTCCTTCAGCGGCGCGATGGCCTGCCGCGGCCGGGCCGGCAGCAGTTCGGCGCCGGCGCCGGCGAAGGAGTCCAGGCCGGCGGCGTGGATCCGGCGGATGGCGTCCTCGGCGGTGGTGCCGGAGATGCGCGCCATGTGCTCGACCTCGGAGGCGCCGAGGGAGTGGATGACGAGCTGCGGGTACGCCTTCTTGATCGCAGAGAAGTGCTCTTCGTAGTACTCCACGCCGAAGTCGGGGTGGTGGCCGCCCTGGAACATGATCTGCGTGCCGCCGAGCTGCACGGTCTCCTCGCAGCGGCGCAGGATGTCGTCCAGGCCGCGGATCCAGCCCTTGTCCTTGGCGGTGGGCGGCGCGTAGAAGGCGCAGAACTTGCAGGCCGTGACGCAGACGTTGGTGTAGTTGATGTTCCGCTCGATGATGTACGTCGCGATGTGCTCGGTCCCGGCGTAGCGCCGGCGGCGCACGGCGTCGGCGGCGGCGCCCAGCGCGTGCAGCGGTGCGAAGCGGTACAGGTCGAGGGCCTCGCCGGGGGTGACGCGGCCGCCCGCGGCGGCGCGGTCCAGGACTGCCTGCAGATCGGTGGTCACGGTGACCGGCCCCTTCCGCGAGTGGTGCGTACGAGCGGACCCCAGCCTACGCGGAGCAGGTCGCCGGCTCGGGCCGGGCCTCTCCCTCAGCCCGAGCCCTTCGACAGCGTCGAGCGCGGGTTGCCCGAGGCTTCCGCGTCGGAGCGGTACTCGACCGTCTCGCCGCCCTTGTGGGTGAGCGTCACCGTCGCCTCGCCGGGAGCGCAGAGGCCCTCGGTGTTCTCCCTGGCCGGGTCGTCCTCCTCGTGGAGGGTGAGGGTCGTGTCGGTGGCGGCGGTGAGCTTGGCACGGCTGTAGCAGTGCGCGACGTCGTAGACGGAGTAGTCGAAGTACGCGACGTACTCGCCCTTCCCGCCCTCCTTGATCTCCACGCTGACGCTGCCGTTCGGCACCCCGTCCTCCTGGACGATCTCGCCCTTCCAGCCGCCGGCGAACTTCTCCGGTACGCCGTCGACCGCCGCCGCCGTCGGCTCCCTGGAAGGGCTCTCCGTCCCCGTGTCGGAGCCGCCGGTACCGCCGGTGGTCTCCTCGTTGCCGTTGCCGTTGCCGCCGCTGTCGGCAGCGCCTCCGGTGGGGGTGTCCCCGGCCTGCGAGTTCTCCCCGCCGCCGTCCAGCAGTCCCGGTATGAAGAACAGGCCGAGCATCAGCGCCGCCAGGGCGCCGGCGACGGAGAGCACCAGGGTGCAGCTGAACCGGCGCGAGCGCAGGCCGACTTCCGCACGCCGCTCGGGCGGCGTCGCGGCGACGGCGCCGAGGGCCGCGCCCGCGGCCCCCGCACCGGGCCCGCCCGGCGGCGTCGCCCCCGCCGCGGCCACCCCGGCGTCCGGGGCGCCCGGCGCCCCGGACCCCGCCGCCGCCGTGGCGTCCAGCACCGGCGGCGGCCCGAACGCCCCCGGCCCGTACTCCGCCTGCTGCAGCGGCACAGGACCCGACGGCAGCCCGTCGTCCCGCCGCTCCGACGCCGCCGGCGGCTGCGCCTCCATCGCCAGCAGCTCCACCGCACGCCGGCTGATCTGCTCCGTGACCGGCGGCGGCAGCCAGCCGGGCCGTACGAGATGCGCCGCCTCGCCGCCCGCCGTCAGCCGGCCCACCAGCTCCGCCGGCTCCGGCCGCGCCGCCGGGTCCTTCGACAGGCACGCGAGGGCCAGCTCCGCCAGCTCGCCGGTCAGACCGTGCAGTTGCGGCACCTCGTGCACCACCAGGTACAGCAGCGTCGGCGCGCTGTCGCCCGGGAACGGCGACCGCCCGGTGGCCGCGAAGACCAGCACGGCGCCGAGGCTGAACACGTCGCCGGCACCGGTGACGGGCCGGCCGAGGATCTGCTCGGGCGACATGTAGCCGGGCGAGCCGACCGAGGCGCCGGAGGCGGTCAGCGAGGCGGTGCCGTCGGTGGCGCGGGCGATGCCGAAGTCGATGAGCCGGGGGCCGTCGAGGGTCAGCAGCACGTTGGAGGGTTTGACGTCCCGGTGGACGAGCCCGAGCCCGTGCACCGCCGCCAGCGCCTCGGCGAGCCCGGCGCCCATGGGGCGCAGGGTCTCCTCGGGCAGCGGCCCGTGCTCGGCGACCGCGTCGCTGAGGCTGGGGCCGGCGACGTACCCGGTGGCGACCCACGGCACGTCGTCGTCGGGACCGGCGTCGAGCACGGGCGCGGTCCACGCGCCGCCGACGCGGCGGGCGGCCTCGACCTCGCGGCCAAAGCGGGTGCGGAACTCGTCGTCGTGCGCGAAGTGCGGGTGGACGACCTTGACGGCCACGGTGGCGCCGCCCGGGCTGCGGCCCAGGAAGACCCGGCCCATGCCGCCCGAGCCGAGTCTGCCCAGCACCCGGTACGGTCCGACGACCTCGGGATCACCGCTCTGAACTGGCTGCATGGACTCCCCCCGGACCCGCCTCTCCCACGGCCCCCCGTACGCCCCCTGGCCGCCCCAGCTTAGGGCGCCCCGACCTCAGCCGCCCCCGCCGGCAGCAGCCGTACCCGTGCCTCGTCCGGGAAACCCGCGCGGCGGGCGAACTCGTCGATGCCCTCCAGCTGCTCGGCGCCCAGCCTGAAGTCCAGCGTGCGGAAGTACCGCTCCAGCAGCGGCGGGTCGAACGACTCCCACCGCGCCGCCTGCTCCGCGACCTTGTCGACCTCGGCCAGCGACAGGTCGCGGGAGTCGAGGAACGCCCGGTGCACGTTCGCCACCAGCTCGGGCTCGCGGGCCAGGAAGTCGCGGCGTACGGCCCACACGGCGAAGACGAACGGCAGCCCGGTCCACTCCTTCCACATCTGCCCGAGGTCGTGCACGTGCAGTCCGAGCCGCGGGGCGTCGTGCAGCGAGGCGCGCAGCGCGGCGTCCCCGATGAGCACGCCGGCCTGCGCCTCGCGCATCATCAGGGAGAGGTCGGGCGGGCACGAGTAGTAGTCGGGCGTGATGTCGTACTGCTCGTCGATCAGCAGCTCGGCCAGGCGCACGGAGGTGCGGGAGGTGGAACCGAGCGCCACGCGCTCCCGGTCCAGATCCGCCAGCGGCCGCTGCGAGACGATCACACAGGACATCACGGGCCCGTCGCAGCCGACGGCGATGTCGGACAGGGCGACCAGGTCGTCGGCGTGTCGCAGGTACTCCACGAGGGTGACGGGGGCGATGTCCAGCTCCCCGTCGACGAGCTGCTCGCTGAGCCGTTCCGGGGTGTCCTTCGAAAGCTCCAGGTCGAGCAGGGTGCCCGTACGGGCGAGGCCCCAGTAGAGGGGGACGCAGTTCAGGAACTGGATGTGGCCGACTCGTGGCCGGCGCCTAGCTCCTGCGTCGGGAGGTGGTGCTGTCACGGCTCCGAGGCTAGCCCCAGCCCGACCGCACGCGGGTACGGGGGCTCACCGGAGGGTGATCTTTTCTCTACCGGGGCGGGCTCGCGCGTGCTAGGCTCAACCGCAAGTTGCAGTTTGGTTTCCTTGCAGTACCGTGCCTGCGGAGATTGTGACGCCGCGGGCATGTGTCGTTTTCAGGCTTCTTCGAGGCTCTGGGGCAGGGCGACCCTTTGGCCCAAGGAGGGCTCATGGCTACCGGAACCGTCAAGTGGTTCAACGCTGAAAAGGGCTTCGGCTTCATCGCCCAGGACGGCGGCGGTCCCGATGTCTTCGTCCACTACACCGCTATCAACGCCCAAGGCTTCCGCTCGCTCGAAGAGAACCAGCAGGTGACCTTCGACGTGCAGCAGGGCCCGAAGGGTCCGCAGGCGGCGAACGTCTCCCCGTCGTGACGCTAGCCCCACGCTGACCTGAGTGACCCCCGTCCGCCTGGCGGGGGTTTTCTCATGCCCGGGTGCGGACGACCGGCTCTTCAGCCTTCGGCCGCGTACAGCTCGTCGATGACGTGCCCGAAGTCCCGTACGATCGCCGCCCGCTTGAGCTTCATCGACGGCGTCACATACCCGCCCTCCTCCGTGAAGTCCGCCGGCAGCACCGCGAACCGGCGGATCGACTCCGCGCGCGAGACCAGCTCGTTCGCCCCGTCCACCGCCCGCTGCAGGTCGGCGCGGAGCAGCGGGTCGCGTACCAGGTCGGCGGCCGGGACGTACTCACGCTTGCGCATCATCCGCCAGTGCTGCAGCCCCTCGGGGTCGAGGGTGAGGAGCGCCGCGACGTACGGGCGGTCGTCGCCGACGACGAGGCACTGGCTGACCAGCGGGTGCGCGCGCAGCCGGTCCTCCAGGGGCGCGGGCGCGAGGTTCTTGCCGGAGGCGGTGACGATGAGGTCCTTCTTGCGGCCGGTGATCGTCAGGTAGCCGTCCGCGTCCAGCTCGCCGAGGTCGCCGGTGGCGAACCAGCCGTCGTGGGTGTCGAGCCGGGTGACGCCGGCCTCGGCGTCCCAGTAGCCGGAGAACAGATGGCCGCCGCGGACCAGCACCTCGCCGTCGTGCGCGATACGTATCCCGGTGCCGGGAAGCGGCCAGCCGACCGTGCCGAAGCGGGGCTTCAGCGGCGGGGTGACGGTGGCGGCGGCGGTGGTCTCGGTGAGCCCGTACCCCTCGAAGACCACGATGTCGGCGCCCGCGTAGAAGGCGGCGAGGCGGCGGCCGAGCGGGGAGCCGCCGCAGATCGCGTACGTGACGCGACCGCCGAGCGCGGCCCGGATGCGGCGGTAGACGAGGACGTCGTACAGCTTGCGCAGCGCTCTGAGCCGCGCCGAGGGCCCGGGGCCCTCGCCGTGCAGCTCGGCCTCCAGGGCCTCGGCGTAGCGGACGGCGACCTTCGCGGCACGGTCGAAGGAGGCGGCGCGGCCGATGCCTTCCGCGGTGGCGCGGCCGGTGTTGTAGACCTTTTCGAGGACGTACGGGATGCCGACGAAGAACGTCGGGCGGAAGGCGGCGAGGTCGCGCAGCAGGTCCTCGGTCTTGATGCTGGGCGCGTGGCCGAGCTTGACGCGGGCGCGGAGGCAGCCGATGGCGGTCATACGGCCGAGGACGTGGGAGAGGGGGAGGAAGAGGAGGGTGGCGGGCGGGTCTTCGCTGACGGCGGTGAAGAGGGGGTAGAGCAGCTCGATGGCGTTGTCGACCTCGGCGAGGAAGTTGCCGTGGGTGAGGACGCAGCCCTTGGGCAGGCCGGTGGTGCCGGAGGTGTAGATGACGGTGGCGACGCTGGCCGGGCCGAGGCCGGCGCGGCGCTGGCGGACGAGGGTGTCGGGGACGTCGCGGCCGGCGGCGGCGAGCTGACCGAGGATGCCGGTGTCGAGCTGCCAGAGGTGGGCGAGGTGCGGGAGGTCCTGGCGCCGGCCGCTGATCAGCCGGGCCTGCTCGACGCTCTCGACGGCGCAGGCGAGGGCGCCGGAGTCGTGCAGGATGTGGCGGGCCTGGATGGCGGAGGACGTGGGGTAGACGGGGACGGTGATGAGTCCTGCGGCCCAGGCGGCGAAGTCCAGCAGGGTCCACTCGTACGTCGTACGCGACATGATCGCGAGCCGGTCGCCGGGGCGCAGCCCGTAGACGATGAGGCCCTTGGCGACGGCGAGGACGTGCTCGGCGAACTCGGCGGCGGTGACGTCGGCCCAGGTCCCGTCGGCGCGGGGGCGGGCGAAGGCGGGTTCGTCGGGGGCGTGGGCGGCGTTGTCGAAGGGGATGTCGGCGAGGGAGCCCTGCTGGGCGTGCGGGACGGCGGGCGGCACTTCCGCTTCGCGGACGCCGCGGGCGTCGGCGCGGAGCGCGGGGGGCAGCAGCGGGGGGACGGTGGTGCCCGGGAGGAGTCTGGAGTTGATCTCCTTGAGGTACTGCGACGGCGGTGCGGGCGCCGGGTGTTGCTGCTGTCGTGCGGATTGCGTCATGGGTGGCTCCGTGACGTTCGCGTCGGCTTCGTACGGCTCGCCGGGCGGCAACGGACGCCGCATTCTCGCGAAAGGCCGGCCGCCCCGCCAGAGGACGCCGCACCCGGCGCTCCCGGTTCCGCCTGCGCCGCCCCGCCCCGCCCGCCCCGCTGCGCGCCCTCTCAGCGGACGACGACGAAGGCCCCCTGCGCCGCGTCGGGCTCCCCGCGCAGGGCACCGACGGCGACGGCGACCAGTGCGGAGCCGACGAAGGTCCCCATGAGGATCAGCGCGACCCCGACGGCGAAGAGCCCGGAGTTGTCGTCCGACCAGTCGTAGTACGAGGCGAAGGTCAGCCCGGCGGTCGACCCGAGCACGGCGGGCACGAAGTGCCGTACGTACGCGACGACGACCACGGCGACGAGCAGCGTCAGCACCAGCCCGCCGACCTGCCACGCCTCGTACGGCCCGGTCTCGGTGTCACCGGTCGGCTCGCGCTCCTGGTCCCAGCCGAGCCACGCGGCCCAGGCCCCGGCGGCGGTGCCGGCCAGGAGCACGAGGGAGAGCAGTTGAAACAGAAGAATCCGCAGCACACGACGCATACCCCCACCCTCACGGCCGGCCCGTGGCCCAACCAGAGCGCAGGTACTCACCCCCGTCTGAGTACGAACCCGGGCCCCTTACTCCCCCGGGTCCTCCACGACGCGCCGGAACACCTGCCGCGAACCGCCCTCGGGCCCGGGCGGGGCGGCCTCGGCGGGCCTGAACCCCAGCCGCTCGTAGAAGACCCGCGCCCCGCTGGCGACGGCCCCGGGATGATCGGCCCCGAACGTCACCACCTCGACGCACCCGGCGCCCCGCCCCCGCACGAACCGCCGCTCCGCCTCCTCCATCAGCGCCTGCCCGACACCGCGCCCCCGTACGTCCTCCGAAACGACCAGCCAGTGCACCTGAAAAACGGGCGCCACACCTCCGAACAGCAACCCCCCGACGACCTCGCCCCCGGACACGGCAACGAGCGCATCCCCCCGCCGGATGTGCCCTCGCACGGCCTCGTGGAACCCGGGCTCGCCGACCATGGCCCCGAACCACTGCTCCACCCCGCCCGCAAGCCGGAGAAACCCGTCGAAGTCCCGCTCCCCCGCACGTCTGACGATCACCACCGCAGTCTGCCAGAGCCGCCCGCGGGCGGCTCTGGCCTGCTGGTCCGGTGGGTCAGGCGGGCAGCCATGAGGGCCACCAGGGAGGGATGTTGCTCACCGGGCAGAGACCGGAGTCGCCGGGGTATCCGCCTGGTGTGCCCAGCACCGCGAACGCCGCCCATCCGACGAGCAGGGCGACCCCCAGCGCGACAGGCACCACGGCGAAGACGGCCGCCCTCCAGGAACCGGGCCGGACCAGGCACCACAGAACTCCCGAGGCGATCACGGAGGCGAGCGCACTCACGAAGAGGAGGCCCGGGAGTTCGAAGAGGATGAGGCCCAAACGGTGCCCGGGCTCGTTCGCGGCATCGCAGTAGTCCCGCGAGCGCAGGATGAGCAGGGCGGCGGGGATCCCGCACGCCACTCCGGTCAGCGGTGCCAGCCAGAAGGCAGGCAGAAAGCGACTCGACGGCCGCTCGACGTCACCCACGCCCGTACGACGCCCCCATCCGGGCCGGCGGTTGCGCACCCGGTGCCCCGCCGTGCCGCCTGGGCCGTCGGTCCCGCACATCAAGGAGTGAGTCCCGCATCGTCCCAGTACAGCCGCGCCTCGCAGGTTGCCGTGTCCGTGCGCCGCGCGGTGACCTCGATGTTCTCGACTTCACGGGGAAGGGAATCGGCCAGATGCTGCAAGTCTTGGGACACGAGGGTGCCGTTCACCACACGGCGTTTGCCGGCGATGACGTCCCACTCCACCGTCACGTCGCAGTCCGCCTTCACTCGCAATCCTCCGGCCAGTGCCCGGTCCGTTCCGGCGCCGTCCAGCCTCAGCGTCGTCCGTATCTCCTCGGAGGCGGGGATGCTCCATCTCCACCCTGCTGCTGCGCAGCCCCCGCCGGACTGAGGGGGCCGGCACACCTCGTGGCTTTCGGTGGGCTTGTCTCCGGTCGAGTAGTCCAGACCCGGCGTGGGGTCGCCCTCTGGGCGGGTAAAGAAGTAGACGCCCGGCACACTCACGACGAGCGCGTCCGAGGCGGCACGCGCCGCGTGCCGTACGGTGCAGACGACTTCGTCGACGTTCTCGGGGTCGGGGACGACCCGGCAATGGCTGTTCTCGGGTAGTGACCAGGAGGAGGCCGACATCAGTACCGAGGACAACGCCTTGAGGTTGTTGTCCACGGTCGGCAGATAGTCCAGGTACGTGTGGCGGCTGACGCCGATGAGCACGGCCTGCGACTTGTCCGGGTCGGGAAAGAGCACTTCCCGCTACCTCTGAGTGAGAGCCCGGGTCAAGACGGCGACGGTCTCCGGGTCGGCATCGTTGATCGTCACCGTGGCGCCGTCGTACTCGACCGTGACCGTGGGCCGGGGCGGGCGTCCGTGCGCACGTCGGCGTCAGACCGCGGTGGCGTCCGGGGTCTTTCTGCAGGGTAGGGGGACACAGGGCCCGGGTCGTCGAGGTCGAAGCTGGTGGCGTTGCCGTACATGTCGCGGTCGGCTTCGCCCGAGTTCAGGGGCGAGGGGCCTCATGGCGCCCACGGTAGGGCACGGATCGGAAAGCCTTGCCGCGGTACAGCAGTCAGCGCAGATCTGGAACTCTAGGATGGGACACTTGACAGAGTGCGCCCCACAGGGTCACGGCACTGCGCGAGTTCGACGAGGAGCGTCCATGCGACCACCTGTGATTGAGGCGATCAAGATTGAGAACTATCGTGTCCTGCAGAACGTCGAGATCAAAAAACTGAAACCATTCACTGTTCTGGTGGGCCCCAACGGAAGCGGAAAATCCACGCTATTCGACGTATTCGCATTTCTGGAGACGTGCTTCACCCTCGGGGTGCGTAACGCGTGGGACCAACGGGGGGGGCAACGTCAGCTTCGCTCTCGGGGCGCTGACGGCCCTATCGCCATCCAAATCTCGTATCGGGAACAGCCCGGAACAAGGCTCCTCACCTACCGCCTGGAGATTGAAGAGGAGAAGGGGCGTCCCGTGGTGAGCCGAGAATGGCTACGGTGGACCGTCGCACCCGCGCAGGGTCGACCTCAGCATATCCTCGACTTCCACCACGGATCAGGATACGTGGTGGACGAGACCACAGGAAAGAAAACATCCGAGCAGTTGGACGGTTCGGACAAGCTGGCCGTCAACGCATTGGGGCAGTTCCGGACACATCCGCGCGTTGCGGCGCTTCGCCGGTTTATCTCTGGGTGGTATCTCTCATATCTTTCCGTCGCAGAAGAACGAAAGTCACCAACTGCTGGGCCCCAAGAGCAGCTATCCCGATCCGGCGACAACCTGAGCAACGTCCTCCAATACCTAAAAGAGAATCACCCGAAACGCCTGCAAGCAGTCATAGAGGCACTTCAAGAAACCGTTCCCGCACTTGAGCGCGTGGACTACGACACGTCACCTGACGGGCGACTCGTCCTCTTCATCAAGGATGCGCCATTCGACGAGGGCGTATTGGCCAGCAACGCCTCTGACGGGACTCTGAAACTTCTCTCCTACCTCACCCTACTGTATGATCCCGACCCGGCACCCTTTATCGGGATCGAAGAACCGGAGAATCATCTGTACCCCACGGTGCTATCCGGACTTGCCCATCAGTGCCGAAATTCCAGTGAACTGTCCCAGGTGCTGGTGACAACCCATTCACACGATTTCGTGAACTCATGTAGGCCCGATGAAGTGATCGCTCTGTACCGAGACGCTCACGGGTACACTCGGATTGTCCGCCCGAACTCCATCCCACTCGTGATGGATATGCTTGAGCAGGGAGCACTGCTGGGCACGCTGTGGCAGGAACACTATTTTGAAGAAGTCCCCGTACCGACCACTCCCGTTGCCGATCTCGGGGAGTGAGCCGTGGCCAGCAAGGGAAAAAGGGAAAAACCCAAGGCACATCCGACCCCCATCCGTCTGGAAGTTCTAGTGGAGGAAGAGTCCGCAGGCGTGGCTCTCCGCCATCTACTCGCCAAGATCCTTGAAGGTCACAATGTTCGCATCGGGATCCGCCAGTTCCAAGGAAAGCCGGATCTCCTGAAAAAACTTCCTGATCGACTACAAGGTTATGCGGCCTCCCGCAGGAGGGGCGAGGATTTCCGAGTAGCCGTTGATCACTCGGCAGCCTCTTCTCCGGTACCACCTCTGGCATATGGGTAAGCGCGCCGACGCGGACGACTGCCCGCGACGCCCAAGCAGCATCTGACGCCATGCCGGTACCAGCCTCCTGGTCGCGCGCGATCAGGAGGCGCACGTATGTGTGTGGCCAACCCCCACCCACCCGGGAATGACACCGACCTACCCAGGAACCGCAGGCTGACGAGGGTGCGCATGCGGACGCCCGCAGCCCCGGGACTGCGGGGTGCGGGCGTCGCGTGGGGAGCGGTGGCGGTCAGGCCGCGGCTGTGACCGGGGTCTTGGACGGGGTGGAGTCCACCGGGTCCGGGTCGTCGAGGTCGAAGCTGGTGGCGTTGTCGTACATGTCGCGGTCCAGGATCTTCTCCTGCGACGCGACCAGCACCGGGATCACCGCCTGACCCGCGACGTTCGTCGCCGTGCGGGCCATGTCCAGGATCGGGTCGATCGCCAGCAGCAGGCCCACGCCCTCCAGGGGGAGGCCCAGGGTGGAGAGGGTCAGGGTGGTCATGATGGTGGCGCCCGTGAGGCCCGCGGTGGCGGCGGAGCCGATGACCGAGACGAAGGCGATCAGGACGTAGTCCTGGAGGCCCAGGCTGACGTCGAAGATCTCGGCGATGAAGATGGCCGCCAGGGCCGGGTAGATCGCGGCGCAGCCGTCCATCTTCGTCGTCGCGCCGAAGGGGACCGCGAAGGAGGTGTACTCCTGGGGGACGCCGAGGCGTTCGGTGACCTTCTTGGTGACCGGCATGGTGCCGACCGAGGAGCGGGAGACGAAGGCGAGCTGGATCGCGGGCCAGGCGCCGCGGAAGAACTGCAGGGGGTTGACCTTGGCGACCGTGGCCAGCAGGAGCGGGTAGACGCCGAAGAGGACCAGGGCGCAGCCGATGTAGACGTCGGCGGTGAAGGTCGCGTACTTGCTGATCAGGTTCCAGCCGTAGTCGGCGATCGCGAAGCCGATGAGGCCCACGGTGCCGACGGGGGCGAGGCGGATGACCCACCACAGCGCCTTCTGCAGCAGCTCCAGAATCGTTTCGCTCAGCGCGATGATCGGCTGGGCCTTCTCGCCGAGCTTCAGGGCGGCGACACCGAGGGCCGCGGCCATGAAGACGATCTGCAGCACGTTCAGTTCGGTGAAGGGCGTGATGATGTCGGTCGGGATGATTCCGGTGAGGAAGTCGATCCACGAGCCGCTGTCCTCGGGGGCCGCGCCGTCCTTCGGGGACAGGTCGGTGCCGGCGCCGGGGTTGGTGATCAGGCCGATGGTCAGGCCGATGGCGACCGCGATCAGGGAGGTGGCGAAGAACCACAGCAGGGTACGGGTCGCGAGGCGGGCGGCGTTGTTGACGTTCCGCAGGTTGGTGATCGACACCAGGATGGCGAAGAACACCAGCGGGGCGACCGCCAGCTTGAGCAGTTGGACGAAGATGGTGCCGATCTGGTCCAGGGTGTCCTTGAGCCAGGCGATGTCGCCGGTACGGGCGGCCCAGCCGAGGAGCACGCCGAGGACGAGGCCGGCGAGGATCTGGGCCCAGAAGGGCACCTTGGGTATCCGGAAGCCGCTGCGCGGCTGCGCGGTGGGGGCGGGGGTGGATGTGGACACGGGCGTCTCCGTGACTGGGCGCGCCGGGCCGCCTCCGGGCACGGCGGTGCCGGGCACGGGACGACGGGCGCGCGTCTGCTACTTGGGGAATGTGGTGCGTGACCGGTCAGAGCGCGGGGGACTGGCTGCTCTGACATGCCGCGGACAGGCAGCGGCACAGATCGACGTGCAGGCGCGCCACGAGCAGAGGGCTCGTTGGCATGCGAAGCGCAGCTACCGTCGTCGTCATGACGAGAAGACTAACACTCCTGCTTTGACATTCCCATAGTGCGGCTTTGGGGGTGACGGTGACACCCCTCACGTCGGTCTACGCCGTGCCGCGCGCCTCGTCGTCCGCCTCGTCCTCGCGGCTGCGGTTCGCCGCCAGCCGCTCCTTCGACTGCTGTACCCGGCCCACGATCTGCTCCGACATCTCATTCCGCTGCCGGCGCAGCAGGATGAAGCTCAGCGGTGCGGAGACGACGATCGCCAGCAGCATGACCCACAGATAGTTCGAGTCGCCCAGGCCCGCCGGGAGCGCGCCGACCCGGACCAGGACGGCCAGGATCACGAACGACGCGGCGAAGACGCCGAGGCGCATGGCGGTGTAGCGGACGGCGGGGTTCGGTTTGGGGGTCACGGCTGACAACTTCTCTCTGCTCTCTGCTCCGTCGTCGGTCAGGGTCACGCTGCGTGCGGGGTGGCACCGGCGTGCGGGGTGGTGCGGGGTACGGCGCGCGGGGTGCGCGGGTGGTTCGTCTCAAGTATGCAGCGGCAGCCACATCGTGATGTCGTCGCGGTAGTCGTCGTCCGCGACGCGTATCGCGTCGGGTACGCGGCCGACCTCCTTGTAGCCGCAGGAGGCGTAGAACCTGTCGACCCCCGTCCCGCCCCGGCACGTCAGCCGGATCCCCCGCATCCCCGGCAGGCCGCGCGCCGCGTCCGCCGCGGCGGCCATGAGGCGGCGGCCCTCGCCCGTGCCCTGGCGGTCGGGGTGGACCATGACGGTGTAGAGCCAGCACCAGTGCCGCATCAGGCGGTGGGTGTTGAGCGTCAGAAAGGCGGTGGCCGCCGGGCGGCCCGCCGCGTCGAGGGCGGCGATCAGGTGGGTGCGGCCCTCCGCCATGGCCGCGAGGTGCCTGACCAGCTCCGGGCGGATGTCCGCGGGGGTCACCGGGGGGACGAAGCCCACGGCGCCGCCCGCGTTGCTGACGTCGGCCCAGAGCATGCATATGCCGTCGCGCAGGGCAGGGGTGACCGCCGGGTCCAGCTCGTAGCGCAGGGTCATGGCGTCCTCAGAAGCGCATCGGCTGCGGCGCCTCACGCCGCTCCGGGTCCGGCCCCGCGTGCTCGCGGACGGCGGCGTAGTGCGCGTCGCGCTCGACCGGGTGCAGGCCCGCGTCCTGGATCAGCTCGACGAGTTCGCCGACGGCCAGGGTGTCGGCCGCGCCGGGCGCCGGGGCGAAGTCGTCCGCGCCGTGCTGCAGCGCGAGCTGCGCCGTCTGCGTGCCGTACGCGGTCCACGCGGCCCGTACGTGCGGCACGTTGTCCAGCAGCAGCCGGGCCACCGCGAACGTCTTCAGCGCCTCCGCACCCGTGACCCGCCCCGCCGCCAGCGGCACGACGGCCAGCAGGCCCGCGCCGGCGTCCTGCCGGTCGCGC
This sequence comes from Streptomyces sp. B5E4, assembly GCF_039871555.1. Lineage (NCBI taxonomy): Bacteria > Bacillati > Actinomycetota > Actinomycetes > Kitasatosporales > Streptomycetaceae > Streptomyces > Streptomyces sp. B5E4. Next base: position 34,131 of record NZ_JBDPMI010000027.1, read on the forward strand.
AGGGCCAGCAGCGCGTCGACGGTCTGCTCCACGCCCTCGCCGTACGTCACCGTCGCCGCGGCCTCGGCCTCGGCCGACGCGTCCGCCGCGAAGTACCCGCGCTCCCCGTGCCGCCGCGTCCGCGCCTCGTGGGCGAGCCCGCCCAGCCACGCCAGGTCACCGCTCCCGTACAGCGCGACGCCGTCCGCCCGGCTCAGCCGCGCGTCCGCGCGCGCCTTCTCCGCCAGCTCGCGCCTGAGCCCTGCGTCCACGCGCCGCCTCCCAGCCCGTAAGTCACGTTCCTGCGCATCTGCGCGTATCCGAGCCTACGCGGCCTACTCCTCCGCGATCTCCCCCACCCTGCTCTCCCACATCGTGGACAGCACCACCGTCGTCGCCGTGCGCGAGACGCCCGTGATCCGCGACATCCGCCGGACCGTCTTCCCCAGCCCGTCCACGTCCGGCGCCCGCACCTTGAGCATGAACGAGTCCGCCCCGGCGATGAAGAAGCAGTCCTCGATCTCCGGCAGGTCCCGCAGCCGGTCCGCGACGTCGTCGTGGTCCACCGCCTCGGAGAGCGAGATCCCGACGAGCGCCGTGACGCCGCGGCCCAGCAGGGCGGCGTCGACGGTGGCGCGGTAGCCGGTGATCACCCCGGCGGCCTCCAGGCGGTTGATCCGGTCCGTGACGCTGGGTCCTGAGAGCCCCACGAGCCGGCCCAGCTCGGCGTACGAGGCCCGGCCGTTCTCCCGCAGGGCCTGGATGAGCTGCCTGTCGACGGCGTCCATGTGCGATCTCAAGCCTTCCGTGCTGCTGTGTCGGCTGCCGGCTGTCGGCTGTGTCAGCGGTGCGCCCGCCGTGTCAGCGCTGCCGGCCGTGTCAGCGGGAGCGCCCCAGCTCCCCTTCCCATCTGCGATAGAGCTTGTGGGCCACGCCCGCGGCGTCGAGGGCGCGGCCGGCGACGAAGTCCACGAGGTCCTGGATGCCGGTGGCCCCGGCGTAGAAGGCGGGTGCGGCCGGGAGCACCACGGCGCCCGCCTCGTCCAGGGCGACCATCTGCCGCAGCGTCGGCCCGGGCAGCGGCGTCTCCCGTACGACGACGACCAGCGGCCGGCCCTCCTTCAGCGTCACGCTCGCCGCGCGCTGCAGCAGGTCCTTGGAGAGCCCGAGCGCGATGCCGGCCACCGCGGCCGTCGAGGCCGGCACGACGATCATGCCCTTCGCGGCGTACGAACCGGAGGAGGGCCCGGCGGCCAGATCGCCGGCCGCCCAGTGCCGTACGCCGGACAGGTCCGTCGCCTCGAAGGCGTCCGGCCGGCCGTCGGCGCCGGTGGCGAGCCAGCGCCGCAGGTCGTCGCGCCAGTGCGCATCGCGGAACGGGCCGCCCGTCTCGTCCAGCACCGTCAGCCGCGCGGCCCGGCTGACGACGAGGTCGACGCTCTCCCCGGCGTGCAGCAGCGCGCGCAGCACGGCGGCGGCGTACGGGGTGCCGGAGGCGCCGGAGACGCCGACGACCCAGGGCCGGCGTCGGCCCCGGCCGGGCTCCCCGGCGTACGGCTCCTCGTACGGCGGCCCGTCCGGGTCCTCGTACGGCGTCTGGTGCGGCGGCTCCACGCGGCGAGCCTATCCGGCGCCGGGAACCGCGGCGCAGGCCGCCTGCGTTTCCCTCAGGAAGGACACACCGGTCCGAAGGGGGCTTGAGTGATGTACGAACCTTACGGGCGCGGCACCCCCGCCGCGCGGCCCGGACGGGCGCCGCGGGCGCCGCGCGGGCGAATATACGTGAAGCGCGCCGCGGTGGTGATGCTCGCGTGGGTGGCGCTGCTGTGGGTGCTGGAGGCGGTCGACCAGGCCGGCGACAACAAGCTGGACACCTACGCGATCACGCCGCGCGACTTCGGCGAGCTGCGGGACGTGATCCCGGCGTCGTTCATGCACTTCGGCTGGGACCACCTGTCGGCGAACACAGGGCCGCTGCTGGTGCTGGGCTTCATAGCGGCGATGCGGGGGATCGGGCGGTTCGTGGGCGTGGTCGCGGCGATCATGCTGGTGAGCGGGCTCGGGGTGTGGCTGATCTCGCCCGCGGGCACGGACACGGCGGGGGCGTCGGGCGTCGTCTTCGGGCTCTTCGGCTACGTGGTGGTGCGCGGCTTCGTCGACCGGCGGATGGCCGACGTACTCATCGGCATCGTGGTCGCCCTGGTGTACGGCTCGATGGTGTGGGGAGCCCTGCCGACGGACCAGGTCGTGGAGCAGTCGATCTCCTGGCAGAGCCACCTCTTCGGCCTCCTGGGCGGCGTGCTGGCCGCGTTCTACTTCAGCGACCGCAGGCGGGCCGCTCTTCAGGCGACCTGAGCCGAGTGCATCTTCTGTACAGTTGATGCATGAGTGAGACACTGCCCATCGCCCAGGCACGCAGCCAGTTCGGCGCGCTCGTCCGCCGCGCCGCCCTCGGCCGCGAGCGCACCATCATCACCGACCACGGTGAGCCGGCCGCGATGATCGTCGGCATAGCGGACATCGAGGACCTGGAAGACGCCCTCGCCGTTGCGCAGTACGAAGCCCGCAAGGCCCGCGGCGAGGACACGTACGTGCCGCACGACGAGGTACGCAGGCGACTGGGACTCGACGCGTGAGTCACGAGGTCGTCTGGGAGACCGATGCCGTGAACGCGGCCGCCGGCTTCCTCGCCGACGACCCCGCCGGGCTGCGGGCGCTCATCGACGGCATCGACGCGCTCGCCACGGAGCAGCGCCCGAAGAACTCGGCCCCCTGGGGCACCGACCAGCGCCGCCTGCGGGTCGGCCGCTACCGGGCGATCTACCGGATCGACGACGGCAGGGTCACCGTGCTGGTACTCCACGTCGGCCGCGGGGCGGCGTGAGCGCGGGGGTCAGAGGCTCAGGTCGCGGACGAAGAGGTCTGCCGCCGCGCAGCAGAAGAGGACGATGCCGATCACGCCGTTGAGCGTGAAGAACGCGCGGTTCAGACGGCTCAGGTCGTCCGGGCGGACGATGCTGTGCTCGTACGCGAACACGCCCGCCACCACCGCCAGGCCCGCCCAGAACAGCGCGCCCGCGTCCGTCGCCAGGGCGTACCAGACGAAGAGCGCCATCGTCACCACGTGCGCCGCCCGCGCCCCGTACAGCGCACCCGCGATGCCGAAGCGGGCCGGGACCGAGCGGATGCCCTGGGCGCGGTCGGTGTCGACGTCCTGGCAGGCGTAGATCAGGTCGAAGCCGCCGATCCACACGCCCACCGCGAGCCCCAGCAGCACCGCCGGCCACGACCACTCCCCCGTGACCGCCAGCCACGCGCCGATCGGGCCGATCGCCTGGGCGAGGCCGAGGATCGCGTGCGGGTACGTGGTGAACCGCTTGCCGTACGGATAGACCACCATCGGCACCGCCGCGACCGGCGCCAGCACCAGGCACAGCGGGTTCAGCAGCGCCGCGGCGCCCAGGAAGATCGCCAGCGCGATCAGCGCGCCCGTCCACGCCGAGCGCACGGAGACCGCGCCGGTGACCAGTTCGCGGTGGGCGGTGCGCGGGTTGCGGCCGTCGATCTCGCGGTCGATGATCCGGTTCGCGGCCATCGCGAACGTCCGCAGCGCCACCATCGCGACGGTGACGAGCAGCAGCGTCCCCCACTCGATCGCCCCGTCGCCGTCGACCAGCATGGCCGTCAGCGCGGCGATGTACGCGAAGGGCAGCGCGAAGATCGAGTGCTCGATCATCACCAGCCGCAGGAACGCCCGCACCCCGCTGCCGGACCGGGCGGGGCCAGGCCCGACGACGCTCCCCGCGGCCGTCACAGGTTTCCTCCGAGAACGCTCCGGTCTTCCGGCCGGGGAGAAATCGGACTCCGGTGGGGCAGGGCAGAGGTGGCTGAACCCCCGCCAGGGCGATCCAGGGTCCGCCCTTTCTGCTGGTGAGGGGCACGGTAAAGGTCGATGAGGCTCAACTGTCAGTCCTCCCGGATAGGTTGGGATACATGACGGCGGCGGCGAAGGCGGGGGATTGCGGGTATGCCCGGTATACCTACCGTCTTCGCGTGTCCGCCGGTGCGGAGCGGCTGCTCCTGGCCGAGTGGGACCGATGTCGTTGGACGTGGAACGAGTGCGTGGCGAAGTCCAAGGGGATCCACGAATGGAACAAGAACCATCCCGGGGGAGCCGCAAGGCGCACTTGCGGCCTGTCCCAGCTCGACAAAATGCTGACGGCAGCCAGGAAGAGCACGCCGTGGCTGGCCGAGGGCGCCAGCGTTCCGCAGCAGCAGATCATCCAGGATTTCGGGAAGGCGAGAGCGAAGGCCGGCAAGGACATCCGTGAGCGGCTGCCGATGTCCCGTCGGGCCGGAATGCCCCGATGGAAGAAGAAGGATCAGGCCCGGCCGTCGCTGAACTACACCAAGCGCGGCTTCCGTCTCCAGAACGGGCGCCTGCGCCTGGCAGGCGGTATCGCGCTGGTCGTGGTGTGGTCGCGCGGACTTCCCGCCGAGCCCTCGTCGGTGCGGGTGTATCGGGATTGTCTGGGCCATTGGTACTGCTCGTTCGTTGTGCCGGCCCAGCTTGAGTCGCTGCCGGAGTGCGGCCGGGCGATCGGTGTGGACTGGGGCGTGCGGGAGACCGCGACCACCACCAGCAGCGCACACGACCTTCCGCATGCTCAGCACGGCAAGACGAATGCTGCGAAGCTGGCTCGCTACCAGAGGGTCATAAGACGGCGGGAACGGCCGAAGGGCAAGCCGCAAAGCCGTGGCTACCGCAAGGCCAGGTCGCGGGTCGCGAAGCTGCACAAGAAGGTCGCCCGGCAACGGCAGGACACCGGCCGCAAGTGGGCCAAGACCGTCGTCCGTGACCACGACCGCATCGCAGTGGAGGACTTCCGGCCGAAGTTCCTTGCGAAGTCGCCAATGGCCCGTAAGGCTGCCGACGGAGCCATCTCCGCCACCAAGCAGGCACTGATCGAGATGGGCCGCAAGCACGGGCGGACCGTCCGCCTGGTACATCCCGCGCACACCACGATGGACTGCGCGCACTGCGGGGCGAGAGCCAAGCACCGCATGCCGCTGAGTGAGCGCACCTACACCTGCACACACTGCAAAACCTCCTCTCCCAGGGACAAGAACTCTGCGGCTGTGATGCTCGTCCGGGCAGGTTGGAACCCGGCAGGTGCTGAGGGCATAGGACCGCCCGAGCCGCAGGCTCGGGCGGCGGCCTGAGCCTGGAATCCCCCGCCCTTCAGGCGGAGGAGCCTTCAAAGGCCGTACTCCCGCCACCGGGCGTCGACCTTCGCCGCCGTGTCCGGATCGGAGACGACCATCTCCGGCCAGCCGCGCGTGTAGCCCTCCTCGGGCAGCTTCGCGGTGGCGTCGATGCCGGCCTTGCCGCCCCAGAACTGCTGGTACGACGCGTGGTCGAGGTGGTCGACCGGGCCCTCGACGACGGACAGATCGCGGGTGTAGTCGGTGTTGCCCAGCGCCCGCCAGGCGACCTCGTGCAGGTCGTGCACGTCGCAGTCGGCGTCCACCACGATGATCAGCTTGGTCAGCGACATCATGTGCGCGCCCCAGATCGCGGACATGACCTTCTGCGCGTGCTTCGGATACTTCTTCTCGATCGAGACGATCGCGCAGTTGTGGAAGCCCCCCGCCTCCGGCAGGTGGTAGTCCACGATGTCCGGCACGATCACCTTCAGCAGCGGCAGGAAGAACCGCTCGGTGGCCCGGCCCAGCGGCCCGTCCTCGGTCGGCGGGCGGCCGACGACGATGGACTGCAGCAGCGGGCGGCGGCGCATCGTGACGGCGTCGACGGTCAGCGCGGGGAACGGCTCCTGCGGCGTGTAGAAGCCGGTGTGGTCGCCGAACGGGCCCTCGGGCAGCTCCTTGCCGGGCTCCAGCCAGCCTTCGAGCACCACCTCGGCGTGCGCGGGGACCTGGAGCGGCACGGTCTTGCAGTCGACCATCTCGACGCGCTTGCCGCCGATGAAGCCGGCGAGCATGTACTCGTCCATGTCGCCGGGCAGCGGCGCGGTCGCCGCGTACGTCACGGCCGGCGGGCAGCCGAACGCGATGGCCACCGGCAGCTTCTCGCCCCGGCGGGCGGCGACCTGGTAGTGGTTGCGGCTGTCCTTGTGGATCTGCCAGTGCATGCCGATGGTGCGGCGGTCGTGGCGCTGGAGGCGGTAGAGGCCGAGGTTGCGGACGCCGGTCTCGGGGTCCTTGGTGTGGGTGAGGCCCAGGTTGTAGAAGGACCCGCCGTCCTGGGGCCAGGTGAAGAGCGCGGGGATCGTGTCGAGGTCGACCTCGTCGCCGGTGAGCACGACCTCCTGGACCGGCCCGTCCTTCGCCTTCCGCGGCGGTACGTGCGCCATGGTGCCGAGCTTGCCGAACGCCTCGCGTACGCCCGTGAAGCCCTGCGGCAGTTCGGGCTTGAGCAGTCCGCCGATGCGCTCGCCGATCTCCGCGTACGAGCCGAGGCCGAGGGCTTTGAGGAGCCGGCGGTCGGTGCCGTAGACGTTCATCGCCAGCGGCATGGCGGAGCCCTTGACGTTCTCGAAGAGCAGGGCGGGGCCGCCGGCTTTGTTCACGCGGTCGGTGATCTCGCCGACTTCGAGGTACGGATCGACCTCGGCCGTGATGCGCTTGAGGTCGCCGTCGCGCTCCAGGGCCCGCAGCAGCGAGCGGAGATCGTCGTAAGCCATGCGCCCCAGTATCCGCCAGGCGCCGGGCGCGGTCCGCGAAGGGGGTACGGGGGCGGGGCGCGGGCGGGGTCGCGGGGGCGTTTCCGCCACGGCTTACCCTGGACGGACCGCGGGGTCCGTACGGGAGCCGCACCGAACCCGGCGCGGGAGACCGCCGCACTGCCGCACCACCGCACGTCGAAGGGCCGCACATGCTCAGGTATCTGCCGTTTCTCCTGGTCCTGGCGGTGTGGATCTATGCGTTCATCGACTGCCTCAACACCCCGGAGAAGGACGTACGAAACCTGCCCAAGCTGGTCTGGGTGGCGATCATCGTCCTCTTCGGCTCGGTGCTCTTCGGCCCGCTGGCGTGGTTCATCGGCGGCCGGCCGCGGGGCCGCCCGGTGATCGCCGGCGAGGGCGCGGGCGGCCGCGGACGCCGGCCGGGCCGGGGCGGGTGGGTGGCGCCCGACGACAACCCGGACTTCCTCCGCTCGCTGGAGGAGGACCGGCGCAAGGACGAGCCGCGGCAGGAGCCGGAGGACGAGCGCGGCCGCGAGCGGGACGAAGAGGGCCCCGAAGGACGCCAGGGGCCCGACGAGGACCGGCGCTGAGACGTTAACCTGACGCGGAGACGAGTGGGGGCCGAGGCCGTAGCCCCGCGACATTCAGGGGGTTTGCCGCGTGCTCCGCTACCTGCCGTTGATGATCCTTCTCGGCGTGGTGATCTACGCGCTGATCGACTGCGCGACCACGAAGAAGGAAGACGCCAAGCACCTCCCCAAGATCGCCTGGCTCATCCTCATCGTCCTGTTCCCGCTGCTCGGTTCGATCGGCTGGCTGCTCGCCGGCCGGAACCGCCGCCGCCCGGCGGGCGGCGGCTCGGGCGGGGGCGGGGGAGCCGGCGGGGGGCGGCGTACGACGTGGGTGGCGCCTGACGACAACCCGGAGTTCCTGAAGAAGCTCGGCGACGAGAACAACACCAAGGGCGACGAGAACGGGGACGACGGGGACGACGAGGGCGACGACGACGGCAAGCGGGACGGCGACCCGCGCACGAAGTGACCCCGCCTCCGCCGGGGCGCCGAGCGCCCGCTCACGCCCCGCACGAGAGCACTCCCCCGGCCCGTACGGCAAGCGTGACGCGGCTCACACCCGTCCCTGTCACGTAGCGCCCCGGTCGTCTGTCCCATGGTCGCCCCCGCACCTCGCGGGACGCGGACCGAACGGACCACCGGAGGCCCCCAGATGACCACCCAGCACCGCGGCCACCGCATCGTCGTCGTAGGAGCCGGCTACACCGGCATGTTCGCCGCCGTACGCACCGCCCGCCGCACCCGCCGCCTCGGCGCCCGGATCACCCTCGTGAACCCCTCGCCGCGGTTCACCGAGCGGCTGCGCATGCACCAGGTCGCCGCGGGCGGCCGGCTCGCCGACCACCGCATCGCGGACCTGCTCGCCGGCACCGGCGTCGAGTTCGTGCAGGGCCGCGCCGTGGCGATCGACCCGCAGGCGCGGCGGGTGACGGTCGAACGGACCGCCGCGGGCGGCTCCGGCGCAGGACCGGACGCACGGCACGGGGTCACCGACCTGCCGTACGACACCCTCGTCTACGCCCTCGGCAGCCGCACCGACACCACGCGCGTCCCGGGCGCCGACCACCACGCCGTGACCCTCGACGACCCGCGCGCGGCCCACGAGTTCGGCGCCCGCCTCGCCGCCCTGGCCGCCACCGGCGGCCGGGTCACCGTCAGCGGCGGCGGCCTCACCGGCGTCGAGGCCGCGGCCGAACTCGCCGAGAGCCACCCGGGTCTTGAGGTCACGCTCCTCAGCCGCGGCGTGCCCGGCGCCATGATGGGCGACCGGGCGCGCGCGCATCTGGACCGCGCGCTGGCGCGCCTGGGCGTGACGGTACGCGCCGGGGCCGATGTCACGAAGGTGCTGCCCGGCGCCGTCGAACTGGCCGGCGGCGCGCAGGTGCCGTCCGATCTGACGCTGTGGACCGCGGGCGTACGGGTGCCGGACCTCGCGGCCCGCGCCGGCATCGAGACGGACGCGCGCGGGCTGGTCGTGGTGGACGACCGGCTGCGGTCGGTGTCGCACCCGGAGGTGTACGCGATCGGGGACGCGGCGGCCGTACGGCAGGCGTGGGGGCAGGTGCACGGCACCTGCCAGAGCGGTCTGCCCACGGCGCAGCACGTCGCGGACACGATCGCACGGACGCTGCGGGGGCGGGCGGTGCGGCGGTTCCGGTTCGGGTACTTCCACCAGCCGGTGAGCCTGGGGCGGCGGGACGCGGTGATCCAGTTCACGTACGCGGACGACGCGCCGCGGCGGGCGTACCTGCGGGGACGGTGGGCGGTGGCGTACAAGGAGTTCGTCAGCGCCGGCCCGGTGGTGATGTACCGGCTGAGCAGGCGGATGAACGTGACCGCGGTGCTGTCGCGGGGCGGGCGGGCCACGCGGAGCGCGGCGGGTGGCGGCGGGCGGGCCGTTATGCCGTTGCCGCGGGGGCGGCGGGCGGAGAACATGGGGCGATGACCGGCAAGGAGCGGGAGCCGGGGGCCTCGACCCCGCCGGGGGAGGCACCTCCGGCAGGGGATGCCCCGGGTGACGCCTGCCCCGACGGCCTCTCCCCCGGCGACCCCTTCTCCGACCACCGCCGGCTCCTCTTCGGCACCGCGTACCGCCTCCTCGGCAGCGTCGCCGACACCGAGGACGTCCTCCAGGACGCCTGGCTGGCCTGGCACCGGACCGAGCGGGCCGCCGTCCGCAACCCGCGCGCGTACCTCGTCCGCACCGTCACCAACCTCGCGCTCAACCGGCTCCGCTCCGCCCGCGCCACCCGCGAGCGCTACGTCGGGCCCTGGCTCCCCGAGCCGCTGCTCACCACCCCCGACGTCGCCGACGACGCCGAACTGGCGGACACCGTCTCGATCGCGATGCTCGTCGTGCTGGAGACGCTTTCGCCCGTCGAGCGCGCGGTGTTCGTGCTCCGCGAGGCGTTCGGCTTCTCGCACGCCGAGATCGCCGGGTTCCTCGACCGGCCCGAGCCGACCGTCCGCCAGATCGCCCGCCGCGCCCGCGCGCACGTGGACGCCCGGCGCCCCCGCTTCGACGCCGACGCCGATCGCCGTACCGAGGTCACCACCCGCTTCCTGGCCGCCGCCGCGGGCGGCGACCTCAACGCGGTCATGGAACTCCTCGCCCCCGACGTCACCGCCTGGACCGACGGCGGCGGCGTGGTCACCGCGGCCCGCCGCCCGCTGCACGGCGCGGACCACGTGGCCCGCTGGGCGCTCGGCGCGCTGCGCAAGCCGATCTCCGCGGGGGTACGGCTGCGCCCCGCGACGATCAACGCCGCGCCGGGCATCATCCTCATCGACCAGGCCGGCACGGTGCTCGGTTCGATGTCGTACGACCTCACCGACGGCCTCGTACGCCACCTCCACGTCCAGCTCAACCCCGCCAAACTCCGCGGCCTGCACGCCCCGGCGCCCGAAGCGTGAGCGGCGTCGGCCCCGGCTCTCGGTGGTGACCGTCCAGAGGTGGCCGTCCAGGGCGGCGAGCATCGGGGGTCCTACCTCGGATCGGCTTCCGTGTCTCTGCGGACGGAGCGCGGGCCCGCGGACTCATCGGTCGTGCGGGCTTGCAGCCGGTACCCGGGTACAGGTCTACCGTCGGGGGTGCCCCCGCCCGCGGGGGCGCGACGACGGGAGTGAGCGCCATGAGTGACCTTGCGTGGGTGCCCCGGTCCTGCACGCTGCCCACCGCCGAGCGGCCCCTGCGGGTAGCCGAGTGGGACGCGCTGTTCGCGGAGCGGCAGGTCTCGCTGTCCCGGCCGGAGCCGCTGCGGCTGCGGCTGGTGCCGGCGGGCGGGCCGGGGGCGGAGGAGCGGGTGCGGGAGCCGGCGGAGCGGGAGAGCGGCTGCTGCGCGTTCTTCACCTTCGCTTCCGGCCGCGTCACCGATGGTGTCACCGGCAGCGTCACCGGCCGCGGTGGGGACCGTACGGGAGGCCGGCTGTGGCTGGACATCGCCGTCGACCGCGCGCACGAAGCGGTCCTCGACGCCCTCGCCGCGCGGATCGACGCCCTGGCGGAGCGGTGAGCGGGATCCTGCGCAGCGGGCAGGTCGCGGCGGCGGCCGGCGTACACGTACAGACGCTGCGCTACTACGAGCGCCGCGGCCTGCTCCCCGCGCCCGCCCGCAGCAACGGCGGACACCGGCTGTACGGCGAGGACACGGTGACCGCGCTCCGCGTGATCAAAGCAGCCCAGCGGCTCGGGTTCACGCCGGCGGAGGTCGCCGACCTGCTGGCGGCCGGGCGGCACCGCCACGGCCGGCCCGTCGCCGGGCCCGGGGACCGGACGGCGGCGAAGCTCGCGGAGGTCGAGGCGAAGATCGCGGACCTGACCACGATCCGTACGACCCTGACCGCGGCCGTCGAAGCCGGCTGCGACGACCTCGCCACCTGCGCCTCCCACCCGCACTGTCCCCTCCCCTTCGCCGCCCTCGACGTCGCCGGGGACCGCTGAAGCGCCCCGGTACGGCGCCGGGTCCGGCGCCGCGGACAATGGCGGCGGCAGGTTCGGGCGGCGAAGGGCGGATGATGGGCGCGGGTCGGGAACCGGTCTGGCCGGTGGACGCCTCCGTGGCGCACAACGCACGGGTGTGGAACCACTGGCTCGGCGGCAGGGACAACTACGCCGTGGACCGGCAGGTGGGCGATCACGTGGCGGGCCTGTTCCCGGTGATACGCGAGGTGGCGCGCGCCGACCGGGAGTTCCTGGGACGCGCGGTGCGGTACCTCGCGGGCGAGGCGGGGATACGGCAGTTCCTCGACATCGGCACCGGGCTGCCGACCGCGGAGAACACCCACGAGGTCGCCCAGCAGATGGAGCCGGCGTCCCGGATCGTCTACGTCGACAACGACCCCCTCGTCCTCACCCACGCCCGCGCCCTGCTCACCAGCACCCGGGAGGGCACCACCGCGTACGTCGCCGCCGACGCCCACGACCCGGAGGCGATCCTGCTCGGCGCCAAGCGCACCCTGGACTTCGAGGAGCCGGTGGCCGTCATGATGCTGGGCATCCTCAACTTCGTCCTCGACGGCGACGACGCGCGCCGGGTCGTCCGCCGGCTGATGGACGCCGTACCGCCCGGCAGCTACCTCGCCCTCACGCACCCCACGGCGGAGCTGGGCGGCGAGGGCAACGTAGCGGCGATGCGCTTCTGGAACGAGACCGCCACCCCGCCGATCACCGCCCGCAGCCGGGCGGAGGTCGCCCGCTTCCTCGACGACCTGGAACCCCTGCCCCCGGGCCTGGTCTCCTGCACCCGCTGGCGCCCGGCCCCGAACGAGGCCGAAGACCCCCCGGAGGTCCCGCAGTTCGGTGCGCTGGCCCGTAAACCCTGACCCCCGGGCAGGTCCCGCGTTCAGCCCTTCGTCGGTGCCGGCGCCGACGCGGGTGGGTCCATGGCCTTGTCCAGGTGGGTGATGGTCGCCGGTATGTCGTCGCTCTCCGTGCTGCGGATCAGTTGCAGTGCGGGCTGGGCGAGGCCGCCCGGGCGGGCGACCAGGCGGGCGAGTACGGCGGCGCGGATGTCGAGGCGGTCGATCGTGGCCGCACGCTGCTCGTCGTTCTGGGCGGCGAGGAGGACGGCGTTGTGCCAGGCCTCCTCGCGGGACTGGCGGACGCTGAAGTCGAGGATCTGCTCGTCCGTCCGGGCGCCGATCCGGTCCAGCAGCGACAGCAGCGGCGACAGGGCGCCGACCGAGTCCTCCACGGCCAGGACCACCCGCGCGAGGATGTCGTTGATCAGGAGGAAGTCGTGGCGGAGCGACCGGATGTCCTCGCCCGGGGAGGTCCGCGCGGCGGCGACGGCGAGGTCGAGGTTGATGTGCGCGTTCACCCCGAGGATCAGGTGCTGGACGATGATCGTGCGGTCGTCGTCGAGCGCCCCGAACGTCTCGCGCCAGCAGCGCGGGCCGCCGCGGTCGCGGCGCCAGGCGTCGTACGCCTCGAAGTAGCGGTTGCCGAAGAGCGTGTCGAACCGGTCCATCCGGGCCCCGTCGTCGAACCGCCCCTCGTGGATGGCCCTGCGGACCTCGACGGTCACCTGCCGGTACAACGCCGCGAAGTACCCGGCCCGGTCCCCGTCCCGCCGGGCGTCCCGCACGATCCCGGCCAGCCCGTCCACGACCTCGTCGATGTTCTCGGCCATCACACCCGACTCCCTCTCCCGCGCTCCTCGTCCGGCCGCCCCCGTCCTACCACCGGCCCCCGGGGAGGGGCCCCGGACCGCGGCGCCGTGCGCGGGGCGGTGGCCGGGGCGGTGGTCGGGCCCGGCTTGTCAGTGGAGCGACCGGAGGAGGTCCTCCGTGTACGCCGTTGACGACGACGACGGGGGCGGGCGCCGCGTCGAGGAGCGGGAGCAGGCGGTGGCTGAGCAGGTAGCGGCTCAGGTAGTAGAGGGCGACGGCGGCGTGCGGATGGCCGTCGCGTACCCGGTGCAAAGCACCCGTTGTCGGGATTCGATTGTGCGCAGCCGATCGAGGAGATCGCGCATGCATGTCCACCGTGGAAGGGGCCGGAGGCCCTTGCGACCCATGGGACGATTTTTCCGCACCGACGCCGAAGGGCCGGCATCACCGGACGAAGCGGGTCGCGGCCCACCCCTGTGGCCTGCGGAACCATGGTCGTGGGTCGCCCGTGCTAGGCTTGACGACAGTTGCAGTTGTGGTTCCCATGTACTTTGTGTGCGCCTGCTGGCTTTGACCTTCAGGCGCATTTCTGTTTTTCGGTGCTTTCCGGACCTGGTAATCATCGCGGCGACGCGGGATCGCGCACCGTGCGGATCTCCGGTACAGCCACCAAAGGAGAAAACAAGATGGCCACCGGCACCGTGAAGTGGTTCAACAGTGAAAAGGGCTTCGGCTTCATCGCCCAGGACGACGGCGGCGCCGACGTCTTCGCTCACCACTCCAACATCAACGCTCAGGGCTTCCGCGAGCTGACCGAGGGTCAGCGGGTGGAGTTCGACGCCACCCAGGGGCAGAAGGGCCTGCAGGCGGAGAACATCACCATCATCTGAACCCTGATCCGAGGACGTGGCGCAAGTCACGAGCACGGGCCGGCGCGGCGGTATCGCGCGGGCCCGTGCCCCGCGGCCGGAGCGCTCTGCGCACCGCGCCGCCGTTCGCCCATTCCCCGGCCCGTTCCTGCGGCTTCCGTGCGGCCCGTCTCCGCCGGGATCTCCTTGACACGCGCCGTGACAAGGAGGTTCCCATGAACCGCAGGACACGTCGTACCCCCGACAACCCGGCCCGTCGCCGTTCGCGCGGTCAGTCTCCGCGCCGGCCGGCCGGCCGGAAACCCGCCGCCGCGCAGGGTGAGTTCGCGGTGCCGGCGAATACCACCCCGGCGCTGCCCCCGGCCGCGTCGTTCGCCGACCTGGACATGCCGCGCGTGCTGCTGACGACGCTGCATCAGCAGGGGGTGAGCGTGCCGTTCCCCATCCAGGCGGCCACCCTTCCCGACTCCCTGGCCGGCCGGGACGTGCTCGGTCGCGGCCGTACCGGCTCGGGCAAGACCCTGGCCTTCGGCCTGGCCCTGCTGGCCCGTACCGCCGGCCGACGCGCGGCCCCCCGGCACCCGCTCGCGCTCATCCTGGTGCCCACCCGCGAACTGGCCCAGCAGGTCACCGAGGCCCTCACCCCCTACGCCCGGGCAGCGCAGCTGCGGCTCGCCACGGTGGTCGGCGGCACGTCCCTGACACGGCAGGCCGCCGCGCTGCGCGACGGCGCCGACGTGGTCGTGGCCACCCCGGGGCGGCTGCGGGATCTGATCGACCGCCGCGACTGCCACCTCGACGAGGTACGCATCACCGTGCTGGACGAAGCCGACCAGATGGCCGACATGGGCTTCCTGCCCCAGGTCACCGCCCTGCTGCGGCAGGTGCGGGCAGACGGCCAGCGGATGCTGTTCTCGGCAACGCTGGACCGCAACGTCGACCGGCTGGTACGGGGCTTCCTCACCGACCCGGTCGTCCACTCGGTCGACCCGTCGGCCGCCACCGTGACGACGATGGAGCACCACGTACTGCACGTCGCGGACGGCGACAAGCGGACGGCTGCGACCCACATCGCCGCCCGCGACGGCCGTGTGCTGCTGTTCCTGCACACCAAGCGCGGCGCCGACCGGCTGACCCGGCACCTGCTGGCCAACGGGGTGAAGGCCGCTGCGCTGCACGGCGGCAAGTCCCAGTCCCAGCGCACCCGCACGCTCGAACAGTTCAAGCGCGGAGACGTCACCGCGCTGGTCGCCACCAACGTCGCCGCCCGCGGCATCCACATCGACGACCTCGAACTGGTCGTCAACGTCGACCCCCCGGCCGACCACAAGGACTACCTCCACCGCAGTGGGCGCACCGCCCGCGCCGGCGGGTCGGGCCGGGTCGTGACCCTCGTCCTGCCCGACCAGCGCCGCGAGATGACCCGCCTGACCACGACCGCCGGCATCACCGCACACACGACCCGCATCCAGCCCGGCAGCGAAGAACTCGCCCGCATCACCGGCGCCCGCACCCCCTCCGGCGTCCCCGTCTCCCTCGCCGCGGCCGCCGCGAGCCCCGTCAAGCGCAAGGACACAGGAGGAGGACGCAGCCGCCGACGGGGCGGCCCCGCCCCGACCCAGCGCACGTCCTTCCGCACCCGCGTCCCGGAGAGGACGACGCAACGCAGGGCAGCCGCATAGCGCATGGTCTCCCCTGACAGCGGAACGGCGTTCCACCCCGGGAGCGTCACGACGGTCACCTCGTGGCAGCATCCCGCCGAGGTGTTCGGCGCTGTCCGCCGCGCCGCCGAGGAGGCGTCGGACGTTCTGCTGTTCCTCTCCATCGGCTCCGGTTCGCGCCACAGAGAGTTCGCCCTCACCCGCGCGGCTCCGGGATCGGAGAGCCTCGCCCCGCTGCGAACGGTTGCCGACATCGTGCGGAAAAGTGCGGCTGCCCGTCAGGTCGTCCTCCTCGACTGCGAGAACTTTGCGACCGCTGCGAACTATCTCACCCGCGACCCGGGCCCCGGCGGGGTCGGCACGTCGCGCACGTTGTCCGTGAGAGGAAAACCACCGCAAGGCGAACTGCTGCGGCTGGAGCGGTCGCAGGAACGTAGCGGCACGCAATCGCCGCGCGGCGGAGACTCGGGCCGCCCAGGGCGGAGGGTCACGATGCGTCGGTGCCGTTCTGCGGGGTACGGGTGCGGCGGCGTAGCCAGCGGCCGTGGGCGGCTTCGGCGTGGGTGACGACGTAGACGTCGATGTCGTCGCCCGAACCCTCGATAAGGAGTTCACCCAAGCCCCGGCTGACAAGTCGTTTGAGGCGGCTGCGCCGTGTGGCGCCGACGACGATCTGCGTGGCGTTGACCTTGCGGGCGAAGGCGAGGATGGCCTGGGCGGGGTCGTCGCTGGTGACGGTGTGGAAGGTGCCGCCGAGGTCTTCCGCCAGCTTGCGTTGGTGAGCCAGTAGGTGCGGGGAGGCGCTGGTGAGCCCGTCGCTCGGCTGGATGTGGACGGCCAGGAACTCGCCGCCTGCGCTGCGTGCGGCGATGCGTTTGGCCCGGCGGATGAGGGTGTCGCCTTCGGGCCCGCCGGAGAGGGCGACCAGGAGGCGTTCGCGGGTGTGCCAGGGCTTGTGGATGTCGTGGTCCTGGCGGTAGCGCTGCAGGGCTTCTTCGACGCGGTCGGCTGCCCAGAGCAGGGCGATCTCCCGGAGGGCGGTGAGGTTGCCGGCGCGGAAGTAGTGGGCGAGGGCGGCTTCGACCTTCTCGGGCG
The DNA here is from genome assembly GCF_039871555.1 of Streptomyces sp. B5E4. Classification (NCBI taxonomy): domain Bacteria; kingdom Bacillati; phylum Actinomycetota; class Actinomycetes; order Kitasatosporales; family Streptomycetaceae; genus Streptomyces; species Streptomyces sp. B5E4. Next base: position 50,624 of record NZ_JBDPMI010000027.1, read on the forward strand.
GGTAGATGTTGCCGTGGACCATGCGGCGCCGGAGCGCCTCGGCGGACATGTCGACGACCTCGATCTGGTCGGCGCGGCGGACGACGTCGTCGGGAACGGTCTCGCGCTGGCGGATGCCGGTGATCTGCTCGACGACGTCGTTGAGCGATTCGAGGTGCTGGATGTTGACGGTCGAGATGACGTCGATGCCCGCGTCGAGGAGGTCTTCGATGTCCTGCCACCGCTTCTCGTGACGGGATCCGGGGACGTTGGTGTGGGCGAGTTCGTCGACGAGGGCGACTTCGGGGCGTCGGGCCAGGACGGCGTCGGGGTCCATTTCCGTGAAGGTGGCGCCGCGGTATGTCATGGTCCTGCGGGGCACGGTCTCCAGCCCCTCGGCCATCTTCCGCGTGAGGGCCCGTCCGTAGTCCTCGACGAACCCGATGACCACGTCCGTGCCCCGGTCGGCCCGGCGTTGGCCTTCGGCGAGCATGTCGTACGTCTTGCCCACGCCCGGAGCCGCCCCGAGGTACACGCGCAGGATTCCGTGCGGCACGGTCGTCGTCACTCCTTCCGGGCGAGTCGCTCCAGGGCGAGGTTGAGTTCCAGGACGTTGACGCGTGACTCGCCGAGGAAGCCGAGGACTCTTCCGTCCACGTGGTCGTCCACAAGCTCACGGACCTGCCGGTCGGTCAGGCCCCGTGCGGTGGCCACCCCGGTCGCCTGCTGGCGGGCGTACGCCGGGGAGATGTGCGGGTCGAGGCCGCTGCCGGAGGCAGTGAGGGCGTCGGCCGGTACGCGCGAGGGGGTTGTCCCGTTCCGGGTGGCGGCTGCCGCCCGGCGTTGCCGGACCTGGGTCAGGAGTTCCCTGTTCCGCGGACCGAGGTGGGAGGCCCCGGAGGCCAGTGCGTCGTAGCCGCCTCCTGAGCCGGCCGCCGAGGGCCGGGAGTGGAACCATCGCCGGCCGGTGAAGTCCTGCCCGAGCAGCGAGGAGCCGACCGTACGGCCGTGAGCGGTGACCTTCGAGCCGTTGGCCTGCCCGGGGAAGGCGAGATGCGCGACGGCCCAGACGGCCAGCGGGTAGAGCGCGCCGACGACCACGGACAGGGCCAGCAGGACGCGCAGTCCTGCCACGGCCTGCCGGAGGAAGCTGGTGATCACTCGTGAGCCCCCTTCACAGGCCCGGGAGCTGTGAGACGACGAGGTCGATGAGCTTGATGCCGATGAACGGCGTGACGATGCCGCCGAGTCCGTACAGGCCGAGGTTGCGTCGCAGCATGGCCCCGGCGCTCGTCGGCTTGTAGCGGACGCCGCGCAGCGCGAGCGGGATCAGCGCGACGATGATCAGTGCGTTGAAGACGACCGCGGAGAGGATCGCGGATTCGGGGGTGGCCAGCCGCATGACGTTGATGTCGTCGAGCTGCGGGAAGGCGGCCGCGAACATCGCGGGGATGATCGCGAAGTACTTCGCGACGTCGTTGGCGATCGAGAAGGTCGTCAGCGCCCCGCGGGTGATGAGCAACTGCTTGCCGATCTCCACGATCTCGATGAGCTTCGTGGGGTTGGAGTCCAGGTCGACCATGTTCCCGGCCTCCTTGGCGGCCGTGGTGCCGGCGTTCATGGCGACGCCCACGTCCGCCTGGGCCAGCGCCGGGGCGTCGTTCGTGCCGTCGCCGGTCATCGCGACAAGCCGGCCGCCGGCCTGTTCGGACCTGATGAGGGCCAGCTTGTCCTCGGGCGTGGCCTCGGCGAGGAAGTCGTCCACGCCGGCCTCGCGCGCGATGGCCCTGGCGGTGGCCGGGTTGTCCCCGGTGATCATCACCGTGCGGATGCCGAGCGCGCGCAGTTCCTCGAACCGGTCGCGAAGCCCCGCCTTGACGATGTCCTTCAGGTGGATGATGCCCAGCACCCGCGCCCGTTCGCCGGGCGCATGTTCGGCGACGACGAGCGGGGTGCCGCCTTCGGCGCTGATCGCGTCCACGACTGCGCCGGCATCCGCCGCGGGATGGCCGCCGTTCTCGCGTACCCACCTCATCACCGCGGCTGCCGCGCCCTTGCGTACGCGGCGGCCGTCCAGGTCCACGCCGGACATGCGGGTCTGGGCGGAGAACGGCACGAAGCGGGCGTCCTGGAGGGCGCCCTCCTCGCGGGCCCGCAGGCCGTAGCGCTCCTTGGCCAGCACCACGACGGACCGGCCCTCCGGGGTCTCGTCGGCGAGACTGGCCAACTGGGCCGCGTCGGCCAGGTCCGTCCGCGAGATGCCCTCGACGGGCACGAAGGCGGCGGCCTCCCGGTTGCCGAGGGTGATGGTGCCGGTCTTGTCGAGCAGCAGGGTGTTCACGTCTCCGGCGGCTTCGATGGCGCGGCCGGACATGGCCACCACGTTGCGCTGGATGAGCCGGTCCATGCCCGCGATGCCGATGGCGGACAGCAGCGCGCCGATGGTGGTGGGGATCAGGCACACCAGCAGGGCGACGAGGACGACGATCGGCTGCTGGCGCCCCGAGTAGGCCGCGAGCGGCTGCAGCGTGGTCACGGCCAGCAGGAAGACGATCGTCAGCGAGGCCAGGAGGATGTTGAGGGCGATCTCGTTCGGCGTCTTCTGCCGGACCGCTCCCTCCACCAGGGCGATCATCCGGTCGATGAAACTCTCGCCGGGTTTGACGGCGATACGGACCACGATCCGGTCGGAGAGCACCTTGGTGCCTCCGGTGACCGCGGAACGATCGCCGCCGGACTCGCGGATGACGGGCGCCGACTCCCCGGTGATCGCCGACTCGTCGACGCTGGCGATGCCCTCGCTCACCTCGCCGTCACCGGGCACGATCTGGCCGGCCTCGACGACGACCAGGTCACCCACGCGCAACTGTGTCCCCGGCACCTCTTCCTCGGTGCCGTCTGCGCCGAGTCGTCGTGCGACCGTCTCCTGCTTGGCCTTCCGCAGCGTGGCCGCCTGCGCCCGCCCCCGGCCCTCGGCGACCGCCTCGGCGAGGTTGGCGAAGACCACCGTCGCCCACAGCCACACCGCGGTGGCCACCGAGAAGAAACCGGCGTGCCGGATGGCGAAGACCGTGGCGAGGATGGAGCCCACCCACACCACGAACATCACCGGGGCCCGCACCATGTGGCGTACGTCCAGCTTCCGGAACGCGTCCGGCAGGGAGATCAGCAACTGCCTCGGGTTGAAGAGCCCGGCCGAGACCCGGCGCACCTCCCCGGGCGGGGGCGTCGCCGGGGTCACGCCAGCCCCTCCACGAGCGGGCCCAGCGCGAGCGCCGGGAAGAAGGACAGGCCGGCCACGATGGTCACGACGCCGACCAGCAGGACGACGAAGAGCGGCCGGTGGGTCGGCAGGGTGCCCTCGTCGACGGGGACCGGGCGCTGCCGCGCCAGGGAGCCGGCAAGCGCGAGCGCGAAGACGATCGGCAGAAACCGGCCGACGAGCATCGCCAGCCCCAGCGCCGCGTTGTAGAAGTCGGTACCGGAGCTCAGCCCGGCGAAGGCGCTGCCGTTGTTGTTCCCGGACGAAGCGAAGGCGTACAGCACCTCGGACAGCCCGTGCGGTCCGGGGTTGAGGATGCTCTCGCGCGGCTCGGAGAAGCCGAGGGCGAGTCCGGTGCCCAGCAGGACGGCGAGCGGCATCGCCAGCACGTACAGCGCGACGTAGGTGATCTCGCGCCCGCGGATCTTCTTGCCCAGGTACTCGGGCGTGCGCCCCACCATGAGCCCCGCCAGGAAGACGGCGAGCACGGCCATGATCAGTATTCCGTACAGACCCGATCCCGCTCCGCCGGGCGACACCTCCCCCAGCAGCATGTTCAGCACCAGCACCCCGCCGCCCAGAGCGGTGTAGCTGTCGTGGGCCGAGTCCACCGCCCCGGTGGAGGTCATGGTCGTCGCGTTGGCGAACAGCGCCGAGTTCCAGACGCCGAAGCGCTGTTCCTTGCCCTCCAGGGAGGCGCCCACGGCCTGGGGCACGGTGCCCGGATGCGCGGCCTCGACGGCGGTCACCGCCGCCAGGCCGCCCGCCCACAGGACCGCCATCGCGGCCAGGATCGCCCACCCCTGGCGGGTGCTGCCGGCCATCCGCCCGAAGGTACGGGGCAGCGCGCTCGGGATGAGCAGCAGGAGGAAGATCTCGAAGAGGTTGGTGAAGGGGTTCGGGTTCTCGAAGGGGTGGGCCGAGTTGGCGTTGAAGAACCCGCCCCCGTTCGTGCCCAGCTCCTTGACCGACTCTTGTGAGGCGACCGGGCCCCCGACGAGCGCCTGTGTCCCTCCGCCCGGCGTACGCACGTCCTCGGGGCCGGCGAAGTTCTGCACCACACCGCCCGCTACCAGCACGATCGCCGCCACGAAGGCCAACGGCAGCAGGATGCGCACCGTGCCGCGCACCAGGTCGACCCAGAAGTTGCCGAGCTGGTCGGTTCGCGCCCGGGTCAGCCCGCGTACGAGCGCCACCGCCACCGCCAGGCCGACCGCCGCCGACAGGAAGTTCTGCACCGCCAGCCCGGCCATCTGCACCAGATGCCCCAGCGTGGCTTCGCCGACGTACCACTGCCAGTTCGTGTTCGTCACGAACGACACGGCGGTGTTGAACGCCCCGGCGGGCGGGACCCCGCCGAAACCCAGCGACAGCGGGAGCACGCCCTGCACCCGCAGAAAGGCGTAGAGGAAGAGCACCGAGACGGCGGAGAACCCCAGCAGCGACAGCGCGTACGCGGTCCACCGCTGTTCGCTGTCCGGGGCCACCCGCACGACCCGGTACAGCAACCGTTCGACGGCCAGGTGCCGCCGGCTCGTGTACACCCGCGCCATGTACTCACCCAGCGGCACATGCGCCGCCGCCAGCGCGGCCACCAGCACACCGATCGCCATCAGCCCCGCAGCGGCGTCGCTCATCAGAACCGGTCCGGAAAGAGCAGGGCGAGCACGAGGTAGAGCAGCAGGCCGACCGAGACGATCAGCCCGACCGTGTTCTCCGCGCTCACCGGCGCTCGGCCCCCTTCACCACCAGGACCATCACACCGAAGAACGCGACGGTCACGGCAACGAAGACCACATCGGCCATCGACGATCTCCTGAGGGGCGGTTCCGGCATGTGTCGTCCGGCACACGCCGACGACCACGCCCAGCGGTACCACGCCCCGGCCGCGCCCCGTCGCGGACTTCTCCGGCGCGCCGGGCATGATCACCGGCAAGGCGTACCGTCTGCGCGCACGCAGCCGAACGGCTCCGTGCCTGCTGAGCGGCAACGGTGCGCCAGGAGTGCGCGCGGTGGCGTCAGGACGCGTCAGGGGTGACGGCCTGGGGGCTCTCGGTTGCTTAGTGTGAACATCTGCACGCGGTCACCGCGCCGGCCGCCGGTTCCCGACGGCATCGTGCTGCGGCGGCTGCAGCCCTCGGACACGCAGGCCCTCGCCGGGCCGGGCCCGCGGCTGGCGTGGATCGGCGACACCTGGGGCGGCCCGCGGGCGCTGGCCGCCTCCGGCCACGGGTGGGGGGCGTTCGCCGGGCCACGGCTGCTGTCCCTGGCTGTCTCGTACATACGCGGCGAGCGCTTCGAGGACCTCGCCGTGGTGACGGTTCCCGAGCACCGGCGCCGCGGGCCGGCCCACGCCTGTCTGGCCATGCTGTGCGCTGAGGTACGGGACCGGAGCCGCCGCCCCACCTGGACCTGTTCCCGTGGCATGAACCCCGGTCCGGCACCTGTCTGGACGGCCGGTGTCCAACTGGCCCGCACCTACGTGCACTACGCCGTCGGCGTCCCCGCCCTGCCGCTGCCGGCGGCCGGCTCGAACCGATAGCTCAGGCGCCGGGCGTTGACAAGGCGCCACGCGTTGTACGTCACGTAGTGGCCTGGTCGGGCAGCTCGGCCGGTACGGGCTTGTGTCCCGGTGCGGCGCGGAGGGTGAGGACCATGGTCAGGCCCCCACCCGGGGTGTCCTCCGCGGTCAGAGTGCCCCCGACGGCCTCCGCGAAGCCGCGGGCCACCGCCAGGCCCAGGCCCACGCCCGCGTCGCGCGGTGCGTCGCCGTACCGCTGAAACGGCTCGAAGATGCGGTCCTTCTCGCTGTCGGGTACCCCCGGACCGCGGTCGACGACGCGCAGCTCGACCCGGTCGCCGAGCGCGCTCGCCCGGATGGTCACGCGCCGGCCGCGCGGTGTGTACTTGGCCGCGTTCTCCACGACGTTCGCGACCGAGCGCTCCAGCAGCCCCGCGTCGACGCGCACCATGGGCAGTGTCTCGGGGATGTGCAGCGCCACGTCGTCCCTCGGCACGCCCGCAAGTGCCCGGGGAACCACCTCGTCGAGGTCGACGGAGCGCAGCAGCGGCGTGACGGTGCCGGTCTGGAGCCGGGACATGTCGAGGAGATTGCCGACGAGGGCGTTGAGCCTGTCCGTGCTCTCCTCGATGGCCGCGAGCAGTTCGGCCTCGTCCTCCTCCGACCAGGCCATATCCGGTGAGCGCAGCGAGGTGACGGCGGCCTTGATGGCGGCGAGCGGGGTGCGCAGGTCGTGGCTGACGGCGGCGAGCAGCGCGGTGCGGATGCGGTTGCCCTCGGCCAGTTTGCGGGCCTCCAGCGCCTGTGCCGACAGCCGCTGCCGGTCCAGCAGCGACGCGGCCTGCGCGGCGAAGGCGCCGAGGACCCGCCGGTCGTCGGCGGGCAGCTTGCGGCCGGTGAGGGCGAGGACCATGGAGTCGCCGACGGGCATGTCGGCGTCGGCATGCTCCGGGCTGTCCAGGTGTCGGGTGGTGACGCCGACCCGGCCCGCGCAGACCCACCGGTCCTCGGCCGGCTCCCGCTCGAAGAGCGCGGCGGACTCCATGGCAAACGTCTCCCGTACCCGCTCCAGCAGCGATTCGAGCGACGCCTCGCCGCGCAGCACGCTGCCGGCCAGGAGCGAAAGGATCTCGGACTCGGCGCGCAGCCGGGCGGCCTGGGAGGTGCGACGTGCGGCGAGGTGCACGACCGAGGCGACGCTGACGGCGATGGCGAAGAAGACGACGATGGAGACGATGTTGTGGGCCTCGTCGATGGTGAACGTGCGGACGGGCGGGGTGAAGTAGTAGTTGAGCAGCAGCGAGCCGAAGGACGCGGAGGCCAGCGCCGGCAGCATGCCGCCGAGCAGTGCGGCGACGACGGTGACCATCAGCATCGCCAGCACCTCGTTGGCCAGCCCGAGGGTGCTGTCGAGCCTGAGCATCACCGCGGAGAGCAGCACGGGCCCGGCGGCACCGACGAGCCAGCCGGCGACGATACGGCCGCGGCCGAGGCGGGCGCCGCGGGCCATCGGCAGCCCGCGGCCCTTGGCGACCTCGCCGTGGGTGACGATGTGCACGTCGAGGTCGGGCCCGGACTCGCGGGCGACGGTCGCGCCGACGCCGGGGCCGAAGGCGTACTGCCAGGCCTTGCGGCGGCTGGAGCCCAGCACGATCTGGGTGGCGTTGACGCCGCGGGCGAACTCCAGCAGGGCGTCCGCCGCGTCGTCGCCGATGACGTGGTGGAACGTACCGCCCAGACCTTCGACAAGGGTGCGCTGGGCCTCCAGTTCCCTGGGTGAGCCGGCGGACAGGCCGTCGCTGCGGGAGATGTGGGCCGCCATGATCTCCCCGCCGGCACCCTTGGTCGCCAGGCGCTTGGCCCGGCGTATGAGTGTGCCGCCCTCCGGTCCGCCGGTCAGGGCGACAACGATGCGCTCGCGGGCCTGCCAGGTGTCGCGGATGTGGTGCTCGCTGCGGTATTCGCGCAGGTAGTCGTCGACGCGGTCGGCGACCCAGAGCAGGGCCAGCTCGCGCAGGGCGGTGAGGTTGCCGGGGCGGAAGTAGTTGGACAGCGCGGCGTCGACCTTGTCCGGCGCGTAGATGTTGCCGTGCGCCATCCGGCGGCGCAGCGCCTCGGGCGACATGTCGACCAGCTCGATCTGGTCCGCCTTGCGTACGACTTCGTCGGGTACGGTCTCCCGCTGCCGGATGCCGGTGATGTTCTCCACCACGTCGCCCAGGGACTCCAGGTGCTGGATGTTGACCGTGGTGATGACGGTGATGCCGGCGTCGAGGAGTTCCCTGACGTCCTGCCAGCGCTTCTCGTTGCGGGAGCCGGGGATGTTGGTGTGCGCCATCTCGTCGACGAGCACCACTGCGGGACGCCGGGCCAGCACGGCGTCGACGTCCATCTCCTCGAAGGCCGCGCCGCGGTAGTCGAATTCCCTGCGCGGAATCTGTTCGAGCCCGTGCAGCAGCACCTTGGTGCGCGGCCGCTCGTGGTGCTCCACGAAGCCCACAGCGATGTCCGTACCGCGCTCCAGCCGGCGGTGCGCCTCGGAGAGCATCGCGTAGGTCTTGCCGACGCCCGGCGCCGCGCCCAGGTAGATCCGCAGTTTGCCGCGTCCCATGGCCCCTCGTCCTGTCCGGCTGTCCCGCGCCCCGGCAGGCCGGCCGTCGTGTACGAGCGGACGGTGGCCGAGGACGGACGAATCCAGACAACCGCGCCGCCACGGCGCAGTGCCCGTCGTTGACGTCTCCCTGACGGCAACGCGCCGTGCTTTGACACACCCCTGACGGGCGTACGTCGCCCCCGCCCGTGCCCACGGGCGTACGCCTCGGCCCGCAGTCAGGACGAGCGCGCCCGCACGGCCCCCGACCGGTCGGCGCCCACGGCCGCGCCCACGGCGAAGTGGGCGTAGTCGCGAACGAGCGGGAAGCCGGTCGTCCACGCCGGGACCATGGTCATCCGCAGATCCCGCGAGCAGGTCCAGGAGGCGGCCCGCCCGCGGTCGCGGACATCGCCGCACAGGGCGGTGGCGCAGGACGTGGCGAGCCCTCGGCGGCGGTGCTCGGGGAGGGTGACCGCGGCGGATCCTGTCCACCGTCGCCTTCTCCCTCGCCACGGGCAACGGCCAGACCTCGATGGGCAACGCCGGCCCGCACGGCCTGACCGAACGGATCTCTGCCTACACCAGCAACGCCAACAGCAACGGCAGCGCGATGGGGGGCTTCAACAGCGCCACCGACTTCCACAACCTGCTCATGTCGGTCGCCCTGCTGATCGGCCGCTACGGCCCCCTCGCCTGCGTCCTCGCCCTCGCGGGCCTCCTGGCCCGGCAACACCCCACAGCGGTCACGGTGGGCACCCTGAAGGCTCAGGGCCCCAACTTCGTCGTCCTGACCACGGCGGCGGCCCTGCTGCTGGCGCTGCTCAACGTCCTGCCGGCGCTGTCGCTGGGGCCGATCACCGCGGGGGTGACCAGACGGGGCGGGTACGTGGCACCACTCGGCGCCACAGGACGCCAGATGGCGCCACTCTGGCTCAGGAGGCTGGCGGCACATTTATGCAGGTGGAGTCGCACGCATCGAGATGATGTCACGAGGTGCGCCATTCCGACTTGCATCTTGAGCCAAGTTGGTGCCATAGTGGCGCTATGGACCTCACCCCGTATGTCGAGACCCTGCACCGCGAACTCGCGGTCGCCGCCGAGGCCGGGGGTGAGGAAGCCCGCGAGCTGGCCGAGCGGCTCACCGCGCCGCTGGAGTCGGCGACCCGGCTGATCATGCTCAACGTGCTCTCCGCCGCGATGGACGAGATCACGCGCGAACTGGCCCCCGGTTCCGTTGACGTACGGCTGCGCGGGCTGGACCCCGACTTCGTGGTCACGCCGCCGCCCGCCGACGGAGCTGTCGCCGAGCCCGCCCCGGCCCTGGCGCCGCCCCCCGTCGACGGGGACGACGACGGCGGCACCGCCCGCGTCAACCTGCGACTGCCGGCCCGGCTCAAGGCGCGCGCCGAGGAGGCGGCGGTCCGCGAGGGCCTGTCGGTCAACGCCTGGCTCGTACGGGCCGTGGCGGCCGCGGTCGACGGCGGCGCACGGCCACGGGCGGCGGAGAAGACCCAGACGATCGGTCAGAGCTTCACGGGCTGGGTGCACTAGCCGCCCCCGCCCGCACCACACCACACCACGAACTCACCCGCCGCGCCCCACCTTCGTGGCCGGCCCCCCAGACCGATGAGGACGGTACAGCCATGCCTTCTTTCGACACCCCGGAACCGATCTCCGTCATCGCTCACGTGGAAGCGGGTTCCCTCCGCTTCACCGCCGGCGAGCGCCCCGACACCCTCGTGGAGGTGCGGCCGCGCGATCCGAAGAAGGACCTGGACGTGCGGACCGCGGAGCAGACGGAGGTCACGTACGCGAGCGGCACCCTGACCGTGCGCACGCCCAAGCCGCGCTACCTCCTCGGCCGTACCGGCACCGTCGACATCGCGGTCGAACTGCCCGCGGGCTCACGTATCGACGTGACCGGCCGCTGGGCCCAGGTGCTCGGCGAGGGCCGGCTCGGCGAGACCCGGGTGAAGACCGCGTCCGGCGACACCCGCCTCGACACCACCGGCTCGCTGCAGTTGACCGCGGCGCACGGCTCGATCAACGTGGACCGGGTCGAGGGCAGGGCCGAGATCACCACCAGCACCGGCAGCCTGCGCGTCGGCACCGTCGAGGGCCCCGCGGACCTGAAGAACGCGCACGGCACGACGACGGTCGGCGCCGTGACGGGTGAGCTGCGAGTGCGCGGCGGGCACGGGGACATCGACATCGCGAGCGCCGAGGGCTCGGTCGCCGCGACCACCGCCTACGGCACCCTGCGCGCGGCCGATGTGGCCCGCGGCAACGTCCAGTTGGAGACCTCGTACGGTGCGATCGAGGTCGGTATCCGCGCGGGCACGGCCGCCTGGCTCGACGTCAGCTCCGGCTCCGGGCAGGTGCGTAACACGCTCACCGCGTCCGAGGCGCCGGCGAAGACCGAGGAGACGGTCGAGGTCCGCGCCCGTACCCGCAACGGCAACATCGACATCCGCCGCGCCCGCGCCTGAACGCAAGCCCTCACCCACTCCGCCCCCAGCCCCTGAAAACGGGAGGACTCCATGCCTATATCTGTCATGCCCACGTCCAAACGGCAGGACGGTCCGCAGCCGCCCGCCGCGGTCTCCGCCCTCGGCCTGCGCAAGTCGTACGGCGACAACAACGTCCTCGACGGCATCGACCTGCTCATCCCCGCCGGGTCGGTGTTCGCGCTGCTCGGCCCGAACGGGGCCGGGAAGACGACCGCCGTGAAGATTCTCTCCACGCTCATCGCCGCAGACGGCGGGCAGGCCCAGGTGGCGGGCCACGACATCGCCACATCACCGGACGGGGTGCGCGCCGCGATCGGCGTGACCGGGCAGTTCTCCGCCGTCGACAACCTGATCACCGGCGAGGAGAACATGCTCCTCATGGCGGACCTGCACCACCTGCCCAAGCACGAAGGGCGACGGGTCACCGCCGAGTTGCTGGCGCGCTTCGACCTCGTCGACGCCGCGAAGAAGCCCGCCCAGAGCTACTCCGGCGGCATGAAGCGGCGCCTGGACATCGCGATGACGCTGATCGGCAACCCGCGGATCATCTTCCTCGACGAACCGACCACCGGCCTCGACCCGCGCAGCCGGCACAACATGTGGCAGATCATCCGCGAGCTGGTCGCCGACGGCGTGACCGTCTTCCTCACCACCCAGTACCTGGACGAGGCCGACGAACTCGCCGACCGCATCGCGGTCCTCGACGGCGGCCGGATCGTGGCGGAGGGAAGCGCAGAAGAGCTGAAGCGACGCATCCCCGGCGGCCACGTCCGGATCCGCTTCACGGAACCGGCGGCGTACCACGCGGCTTCCGCCGCGCTGCGCGACGCGGTCCGCGACGACGACGCGCTGGCGCTCCAGATCCCCAGCGACGGCAGCCAGCGCGAGCTGCGCACCGTTCTCGACTCACTGGACGCGGCCGGCATCGAGGCCGACGAACTGTCCGTGCACACCCCCGATCTCGACGACGTGTTCTTCGCCCTGACCGGCGCCACCATCCCCCACCAGACCGAGGAGGCCGGGCAATGAGCTCTCTCTCCCTCGCCGTACGCGACTCGTCCACGATGCTGCGCCGCAACCTGCTGCACGCACGGCGCTACCCGTCCCTCACACTCAACCTGCTGCTGACACCGGTCGTCCTGCTCCTGCTTTTCGTCTACGTCTTCGGCGACGTGATGAGCGCGGGCATGGCCGGCGGCGTCGCCGACCGCTCCGCGTACATCGCCTACCTGGTGCCGGGCATCCTGATGATGACGGTCGGCGGCACCGTGGTCGGCACCGCGGTGTCCGTCGCCAACGACATGGCCGAGGGCATCGTCGCCCGCTTCCGCACCATGCCCATCCACCGCGGCTCGGTGCTCGTCGGCCACGTCGTCGGCAGCGTGCTGCAGTCGGTCGTGAGTGTTGCCCTCGTCGGCGCCGTCGCCGTGGCCGCCGGCTTCCGCGCAACGGATGCCACCCCCCTGGAGTGGCTGGGGGCCTTCGGGCTGACCGCGCTGGTCGCCATGGCGCTCACGTGGATCGCGGTGGGAATGGGCATGGTCAGCCCGAACGCCGAGGCCGCCAGCAACAACGCCCTGCCGCTGATCATCCTGCCCTTCATCTCCAGCGCCTTCGTCCCGGTCGAAGCCATGCCGGGCTGGTTCCGGCCGGTCGCCGAATACCAGCCCTTCACCCCGGCCATCGAAACCCTGCGCGGCCTGCTGCTGGGCACCGAGATCGGCCACCACGGATGGCTGGCCGTCCTCTGGTGCCTGGCCCTGACCGCACTCGGCTACCTCTGGTCCACGTCGGTGTTCAACCGCGACCCGAGATAACCGATACGGCCGGGCGACCGACCGGCCCGTCTCGGGGTAACGACGAGGTCCCGCCCAGTGACAGGCCGCTGGGCAGGGCCCCGCTTCATCTGGTGGCGAAAGATTCGACCACCCCCTGCACGCGACGGGCGGTGCCACGACGGCAGCGCTCACGCCGGTCACGGAGCAATCGCGCCATGGCTTGCGGGCGAGACTGGAAGCGCGCGCTCGTCGTCGCCGAAGTCATCCCGCCCCGCGAGCGCGGGGCGAAGTACATGGCCGCCCGACGACGGCATGCATGCCCTCCGGCACACGTACGCCTCGGTGCTCCTCGACGCCGGGGAGAGCATCAAGGCGCTCTCCGAGTACCTCGGGCACTCCGACCCCGGCTTCAGACCGTGAGCCCACTCAATCGCAGGTCAGGGCCACACTAGGCAGTATGGCTGGTGGCCTGCCTCATGCAGCCTGTCGGCGAATTCCTGCCATTCGTGGAGCATCCGGTAGACGTCGAAGGCGTCGCGGGGGCCACCCCTGTCGGGGACCGTGGACCAGATGAAGGCGGCGGCGCCGACTTCTTCCTCGCCGATGCCGCGGAGGGGGTCGACCACCGTCATGGGCAGGCGGACCACCGCGTAGTCGGGGTGGAGGACGACGAGTTCCAGGGGCGGGACCTTGTGGAGCGGTATGCCCTCGATGCCGGTGAGGACCATCGCGGACATCGTCTCGGGCTTCACCTTGGCGAAGAGCCCGCCCTGGCCGAGTTCGTCGCCGCCGAGTTCCTCGGGGCGCATGGAGATCGGCACGCGGGCCGCCGTCGCGCCGTCGGGCGCGCCGAAGTACTTGTATGTCACGCCGCCCGACCGGCCGTCGTTTTTGTTCACGCCCTCGCCGCCGTGGTTCACCCGACGATGGCGTCCTGACCTGGCGCGCCGGGGCCCTCGGTCATCGGTCCCTTCGCCCAGTTCGCCACCGCGATGCATATCTCCACCCGACTGCTCTCAGATGTGCACTGCCCCCGCCGCGCAACCCGATCATCGTCTCAGCTACATCCCCAGCAGCGGGCCCGCGAAACACCCCGACGCGGGTCGCCTTGCGACTCTGAGACCATGGCTTGCGTGACTTATCCGTACCAGGCTCCAGTCTCGCAGAAGCTCTACGACCGTGCGGCCGCCGTGACGCCCGGCGGCGTGAACTCTCCGGTGCGCGCGTTTCGCGCCGTGGGCGGTACGCCCCGGTTCATGGTGTCGGGGAAGGGTCCGTACCTGACGGACGCCGACGGTCGCGAGTACGTCGACCTCGTGTGTTCGTGGGGACCGATGATCCTCGGCCATGCGCACCCCGAGGTGACCGCCGCGGTGCAGGAGGCCGTCGCGCGCGGGACGTCGTTCGGTACCCCCGGTGCCGGCGAGGTCGCGCTCGCGGAGGAGATCGTCTCCCGGGTCACCCCTGCTGAGCAGGTACGACTCGTTTCCTCGGGCACCGAGGCAACGATGTCGGCGATCCGGCTGGCGCGCGGGTTCACCGGCCGGACGAAGGTCGTGAAGTTCGCCGGCTGCTACCACGGGCACGTCGACGCGCTGCTCGCCGCGGCCGGCTCCGGGGTCGCCACCCTCGGGCTGCCGGACACGCCCGGGGTCACCGGCGCGCAGGCCGGCGAGACGCTCGTACTGCCGTATAACGATTTGGCAGCCGTCCGCGCGGCGTTCGAAGAGCACCCCGACGACATCGCCTGCGTGATCACCGAGGCGTCCCCCGGGAACATGGGTGCGGTGCCGCCGCTGCCCGGTTTCAACCAGGGGCTGAGGGACCTGTGCGCCGAGCACGGCGCGCTGTACGTGTCCGACGAGGTGATGACCGGCTTCCGCACCTCCAAGGCCGGCTGGTACGGAGTCGACGGCGTGACCCCGGACCTGATGACCTTCGGCAAGGTCATGGGCGGCGGCTTCCCCGCCGCCGCGTTCGGCGGCCGGGCGGACGTCATGGCGCGGCTCGCGCCGGCCGGGCCCGTGTACCAGGCGGGCACGCTCTCCGGGAACCCCGTCGCCACCGCCGCCGGGCTCGCGCAGCTCCGCCTGCTGGACGACGCGGCGTACGACACGCTGGACGCCGTCTCGCGGCAGCTCCGCGGGCTGGTCACGGAGGCGCTGGCCAAGGAGGGCGTGGCGCACCGGGTGCAGACGGCGAGCACCATGTTCTCCGTCTTCTTCACCGACGCCGACTCCCCCGTCACCGACTACGAGGGGGCGAAGGCGCAGCGTACGGAGCAGTTCACGGCGTTCTTCCACGCCATGCTCGCCGAGGGCGTGTACCTGCCGCCGTCCGCCTTCGAGTGCTGGTTCGTCTCCACCGCTCTCGACGAGGGTGCGATGGAGCGGATCGCCCGGGCGCTGCCGGTCGCGGCCCGCGCGGCGGCCGAAGCGGGCGCCGACACGGGCGCCGAAGCCGGGGGCGGGTCACGGGGTGGAGAGTAGGACGTCCAAAATGGCTGACATGCGCGGTAAAGATGAAGAGAATCTCACCGTCGTGCACGTGGTTCGCCACGGCGAGGTCCACAACCCGGACGGCGTCCTCTACGGCCGCAACCCCGGCTATCACCTCTCCGACCTGGGCCGGCGGATGGCCGAGCGCGTGGCCGAGTACCTTGCCGCGCGCGACGTCCGCTACGTCGTCGCCTCCCCGCTGGAGCGTGCGCAGGAGACCGCCGCGCCCGTCGCGAAGGCGCACGGCCTGGAGGTCGCCACCGACGACCGGCTCATCGAGGCGGCCAACGTCTTCGAGGGCAAGGCGTTCGGCGTCGGGGACGGCGCGCTGCGCAAGCCGGCGAACTGGAAGTACTTCACCAACCCGTTCCGCCCCTCCTGGGGCGAGCCGTACATCGAGCAGGTCGTACGGATGACGGGCGCGCTGCAGTCAGCCCGCGAGGCCGCCCGCGGCCACGAGGCCGTCTGCGTCAGCCACCAACTGCCCATCTGGATCCTGCGCAGCTTCGCCGAGGGCCGGCGGCTGTGGCACGACCCGCGGTCGCGGCAGTGCACGCTGGCGTCGCTGACGACGTTCACGTTCGACGGCGACGACATCGTCTCCGTCGGCTACGGCGAGCCGGCCCGCGACCTGGTGCCGCCGCACCTCCTCGCGGGGGCGCAGCGCAAGTTCGGCCGCGGCGCCATCCGCGGCGCGGCCGCCAACGCCCCGCGGGCGTAGTGCACGGGCGGCGGGCGCCGCGCCCGCCCCGGCCCCGTACGCGGCCTCTCTGAGCAGCCCCTCTACCCCGCCGTGCGGCACTAGAGGGGGGTGGAGAAGATCCCTCTCCGGGCCATGCGAAACTTTTCACATGATTTCTGCGAGGAGGCTCCACCGCCGGACCCTCGCGGCCGCAGCCGCGGTCGTCGTCGGCGCGCTGGCGCTGACCGCGTGCGGCGAGGACGCGACGTCGTCCGGTGGCAGCACCCAGTTCGTCAGCGGCACCGGCCAGCTCAACGTGGTCAAGGCGAGCGACCGGCTCGCCGCGCCGGACATCTCCGGCGAGACCACCGACGGCGAGCAGCTCGCGCTCGCCGATTACCGCGGCAAGGTCGTCGTCCTCAACGTGTGGGGCTCCTGGTGCGCCCCCTGCCGCGCCGAGGCGCCGAACCTGCGCAAGGTCTCCGAGGACACCGCCGACCGCGGCGTGCAGTTCGTCGGCATCAACACCCGCGACCTCGACGTGGCCAACGCCCAGGCGTTCGACCGCTCCTTCAAGATCGAGTACCCGAGCCTGTACGACCCGTCCGGGAAGCTGATCCTGAAGTTCCCCGAGAACAGCCTCTCGCCGCAGGCCATCCCCTCCACGCTCATCCTCGACCGGGAGGGGAAGATCGCCGTACGGGCCCTCAAGCCGCTCTCCGAGAAGGAGCTGCGCAAGGCGCTCGAACCGGTCATCGAGGAGAAGTGACCTGAGGCCATGATGGAGCCGAACCAGACCGTGCTGACGGGGGCCCTGCTGCTGGCCCTGCCCATCGCGGTGCTCGGCGGCCTGGTCTCCTTCTTCTCTCCCTGCGTGCTGCCGCTCGTCCCGGGCTATCTCAGCTACGTCACCGGGGTCAGCGGCACCGACCTGGAGAACGCCCGCCGCGGCCGGGTGGTCGCCGGCGCCGCGCTCTTCGTCCTCGGCTTCACCGCGGTCTTCGTCTCGACGGGCGCCTTCTTCGGGAGCGTCGGCAACAACCTGCTGGAGCACCGGGAGACGATCTCCAAGGTCGTCGGTGCGCTGACGATACTGCTCGGGCTGACGTTCATGGGCGGCCTGGGCAGCAGGCTCGGCGGCTTCACGCAGCGGGAGTTCCGGATCCACAAGCGGCCCGCGGTGGGTCTCGCCGGGGCGCCGATGCTCGGCATGGTCTTCGGCATCGGCTGGACGCCGTGCATCGGGCCGACGCTGATGTCGGTGCTCGCGCTCTCCACGCACGAGGCCAGCGCCGGCCGCGGCGCGCTGCTCACGGTCGCGTACTGCCTGGGCCTGGGGCTGCCGTTCATCTTCGCCGCCCTCGCCTTCCGGCGTGCGCTCGGGGCGTTCGCCTGGGTCAAGCAGCACTATGTGTGGGTCATGCGAATCGGCGGCGGCATGCTCGTCGTGACCGGCATCCTGCTGCTCACGGGCGCCTGGGACCGCATCATCAACGAGATGCAGGTCTGGACGTCGAACTACACGGTGGGGATCTGAGCCATGACCACGACCGACGAGCGCGAGCTGACGGCCGCCGCGTCCCAGTTGTCCACGGCGCCGGTCGACGACTCGCCGCAGAGCCCGGTGCCGCAGGGCGGTTCGTTCGGACGCGAGCTGGTGGCGTGGGCACGCTGGTTCTGGCGGCAGCTCACGTCGATGCGGGTGGCGCTGATACTGCTGTTCCTGCTGTCGCTCGGCGCCATTCCCGGCTCGCTGATCCCGCAGAACTCGGTCGACGAGATCGCGGTCGGCCAGTTCCGCGAGCGGCACGGGACGCTGGCGCCGATCTACGACAAGCTCCAGCTCTTCGACGTCTACAGCTCGGTGTGGTTCTCGGCGATCTACATCCTGCTGTTCATCTCGCTCGCCGGCTGCATCATCCCGCGCTCCTGGCAGTTCGTCGGCCAGCTCCGCGCCCGCCCGCCGCGCGCCCCGCGGAACCTGACGCGGCTGCCCGCGTACACGACCTGGGAGACCGAGGCCGACGCGGCCGAGGTGCGCGAGGCCGCGGAACGGATCCTGCGGCGGCGCCGGTTCCGCTACGCCGCGGCCCCGGCCGGCGACGAGGGCGCGATCTCCGCCGAGAAGGGCTATGTGCGCGAGGCCGGCAACCTGCTGTTCCACATCGCGCTCTTCGTCCTCCTCGTCGCCTTCGCCACCGGGAACCTCTTCCGCGTCGAGGGCGGCAAGCTGATCGTCGAGGGCGACGGGTTCGCCAATACCCTCACGCAGTACGACGACTTCCAGGACTCCGCCTTCGGCGCCGACCTCGACTCGTTCGGCTTCACGCTGGACGACTTCACGGCGACGTTCGAGAAGGACGGGCCGCAGCGCGGCACGGCGCGCGAGTTCTACGCCGAACTGACCTGGTGGAAGGGCGCGGCGGGCGAGCAGCACCGGGCACGTGTCGAGGTCAACCACCCGCTGCAGATCGACGACACCAAGATCTTCCTCATCGGCCACGGCTACGCGCCGGTCGTCACGGTCCGCGACGGCCAGGGCGACGTGGCGTTCAGCGGCCCGGTCGCGTTCCTCCCGCAGGACGGCAACCACACCTCCACCGGCGCGATCAAGGTCCCGGACTACCGGGACGAGAACGGCGAGCAGACCCAGATCGCCTTCCAGGGCTTCTTCACCCCGACGTTCGGCGGCTACAGCAGAGAGGGCATGGTCTCGCAGTTCCCGGGGCCCGAGTACCCCGCGCTGTTCCTCAACGCCTACCGCGGCGACCTCGGCGTGGACTCCGGCGTGCCGCAGAACGTGTACCAGCTCGACACCGAGCGGCTGAAGCAGTTCAAGGACAAGAACGGCGAGCCACTGAAGAAGGCGCTGCGGCCGGGCGACACGTTCACGCTGCCGAACGGGGCGGGTTCGCTGAAGTTCGAGCGGCTGGAGCGGTGGGCCAGCTTCCAGGTCTCCCAGCAGCCCGGCAACTACTGGGCGCTGGGCGGGTCGATCCTCGCGATCGTCGGCCTCGCCGGGTCGCTGTTCATTCAGCGCCGGCGCGTGTGGCTGCGTACGACGCCGGGGGCGGACGGCCGTACGGTCGTGGAGCTGGCAGGGCTGGGGCGCAGCGAGAGCGCGCGGCTGCCGGAGGAGCTGGCGGACCTGGCGGTGGCGCTGCAGACGGAGGGGGCGCCGGCGGTGGCCGCCGCGGACGACACCGGGAAAACCGAGATCACCGACGACAGAGCGGACACAGCGGACACGGCGGACACGGCGGCGGACGGGGAGCGGCCCGGCGGCACCGCGGACAAGTCCGGCGCGGCCGGGGGTGGGTCCACGGCGGCCGGTGCGAAGTCCGTAGAGTCCGAAGCCACAGCGGAGGCCAAGCCGGAAGCCACGGCAGAAGAGACCGAGTCAGAAGAACCCGACGAGCCCGAAGGGCCCGAAGCCAAGCCCGATGAAGGAGCGCGCGCGTGAACATCGCTGCCGCGGCCGACCAGAACCTGGCGGACATCAGCAACGTCCTCATCTACTCGGCGATGGCCGTCTACGCCCTCGCCTTCTTCGCGCATGTCGGGGAGTGGGTCTTCGGCAGCCGTAGCCGCGTGGCCACGACCGCCGCCGCGCTCACCCCGCGGCAGGCGGCAGGCGCGGACGCGCCCGCCGTGTCCGTCACGGTCAAGCAGCGCGGCGGCGGCACCACCGTGCTGGAGCGCCCGAAGGTCGTCACCCGCGGTTCCTCGGGCACGCGCGACGTCCCCGACGGGCCGGGCGCCGCGGGCGGCGACGAGCAGGGCGACCTCTACGGCCGCGTCGCCGTCTCCCTCACGGTGCTGGCCTTCGCGCTGCACGCCGCCGGGGTACTGACGCGCGCCCTGTCGGTGCAGCGGGCGCCGTGGGGCAACATGTACGAGTTCTCCACGACCTTCTCCATGGTCGCGGTGGCCTCGTACCTCGGCTTCCTGGCGGCCCGCAAGAACATCCGCTGGATGGGC
Organism: Streptomyces sp. B5E4; assembly: GCF_039871555.1. Classification (NCBI taxonomy): domain Bacteria; kingdom Bacillati; phylum Actinomycetota; class Actinomycetes; order Kitasatosporales; family Streptomycetaceae; genus Streptomyces; species Streptomyces sp. B5E4. The sequence goes on from NZ_JBDPMI010000027.1 coordinate 70,428, forward strand.
CTGCCGCTGGTCACCACGGTCCTGCTCGACCTGGGCCTGGCGGTGTCGGTGCTCTACACCGAGAGCGACCAGCTCGTGCCGGCGCTCGACTCGTACTGGCTGTGGATCCACGTCTCGCTCGCCATCGCCTGCGGGGCGCTGTTCTACCTCGGCGCGGTCGCGACGGTCCTCTACCTCTTCCGCGACCGCTACGAGGCGAAGCTCGCGGACACGAAGGGCCCGCAGCCCGGTTCGTTCGCGCGCTCGGTGCTGAGCCGGATGCCGGCGGCGGCGTCGCTGGACAAGTTCGCGTACCGGGTGAACGCGGCGGTCTTCCCGTTCTGGACCTTCACCATCGTGGCGGGCGCGATCTGGGCCGAGAGCGCCTGGGGCCGCTACTGGGGCTGGGACCCCAAGGAGGTCTGGTCGTTCATCACGTGGGTCGCGTACGCCTGTTACCTGCACGCCCGCGCCACGGCCGGGTGGAAGGGCCGCAAGGCCGCGTATCTGGCGATCGTCGCGTTCCTCTGCTTCCTCTTCAATTACTACGGCGTCAATATGTTCGTCGACGGTCTGCACTCGTACTCCGGTATCTAGAACCCGCCCGCGAACCTCGCTCTGGTTGCTGCCCTGGGCGCGTGCAGCGCACACTGGAAGGGTGAAGGAGGGAGGTATCGCGATGCTGGAAGTGAAGACCACCGAGAAGCCCGACGAACGTCGCGACTTTCCGCGCGGTCACCTCGAAGCCGTACACATGACCGGCCTGGATTTCGCGGTCGCCACGTTCGAGCCCGGCTGGCGCTGGACGGAGTCGGTGAAACCCCTGGCGGGTACCGAAACCTGCATGGTGCACCACAACGGATACGTCGTTCAGGGCCGCATGCACATCCTCATGGACGGCGGCCAGGAGTCCGAGGTGGGGGCCGGGGACGTCTTCGTATGCCCGCCGGGGCACGACGCCTGGGTCGTGGGTGACGAACAGGTCATCCTCTACGACTTCGCCGGCGGCATGGCGACGGAGTACGCGAAGGGAAGCTGAGGACGATGACGTTCGTGCAACTCATCGAATACGAATCGGAGCGCGGCGAAGAACTGGACCGCGCCATGGACGAATGGATGACGGCGACCGAGGGCAAGCGCACGATGTCGCGGGAAATGCACGGCCGGGACCGGGGAGACACCCGGCATTACGTGGACATCGTCGAATTCCCGTCGTACGAGCAGGCGATGATCAACAACGACCTTCCGGAAACCAAGCGCATCGCGGAACGCTTCCGCGAGCTGTGCAGCTCCGAGCCCAGGTTCGTCAACCTGGACGTCGTCGGCGACCGCTCCTGACGCGGGCACCCGCCGGCAGATGAGCTGCCCGGCCGCTGCGGTGCGCCCGCAGTCACGACGGCCTCTGGCCCCGGGCGGCCCCCCGCGGTCATCCTGGGGCCATGGTCACCTCCAACGGCTACGTCCTGGACGAGTCCCCGCACCGTCTCGGTGAGTTGAACCCCGTGCCGGACGCTGAGCGGGGTGATCGCGAGGCGCTGTGGGGGCGGCTGCGGCGGGACGGCTACCTGTGGCTCCGGGGAGCGCTCGGCCCCGATGCGGTACGGGAGTTCCGCCGCTTCTACTTCGCGCAGGTCGACCCCGAGCTGTCCCGCGGCGAGCAGCGCGCGGCGCTGTTCGGGCGGGTGGTGCCGGGGCCGGAGTACGCGGAGTTCTGCGTGCAGCCCGCGGTGCGGGACTGGTACGCGTGGTTCCTTGGCGGTGAGACCTTCCTGCACCGGCGCAAGATCCTGCGCCACACCCGGCCCGGCGAGGCCGGCGTCGGCACGGCCACGCAGGCGCACTACGACCTCGTCTATCTGCGCGAGGGTACGGACCGGGTGCTCAGCTCGTGGATCCCGCTCGGCGACTGCCCGGTGGAGCTGGGCGGGCTGGTGTACCTGGAGGGCAGCCATGTACGGGTCCTCGCGGAGGAGGCGGCGGGCACCCTGAAGCGCCCGGCCGCCTCCCTGACGGCCGACCTGCCGGCGCTGGCGGAGGAGCACGACGCCCGGTGGCTCCTGGCCGACTACGCGGCCGGAGACATGGTCGTCCACTCCGCGCACATGGTGCACGCCTCGCTGGACAACACCGCCGCCACGTACCGGCTGTCGACCGACATCCGCTACCAGCGCGCCGACCAGCCCATCGACTGGCGCTGGCAGGAGCACTGGCACGACCTCGACGGGCTCTGACCCGCCGGGCTCCCGGCCCGGCGGGCCGGTCAGCCGGCGGCCTCCTCCCGGGCCGGCCACAGCTCCGGACGCCGCGCCGCCACCGCCGCCGCCATCCGCGCCACGGCCTCCGCCACCGGCAGCGGCGCGGGACGCCGCCCGTCGCGCAGCCGCAGCGCCGCCGACCCGCCCGCCGCCTCCCGGGCGCCGACCACCACCTGGTACGGGGCCAGCCGCGCACCCCGGACCCGCGCCCCCAGGGTGCCCCGCTCGGGTCCCGCCAGCTCCGCCCGCAGCCCCGCCGCCACGCACCGCCGCAGCAGCGCCTCCGCCGGCGCCGCCTCCGCCTCCCCCACCGGCAGCACCACCGCCTGCACCGGCGCCAGCCAGGGCGGGAACGCCCCCTGGTGCACCTCCAGGAGCTGCGCCACCGCCCGCTCCGCGCTGCCGACGACGGAGCGGTGCACCATCACCGGGCGGTGCCGCCCGCCGTCCGCGCCCACGTACGCGAGGCCGAAGCGCGCGGGCTGGTGGAAGTCGACCTGCACGGTGGACAGGGTCGCCTCGCGGCCGGCCGCGTCGAGCACCTGCACGTCGATCTTCGGCCCGTAGAACGCCGCTTCACCCTCCTCGGCCTCGTAGTCGATCCCGGCCGCGGCGAGCGCGTGTTCCAGCAGCGCCCCCGCCCGCTGCCACAGCTCGGGGTCGCGCACGTACTTGGCGCCGGCGCCCGGCAGCGAGAGCCGGTAGCGGGCGGCGTCCAGGCCCATCGCCGCGTACGCCTCGCGGATCAGCCGCAGTGCGGCCAGCGCCTCGTCGGCGACCTGCTCCAGGGTGCAGAAGACGTGCGCGTCGTTGAGCTGGATGGCCCGGACGCGGGTGAGGCCGCCGAGGACGCCGGACAGCTCCGCGCGGAACATGCCGCCCAGCTCGGCGACGCGCAGCGGGAGTTCGCGGTAGCTGCGCTCGCGGGAGCGGTAGATGAGGGCGTGGTGGGGGCAGAGGCTGGGGCGGAGCACGACTTCCTCACCGTCCGGGCGGCCGTCGGGGTCGCCGCCCAGGCGCATGGGCGGGAACATGTCGTCGCGGTAGTGCTCCCAGTGGCCCGACAGCTCATACAGCTCGCGCTTGCCGAGCACGGGTGAGTAGACGCGCTGGTAGCCGGCGCGGCGCTCGACGTCGGCGACGTACTCCTCCAGCGCCTGCCGCACGGCGGCGCCGGCGGGCAGCCAGTACGGGAGTCCGGCGCCGATGAGGGGGTCGGTGCCGAAGAGGCCGAGTTCGCGGCCGAGGCGGCGGTGGTCTTTCACGGTGGGGCTCCTCGCGGGTCGGTGGGGGCGGTGGCCGCCCGCGGGGATGTGCATGCCGAAGCCCCGGGGCGATCGCCCCGGGGCTTCGGCTGGGTCGTGGGTCAGCGCGCCGGGACGGTGTCCGGCGTCGTCGTCTGCACAGCGCGCTTCATGCGGAGGAGGCTAGCAGGGGCGGGGCGCGGGTCCCGCCCCTTTTTCGGGTACGGAGCCGGAGCCGGGCCCGGGGGCCGCGGCGCCCGCCGGACCGAAGCGGGCCCGGTACGCCGACGGGCTCAGCCCCGTACGCCGCCGCACCTGCGTCCGCAGGTTCGCCGCCGTGCCCAGCCCGCTCGTCCGCGCCACCACCTCCAGCCGGTACTCGCCGCGCTCGATCAGCCGGCACGCCAGCGCCACCCGCTCCCCCGTCAGCCACGCCAGCGGCGTGGTGCCCAGCTCGCGGGCGAAGCGCCGGTGCAGCGTGGCGGGGCTGACGGCGGCGTACCCGGCCAGGTCGGCGACGGTCAGCGGCCGGTCGAGCCGCTCCACCGCCCAGGCGAGGACCGGGGCGAGCGAGGCGTCCGGCACCGCCGGCACCGGGCGCTCGATGAACTGCCGCTGGCCGCCGTCGCGGTGGGCGGCGAAGACGAGCCGGCGGCTGACGTGGTTGGCCACCTCGGCGCCGTGGTCGCGGCGGATCAGGTGCAGCCCCAGGTCCAGGGCGGCGGCGCTGCCGGCCGCGGTGAGCACGTCACCGTCGTCGACGAAGAGCACGTCACGCCGGACCCGTACGGCCGGGTGACGGGCGGCGAACCGGTCGGCCCAGCGCCAGTGGATCGCCGCCGGCCGGCCGTCGAGCACGCCGGCGGCGGCCAGGGCGTACGCGCCGGTACAGAAGCTGACGAGCCGGGCGCCGCGGTCGGCGGCGCGGCGGATGGCGGCGACGACGGGGGCGGTGGGCGGGGTGTCGTCGGGGCGGTTGGGAACGATCACGGTGTCCGCGGCGTCGGCGGCGGCCAGCCCGGGGACGCCGGAGAGCGTGAAGAAGCCGTCGTGCATGCGCACGCCGGGGGCGGGGGCGCAGAGCGTGAAGTCGTACCATTCGATGTCCAGCTCGGGGCGGCGCAGCCCGAAGAGCTCGGTGGCGATGCCCATCTCGAAGGGGTTCGACCCGGCGTCCACGAGCATGGCGACACGGTGCGGCCCGCGCGCCGTACGCCCCGGGCCCGGCTGCGAGGATCCTTGCGGCATGTGCGATTCATAGCACTCCCGGCCTTCGCCTGTCACGCGCAGGATGGGACCGTGATCGAACAGCACCACCTCTACCTTGAGGACACCTACCGCTTCACCGTCACCACCGCCGTCGTCGACGCGGGCGACGCCGGGGACGGCCCGTGGCTCGCCCTCGCCGAAAACGTCTTCCACCCCCAGGGCGGCGGCCAGCCCGCGGACACGGGCACGGTCGACGGCGTGCCGGTACGCCCGTACAAGGCGACGGGCACCGGCGCACCCCCGGGCGCCCGGGCGGCGCACGTCGTACGCCTCGGCCACCCCGGCGACCGCAACTTCGCACCCGGCGAGCTGGTCACCGCGGCCGTCGACCGCACCGCCCGGCTCCGCCACGCCGCCCTGCACACCTGCGGTCACGTCGTCGACGGCTTCGTCCGGCAGGCGGGCTACCGGCACCGGGTGAGCAACCACTTCCCCGGCCAGGCCCGCATCGAGTTCGACGCGGGCGACGGCCCGCGGCCGGACCTGGCGCGGCTCGCGGCCGAGGTCGAGGAGCGCACCCGGCAGGCGATCGACGCCGGCCTGAGGGTCGGCGCGGAGCAGCGGGACGGGCGCCGGCTCGTCACCGTCGCGGGGCTGCCCGCGGATCCGTGCGGCGGCACCCACGTGACGTCGCTCGACCGGCTCACGGGCTTCGCGCTGCGTTCGGTGAAGGTCAAGGGCGGGGTGCTGAAGGTCGGTTACCGCGTCGAGCACAAGGCCGGGCACATGGCCGGGCAGAAGGAGGACTGAACCGTGAACAGTGAGGCCGTCGAACCCGTGGCCCTGCGGGACGCGCTGGAGCGCATCGCGGAGCCGTGGAGCCCGCACGTCGTCGCGCGTGTCAACGACTACGACGTCAAGATCGCCCACGCCGAGGGCGAGCACCTGTGGCACGTACACGAGCACACCGACGAGTTCTTCCTCGTCGTCGAGGGCGAGCTGCGCATCGGCCTGCGGGAGCCGGGCGGCGGCGAGCGTACGGTCACGCTGCCCAGGGGCGCGGTGTTCACCGTGCCGCGCGGCGTCGAGCACCGGCCGGTGGCCGCGCCCGGCACGGCGATCATGATGTTCGAGCCGGCCGGCACGGTGAACGTCGGCGACCGCCACGAGGCGGTGCCGGCGCACATCCCGTCGACGACCGGCTTCGAGCTGGCGTAGCGCCCCGGGGTCAGCCGGCCGGGTGCCGCGGGTCGCGGCCCGTCGCGGCCAGGGCGCGGTCGAAGGCGGGAGCGTCCCGCGGTACGGGCACGGCGTCGGCGAAGCCGTCGTACTGCCGGTACATCTCGCCGTGGTCCTCCGCGACCCGCAGCACCAGCGCCGCCACCCCCGCCGACGCCCGGAACTCCTGCCCGGTCGCCCGCGCCACGTCCCAGCCGTGCACCGCCATCTCCTTGACGATCACCGCCGCCACCTCCGGCGCGGGCATCGCCAGGAAGCCGAGGTCGACGTCGCCCTCCCAGGCCGCGGGCGCCGCCCAGGCGGCGAGGGCCCGGTCGAGCTGCGCGGCGTACGCCTCCGCCCAGCCGGGCTCCGCGGCGAAGTCCCGCTTCGGCATCTCCTCGGGGAGCGGGGTGCGCAGGGCCCGGTGCTCCAGGCCGTGGGAGGTGAAGCAGACCCAGTGGTTGACGAGGGCGCGTACGTCCCACTCCGCGCAGGGCGTGGGGCCCGCCAACTGCTCCGGCCGTACCCCCCGGGCCACGCGCGCCGCCTCGGCGGCGCACTCCCTCATCAACGCGTACACCTCGGCGTTCCGGCTGTTCTCGCTGCTCATACGGGCGAACGTACGGCGGGCGGCACGGCCGGTCTTGAACAAACGCGACAGCTACGCTGCGCGTATGCCCGGCTCCGGATTCGACGACGCGCACGGCGTCCTGCACCCCGGCGAGCACGCCCGGCTCGCCTCGCTGGACCGACGCCGGCCCGGTGCGGCGCTGGCGCCTTTCGTCGACTGGTTCTGGCACGTGCGCTGGCAGTTGCCGGGCGCGGCCACGTACGACACGAAGGTCCTCACGCACCCGAACCTGCACCTGGTCTTCGAGAAGCCCGAGCCGCTGGTGTACGGGGTGCAGCGCGACCTGTTCGTGCGCCGGCTGGCGGGCGGCGGGCAGGTGCTCGGGGTGCGGTTCCGGCCGGGCGGCTTCCGGCCGCTGACGGCGGGGCCCGTCGCGGAGCTGGTGGACCGGCGGGTGCCGGCGGCGGAGCTGCTCGGTCCGGAAGCGGCGGAGGTGGGCCGGGCGGTGCTGGGGGCGGGCCGGCTGACGGAGATGTGCGCGCTGGCGGAGGACTTCCTGCGGACGCTGCTGCCGGCGGCGCCGGAGCCGGCTGCGCAGGAGGCGGCGGCCGTGGTGGCGCGGATCGCGGCGGAGCCGGGGCTGCTGCGGGTGGACCAGGTCGCGGCGGGGGCGGGGATGTCCGTACGGCGGCTGCAGCGGCTGTTCGCGGAGTACGTCGGGGCGAGCCCGAAGTGGGTGCTGCGGCGGGCCCGGATCCAGGAGGCGGCGGCACGGGCGGACGCGGGGGCGGCGCTGGACCTCGCGGCGCTGGCGGCGGACCTGGGCTACGCGGACCAGGCCCACCTGACGCGGGACTTCACGGCGACGGTGGGCGCGCCGCCGTCGCGGTACGCCGAGGGCACCCCGGACTGAGCACACGCGCCGCGCCGCCCGCGCCGGCCCCGTCACAGGCCGCCCCGGGCGGCGCCTCGCCCGCTCCCGTACGGAACGGGCCGACCCCGTCCCGTACGGCGCGGGCGGCCCCGTCCCGTACGCCCCCTTCAGCCCGCCCAGTCCGGCCTTCGGCCCGAGTACGCCACCAGCCGCTCCCCCGGCTCCGCCCCCTCCCGCACCCACTGCACCGCCGCGAACCGCACCGGCCTGTCCTCCGGCGCCACGAACAGCGGCGCCAGCTCCAGCAGTTCCTCCGCCAGCGCCGGCGGCACCTGCTCCCGCTGCCCGCTGGCCCGGGCCAGGTCCCAGCCGTGCAGCGTGAGCTCCAGCGCGCCCGTGCACGTCACCACCGCCGCCGCCAGCGGCAGGCTGCCGACGGTCACCAGCTCCCGCCGCCGCACCGCCGCCCACGCGCCGAGCAGCCGCCTGGCCCGGTCCCGTACCGCCCTGACCGGGTCGGCGAGGCTGTACGCGGCCTGCGGCTTGAGGGCGATGTGGCCGGTGTCCGCGGCCTCGTTGAGCGCCGCGAGGGAGTCGCCGACGTGCGCGAGGAGCTGGCCGAGGTCCCACTGCGCGCACGGCGTGGGCCGCCGCAGGTCGCCGGGGCCGACGCGGTGCAGCACGCCCAGGGCGTACGTCACCGACCGCTCCAGCAGCGCCACGCCGCCGAGCAGCGCCGTGGGCGCGCTCCCATCGGGCCTCATCGGCTCCCCTTGTCGGTCAGGACGGCCGGCAGGCCGGCGGTGGCGAACAGCGACGTGTCGAAGAAGCAGCCGACGTGCGCGACGGCGCGCCCGCCGGGCGCGAGGGTCAGCACGTGCAGCGCGAACGGATGATGGTCGCCGTCCGGGCCGCGGGTGTAAAAGGCGTAGCCCGGCTGCCCGTTGAGGCCCACCGGCAGCAGCCGGGCCTCCCCGGGCGCGTACGGGCACTGCACGGTGACGAGCGTCGCCACCTGATCCGGCCCGCGGAACCACTCGGGGACCGGCGGCATCTCCCAGATCACGTCCTCGGTGAAGAGGCGCACGATCTCCCGCACGTCCTTGGTCACGAACGCCTCGACATAGCGGTCCAGCAGCTCGCGCTGCGCCGCGTCGGCCGGCTCGGCGACCGACTCCTCACTCGGCGCGGCCTTCTCCACCTGCGCCCGGGCGCGCTGCAACGCGCTGTTGACCGACGCCGTCGACGTCTCCAGCAGCTCGGCGACCTCCGCCCCCTTCCAGCGCAGGACGTCGCGCAGCAGCAGCACCGCACGCTGCCGCGGCGGCAGGTGCTGGAGCGCGGCGACGAACGCGAGCCGCACGGACTCCCGCGACCCGACGACCGCCGCCGGGTCCCCCTCCGCCGGCTCGACCAGCACGTCCGGCACCGGCTCCAGCCACGGCACCTCGGCCCGCTCGGTGAGCTGCCCGGCCGGGTCGTCGCCGGGGCCGCCGAGCCCCGTGGGCAGGGGGCGGCGCTGCCGCCGCTCCAGGGCCGTGAGGCAGACGCGGGTGGCGATGGTGTGCAGCCAGGTGCGCAGCGAGGAGCGGCCCTCGAAGCCGTCGTACGACCGCCAGGCGCGCAGGTACGTCTCCTGCACCAGATCCTCGGCGTCGTGTACGGACCCGAGCATGCGGTAACAGTGCGCCAGCAGCTCGCGCCGGTAGGGGTCGGACAACCGGAGGAAGTCCTCCCCGGCCGCCGTGTTCACCGTAGCCATCGCCGATCCGCCCTCTCTGGTCGCTTCCGCGGCACCCGCTACCTGGACTGACTGCGTGATGCACGAAAACTCATCGCCGGAGGGGCGACCCGGAGCGGAAAAGCCCCCGGGGGAACGGGGATCAGGTGGCGAAGGCGTCGGCGTGGGCCTGCGCCCACTGCTCGAACGTACGGGGCTCGCGCCCGGTGATGTCGTACACCGTCGGCAGCACCGGCGACTCGTCCAGCGCGCCGCCGCGGTAGAAGTCGAAGAAGGCGTCCACGTACTCCTGCGGCATGGCCGCGGCCATCTCCGCGCGGGCCGTCGCGTCGTCCAGGCCCTCGAAGCGCAGCGGCCGGTCGAGCACGTCGCCGAGGACGTCGACCTGCTCGCCGGGCAGCAGCGGCTCGGGGCCGGACAGCTCGTAGACCTTGCCCTCGTGCCCGTCGCCGAGGAGCGTGTCGGCGACGACCTCGCCCACGTCGTACGGGTCGATGCAGGCGACCGGCACGTCGGCGAAGGGGCCGCGCACCACGTCGCCGGAGCGCAACTGCGGCCGCCAGCGCAGCGCGTTGGCGGCGAAGGCGCTGGGGCGCACGACGGTCCACGGGATGCCGGCGGCGCGGACGGCCTCCTCGGAGCGGATCATGTACGCGGTGACGGCGTTGCCCATGTCGCCGCTGCCGGCGGAGCGGCCGGAGAGCAGCGCGACGCGGGCCACGCCGGCGCGGACGACCTGGGCGAGGAGACCGGGCATGTCGCGGTGGCCGGGCAGCAGGAAGACGCCGTCGACGCCGTCGAGGGGCCCGGCCAGGGACGCGGGGTCGTCGAGGTCGCCGCCCACGGCGGTGGCGCGCGGGGGCAGGCCGGACAGCTCGCCGCCGCGGCTGAGCGCGCGGACCTCGGCGCCCTGCTCGGCGAGCGCCCTGACCACCTCGGATCCGACGTTGCCCCCCGCACCCGCGACCAGATACATCCGGCACTCCTTCCGGCCCGCCGCCCGCGCACTCCGCAGCTCGCAAGCTGACAGCCTCGCACGCCGGGACCGCCGCTGTGCAGCCTGTCCTACGCCATGGACGGGTGCACGGACGGGCGCGCGCGGGCAACGGGCGGGCGCACCGGACTCACTCCGCGGCGGCCTTCGCGGGGGTGTCGGGCGCCGGGATGTCAGGCGTCGTCGGCAGGGCCCTGACATGCCGCAGCCCGGACGGGAGAAGCCACAGGACAGCCAGCACGGCGCCCACCGTGCCGATCCACAGGGTCGGCCGCAGGCCGAGCACCGTGCCCAGGGTGCCCGCGAGCACGGCGGCGAGAGGCCGTACGCCGAAGTTGGCGGTCTGGACGACGGCCATCACCCGGGAGCGCAGCGTCGGCGGGATGACGGCGATCAGGTAGCTGTTGGCCGGGATGTCGAGAACCGCGGATCCGCAACCGGAGCCGAACTGCGCGACGGCGAGCACCATGACCACCAGCGGCAGCGGGCCCTCCACAAGGGGAATGAGCGGCATGGGCAGGCTGAACCCGAGGAATCCCGCGACGATCGCCGGGCCCACACCGATCCGCCGGACGACGCGCGGCGCGAGAGAGGACCCGGTCAGGCCGCCGAGCCCGATCATGGCGAACACCAGCCCCAGCGTTCCGGGGGACAGGCCCAGCTCGGAGGTCGCGTACAGCACCAGCAGCGTCATCAGGAACGTGTTGCACAGACTGAGCGTCGCGACCCCGGCCAGCAGCAGGCCCGGGGTGCGGTGCGCCGTCACCCAGCGCAGCCCGTCCGTCAGCCCGCTCCCCTCCTGCCGCGCGGGCGGCGCCTCCGTCGCCTCGATACGTCCCAGGCACACCGCCGAGACCAGATACGTCACCGCGTCGAGCACCAGCGCGAACGGGGCCGTCAGCACCTGGACCAGCGCCCCGCCCGCACCGGGTCCCGCGACGGCGGCGGCGGACCGGCTGCCGGTGAGCAGCGCGTTGCCGTCCACGTACCGGTCCGCGGTGAGCACGGAGGCGTAGACGTGGTGGTTGCAGACGCGGAACAGCACGGTGAGGGCGCCGACGACGAACTCGGTCACGTAGAGGTGCGTCATCGTCAGCGCGTCCATCGCATACGCGACGGGCACGGAGGCGACGGCCGCGAACCGGCCGAGGTCGGAGACGATCATCGCCCTGCGGCGGCTCACCTGCCGGTCCGCCCAGGCGCCGCCGGGGATCGACAGCAGGAGGGAGGGCAGCAGAGCGACAGCCGTCAGCCAGCCCATCTCGGCCGCACCGGCGTCGAGCAGCAGCACCGCGGCGAGGGGGATCGCCAGAATCGTGATCTCGTCGCCGATCAGCGAGATGCTGTGCGCGGACCAGTAGAGGCGGAACCCCCGCTCCCGCAGCAGCCCTGCCGGGGGCAGTGGGGTACGGGGGTCCGCGGCTTTCATCCCGCCTCGCCGTCGGTGCCGGCGGGCGGCAGGGTCAGCAGCATGATGCGGGATTCGGGCTTGTCGTCGGCGGGCCGCCAGTGGCCGATCCGGCGGTAGCCCCAGGAGGCGTAGGCCGCGTGGGCGGGTGCCGCCTCCTTCTCGGCGCGTACGGCGAGCGTGACGCGCTCGACGCCGAGGCCGTCGCGGAGTTGCTCATGCAGCCGGGCGGCGATGCCCCGGCGCCGGCTTCCGGCGCGTACGGCGAGTTCGACGACGGCCAGCGTGCGGCGGCCGTTCTCGGCCGCGAACTCCGGCGGCATCTCCTCGTCCATGGCCTTCCACCAGCCGGTGTCGGGCGGGAGGGGATAGCCGAAGGCGTAGCCGACGGGCCGGCCTTCGACGCGGGCGACGACGAGGCGGGCGCGGGGGAGGAAGACCTCCTGCGCGAAGCGGTCGACGAACTCGGCGGTCTCCCTGGGACCTTCGCAGTACGGCGGCTCGGCCCAGACCTCCTTGTACATCGGCAGCACGATGTCGAGATGGGAAGCACACTCCAGCCCTTCCCACCGCTGAACCGCGATCTCTCCGTGTCCCATGCGTGGTCCTCCGTCCCCCGAGACCGGACTGCTAGCCCCGACCGGAACCGACGGGGACGCAGCGCCGCCGACCGCCGATACCGGAGCCGGCCTTCGCGGTGGCGGGAACGCGGACGGGACGGCGGGTACCGACGCCGATACCGCCCTTCGCCGTGGTCGGGACCCGCTCGGTCCGGCGACGGCCACCGACAGCGGGCCCGCCGCCCCTCGCCGTGACCGGGACGCCCGCCTCCTGACGCGTCCCCATGCCGGGGCCGCCCTTCGCGGTGGCCGGGCGGCGCGAACCGACACCGGGGCCGCCCTTCGCCGTCGCCGGACGGCGCCCCCCGACACTGGGGCCGCCCTTCATCGTCGTGGCGACAGTGCTCGTCCCGGGTTCCAGGAGCGTGATCATCTGTACCGTCCTTCCGACATCGGATACGAGACGCCACACCCTCCCCCACCCACCTGGGCGGAACCTTGTACTCACCTGGAATCCCCAGCCCACACCCCCTGCACCCCGCCCCGCCCGCACCCCCCGCCCACCTGCTTATCCTTGCCGTATGCCTACCGCAGTCGTCACCGGCGCGAGCAGCGGCATCGGCGCGGCCACGGCCCGTCAGCTCGCCGCCGCCGGTCACCATGTCGTCCTGACCGCCCGCCGCAAGGACCGTATAGACGCGCTCGCCGCCGAGCTGACCGAGGCCGGGTACGCGGCCACTCCGTACGCCCTCGACGTCACCGACCGCGCCGCCGTGGACGCCTTCGCCGCCTCCCTCGACGGCTGCGACGTCCTCGTGAACAACGCCGGCGGCGCCCTGGGCACCGAGCAGGTCGAGGCCGGCGACCCCGCCGACTGGCGGGCGATGTACGAGGTGAACGTCATCGGCACGCTCAACCTCACCCAGGCGCTGCTGCCCGCCCTCGTCGCCTCCGGCGACGGCACGGTGGTCATCGTCACCTCCACCGCGGGCCACGCCGTCTACGAGGGCGGCGGAGGCTACGTCGCCGCGAAGTTCGCCGAGCACAGCATCGCCGCCACCCTGCGGCTGGAGCTGAACGGCCGGCCCGTACGGGTCATCGAGATCGCCCCCGGCATGACCCGCACCGAGGGCTTCGCGGTGACGCGGATGCGCGGCGACGCGGAGAAGGCCGCCGCCGTGTACGCGGGCGTGAAGGAGCCGCTGACGTCGGAGGACGTGGCGGACACCATCACCTGGGCCGTGACCCGCCCGGCGCACGTGAACGTCGACCTCCTCGTCGTACGGCCCCGGGCGCAGGCCGCGAACTACAAGGTGTACCGCGAGCCGTAGACCCCCCGGGCACGGCCCCGGCACCCGAATGGCCGCGCCGCGGCAGCCGTCGCGTGCCGGGTGCGGGAGAGTCGTCGTGGAAGGAAGTGCCGTCTTGAGTCCTCTCCTCCCCGAAGAGAGGAGATTCGTGGCTCACGCTGCTCGTTCGTCCAGCGGACACACGAGTCTTATGCGATCAGCACCAACCGGGTTGAGACCAGCCCGGACCAGCATCACGTGAGCAGAGTTCTTGTCCCGGGGGGACACGGCTCCGCACGCAGTGCAGGTATACGTTCGTTCTGAAAGAGGGAGTGCATGCTTGGTTCTCGTCATGCACTGAGCGCAGTCCATCGTAGTGTGCGCGGGATCGACGAGCCGCAGATCACGGCCGTGTTTGCGGGCCATCTCGACGAGCGCGGCCTTGGTCGCACCGATCGCCCCGTCCGCGACCTTGCGCGCCATCGATGTCTTGGTCAGGAACTTCAGGCGGAAGTCCTCCACCGCGAGTGCGTCATGACCGCGGACGACCTGCTTGGCCCACTTGCGGGCCGTGTCCTGGCGCTGCCGCGCTACCTTCCGGTGTGCCTTCGCGGCATGGAGCCGCGCCCGCTGGTAGCCCCGCGACTGCGCCCTGCCCCTCGGCCGGCCGCGTCGGGCCATCTGCCGCTGATAACGCGCCAGGCGTTGCGCAGCGGCCCTGCCGTGCTGCGGGTGTGGCAGATCATGAGCGTCGCAGGTGGTGGTGGCGACCTCCCTGACACCCCAATCGATGCCGATCACCCGCCCAGTGGCAGGCATCTGTTCGCTCACGGCGGGCACGACGAACGAGCAGTACCAGGCGCCGGTGCCGTCCTGGTACACGCGTACCGACGACGGAAGCCCGGGCAGCTCACGCGACCACACCGGACGCACCACGATCCCGCCGGCCAAGCGGAGGCGACCGTCTTCGAGCCGGAACCCGCGCCGGGTGTAATTCAGCGACGACCGCGTGTCCCGCTTCCTCTTGTAGCGGGGCATTCCGGCCCGCCGCCACACGGGCGCCCCCTCCCGGATGTCCTTCAACGCCTTCGATCGGGACTTGCCAAAGTCCCGGATAAGTTGCTGCTGCGGCACCGAGGGCCCCGCCGCCAACCACGGCGTCACACGACGGGCCCGGGTGAGCATCCTGTCCAGCCGGGCTGGCCCGCACTCCTCGCCGTCGGCGTGAGCCTTCTTCGAGCGGGCCACGCACTCGTTCCAGATCCACCGGCACCGCGCCCACTCCGCCTCCAGGGCCGCGGCGGCGGTCGACGACACGCGCAGCCGGTACGTATAGCGGGCACGCCCGGCGTCGTCGGCTACCGCTGCTGTCGTCACGATCCCGAACCTACGGGGAAGGACTGACAATCCATGCCGACTGCATGGTCGACACCGTGCCTCCCTGGCCGCGGAACGTCTGTCCCCACCCTGCTCCGCAGGGGTCCGGTCCACCTCCGCCCTGAAGGACCTGGCGCCCTCGGACAACTCCGGTGACCCCGGGCCCGTACCCGCCGATCGCGGACCACGGCATCATCGGAGACCTGCAGACCGTCGCGCTGGTCTCCGCCGACGGCGTGGTCGACTGGCTGTGCGCGCCGCGCGTCGACTCCCCCAGCGTCTTCGGCGCCCTCCTCGACGCGGAGCGCGGCGGGCGCTTCGCGGTCACCGCCGACGCCCCCGACGCCGTCCCCCGCCAGATCTACCTCCCCGGCACCGCCGTCCTCGTCACCCGCTTCCTGTCCACCGGGGGCATCGGCGAGGTGCTGGACTTCATGCCGGTGGACCGTCCGGAGGAGGCCACGGACACGCACCAGGTGATCCGGCTCGTACGGGCCCTGCGCGGCCCGATGCGCTTCACGCTCGACTGCAGCCCCCGCTTCGACTACGGCCGTGACCCGCACCGGCTCGAACTCGACGGCCGCACCGCCCGTTTCCGCGCCGCCACCGCCGACGGGCACCTCCAGCTCCTCGGCCCGGTCGGCGCGCTGACCCGCGACGGCGACGACGTGCGCGCCGTGCTGGAGCTGGCGCAGGGCCGCACCGCGGCGGCGGTGTTCACCGTGTCCGCCCCCGGCGCCGAGCCGCCCCCGTCCGCGTACGAGCAGGGCGTGCACCGCGAGCTGAGCAAGGTACGGGCCTACTGGCACCGCTGGACCGCCCGCTGCACCTACCGGGGCCGCTGGCGCGAGGTGGTCACCCGCTCCGCGATCACGCTGAAGCTGCTGACGTACGCCCCGACCGGCGCCCCCGTGGCCGCCGCGACCATGGGGCTGCCGGAGCAGATCGGCGGCGAGCGGAACTGGGACTACCGCTACACCTGGATCCGGGACGCCTCCCTGTCCGTGGGCGCCCTCCTCGACCTCGGCTACGCCGCCGAGGCGGACGCCTACCGGCGCTGGCTCGGCGATCTCCTCGGCGCCGCCCACGCCGCGCGCTCGGCCACCGGCAGCGCCGAGGCCGCCGACGGCGCCGGCGGCATCCCCCGCGGCACCGTCACCGGCGAGCCGCTGCAGACCATGTACCGCGTCGACGGCGACCCCCACCTGCCCGAGGAGATCCTGCCGCACTGGGAGGGCTACCGCCGCTCCGCCCCCGTACGCGCCGGCAACGGCGCCGCCGACCAGCTCCAGCTCGACATCTACGGCGAGGCCGTCTACGCCCTTGCCCTAGCCAGCCGCACCGCAGGCCCCGCCGGCTACGACGCCTGGCGCTCTCTCGCCGCCCTCCTCGACTGGCTCGCCGACCACTGGGACCGCCCCGACGAGGGCATCTGGGAGACCCGCGGCGGGCCCGAGGACTTCACGTACAGCCGGCTGATGAGCTGGGTCGCCTTCGAACGCGGCATCCGCATGGCCACGGACCTCGCCCGCCCCGCCGACGTCACCCGCTGGACCGCCGCGCGCGACGCGATCTTCGAGCAGGTCATGGAACGCGGCTTCAGCCCGCGGCGGCAGGCGTTCGTCCAGCACTACGGCGCCGACGTGCTCGACGCCTCGCTGCTGCTGATGCCGCTCGTCGGCTTCGTCGCGCCGCGCGAGCCGCGCTGGCTGTCGACGCTGCGGGCGATGGAGGCGGAGCTGGTCACCGACAGCCTCGTGCACCGCTACGACCCGTCCGCCGCCCCCGACGGGCTGCGCGGCAGCGAGGGCACGTTCTCGCTGTGCAGCTTCCTGTACGTGTCGGCCCTCGCCGGCGCGGGGCACGTGGACCGGGCGCGCTACGCGTTCGACAAAATGCTCACGTACGCCAACCACGTGGGGCTGTTCGCCGAGGAGATCGGCCCCACCGGTGAACAACTCGGCAACTTCCCGCAGGCGTTCACCCACCTCGCGCTCATCTTGGCCGCACTGGCCCTGGACGAGGCGCTGGACGCCGCGGAGAAAGAAGGAGGCACAGCTCTCCATGGGTGACCTGCTGCTCGTACGGCACGGCGAGACGGAGTGGAGCCGCGACGGCCGCCACACGGGCCGTACGGACCTGCCGCTGACCGACGCCGGCGAGGACCAGGCCCGCGCGCTGGCCCCGCTGCTCGCCGGGCGGCGCATCGCCACCGTGCTCTGCAGCCCGCTGCAGCGCGCGGTGCGCACGGCGGAGCTGGCTCTGCCCGGCGGCCGCGGCGCGGTGCTGGAACCGCGGCTCCAGGAGTGGGACTACGGCGGCTACGAGGGCCTGACCACCCCGGAGATCCGCGCCGAGCGCCCCGGCTGGGACCTGTGGCACGACGGCGTTCCCGCGGGCGGCCCCGGCCACCCCGGCGAGACCCTGGCGGCCGTCGGGCACCGCTGCGACGAGGTACTGGCCGTCGCGGACGCGGCGCGGCAGGAGACGGACGGCGACGTGCTGCTCGTCGCCCACGGGCACGTCCTGCGCGTCCTCACCGCCCGCCGGCTGGGCCAGCACCCGGCCGCGGGCGCGCTGTACCGGCTGGAGACCGCCACGCTGTCGGTCCTCGGTACGGAACACGACAGACCCGTACTTCTCGGGTGGAACATCCCGGCCCGCAGCGCGTGATGACGCAGGACATGCCCACCTCCCGCACCCATGCGACAAGATAAGCGGGTCATCCGCCTTACGGCGGACACCCGACCGGACGAACCGGCAGGACGTGCGATAAACATGGTGGTCGTCCGCCACCTGCGGACGGCACCATGTCCTGGAGTCGGAAGGAGCCTTCTCCCGTGCAGCGAAGGGCACTCGCGCCGGCCGTGACGACGGCCGCCGTGCTCGCGGTCGTCCTGGCGGGCTGCACCGGCTCGGACGAGGGCAGCGGCGCGGTCGACAGCCAGACCGGTGGCGCCGGCGCCAGCTCGGCGACGGTGCCCTCGGGGAGGTACAGCACGCTGCCCGAGCCGTGCACGGCGCTCGGCGCCGGGACGCTGGAGGACCTGCTGCCCGGGGCGGCGGACGAGGAGAGCGACGAGGACGCCGAGAACTCCGAGGACGCCGAGGACGCCCTTGCCGGCGAGCCGGACCTGACGTACGACGCCGACCGTCAGGTGGGCTGCCGCTGGGAGCGGGAGACCACGGAGGGCGGGCACAAGCTGGAGTTGCAGTTCGAGCGGATCGTGTCGTACGACGACGAGGTCAGCGACGACCAGCAGGCCGCCCAGGTCTACGCCGAGCGGGCCGAGGAACACGACGTCGACGTGAGCAACGGCCGGCCCGACCTGCCCGACAAGGCGGAGACCGGCAACGCCTCGGGCGGCGTCCCGGCCACGGGCCGGAGCAGCCCGCCGGACGGCGGCAGGGACGGGGACGCCGGCGCGAGCGATGAGCCGGGGTCGGGCGGGGACAGCGCCGAGGCGGGCGGCGAAAGCTCCGAAGAAGGCACGAACGGCGGCACGAACGGCAGCACGGGCGGGAGCCCGGACGACGGCACCGCCTCCGGCACCGACTCCCCCGACGACGACTCCAGTCCCGCCGAGACCATCGCCCCCCGCCTCCTCGACGGCATCGGCGACGAGTCGTTCCTCGACGACAGGACCGCCGGCGGGGACACCGGGGTGCAGCGCGAGGTGACAGTGGTGTTCCGCACGTCGAACGTCGTGGTGACCGTCACGTATGACCAGTGGCACACCGCGGACGTCGAGCCGCCGGACAGCGCTGAGCTGCAACAGCGCGCCCAGCAGGTGGCCGACCAGCTCGCCGACCGGCTCGCCGACTGACGTCCCGGCCGCCCCGGTCGCCCGTACGCCGTCGGCGCCGGCGGGTACGCTCGCAAGCCGGCGCTCGCGAGGCGCCTGGCCCAGGGGCGTCGTGCCCCCACCACGCGCCGCCCGACGACCGAGTGATGAAGGACCCATGCACCGCTCTACGACCCGCATCCCCCGAGTCCTGGCCGCTGCGGCCGTGCCCGTGATACTCCTCACCGCCGGCTGCTCCTCCGGCGACGACGGCGGCGACAGCGGCAAGCCGGGCAGCGCCGCACCGTCCACGGAGAGCAGCGAGCCGCAGGTCGAGCCGGCGAAGTTCGCCAAGCTGCCCGACCCCTGCGCCGCGCTCGCGAAGGACAGCATCAAGGACCTGGTGCCGGGCGCGAAGAACACCGCCGGCAAGGCGGGCAAGTCCGCCGACACCTCCCAGCGCAGCAGTTGCGCCTGGGACGGCCTGGACGGCTACCAGTGGCGCTGGCTCGACGTCTCCTACCAGCGCTACGACTCCGACCCGGCCGTCGGCAGCGGCGCCGACCGCGCCGCGGAGTACTACGGCAAGCAGGTCAAGGCCGCCGAGGCCGTCGAGAACGCCAAGGGCATGAAGTCCTCGGCGCCGTCGGGACTGGGCCAGAAGGCCGCGGGGTTCACGTACGAGACGACCGAGGACAAGCAGGACTACCGCAAGCAGACGGTGGTCTCCCTGCACGAAAACGTCGTCGTCACCGTCAATTACCACGGCGCCGGCTTCCAGGGCTCGGATCAGCCCAAGTCCGCCGACCTGCTGAAGGACGCCGAGAAGGCGACCAAGGAGGCCCTGGCCGCGGTGAAGTGAGCGAACCTGCATACGCAAGCCCGTACAGCCGTGCGAGGCTAGCGTGGCTCCGGGCCGGGCCCGGGGCGGCCGGTGATCGCCAGCGGAGAGGGAACGGCGCGTGGACAGGGCTCCTGCGATACGCATGAACCGAACGCACCGCATACTCGTCACCGTCGTCGTCCTCGGCGCGGTGGTGATCGCGGCGATCGGCTTCGCCGGGTCCTACGCGGCCGTGCGCGACCTCGCCGAGAAGAAGGGCTTCGGCGACTTCGCGGTCTTCTTCCCCATCGGCATCGACGCCGGCATCGTGGTGCTCCTGGCGCTCGACCTGCTGCTGACCTGGATCCGCATCCCGTTCCCGCTGCTGCGGCAGACGGCCTGGCTGCTGACGGCGGCGACGATCGCCTTCAACGGCGCGGCGGCGTGGCCCGACCCTCTCGGGGTCGCCATGCACGGGATCATCCCGGTGCTGTTCGTGGTGGCGGTGGAGGCCGCGCGGCACGCGATCGGGCGGGTCGCGGACATCACCGCCGACAAGTACATGGAGGGCGTGCGCGTCTCGCGCTGGCTGCTGGCCTTCCCCTCCACGTTCCGGCTCTGGCGGCGGATGAAGCTGTGGGAGCTGCGCTCGTACGAGGAGGTCATCCGCCTCGAACAGGACCGCATGGTCTACCGCGCCCGGCTGCGCGCCCGCTACGGGCGCGCCTGGCGGCGGAAGGCGCCGGTGGAGGCGGTCATGCCGCTGAAGCTGGCGCGGTACGGGGTGCCGCTGGCGGAGACGGCGCAGGCGGGGCTGGCGGCGGCGGGCATCGACGCACCGCTGCGGCCGCAGACGCCGCAGGCGGAGCTGGCGCCGGGGGGCGCGGGGGCGGCCGAGCCTGTGCCGGTCACCCGGGCGGCGCAGGTCGCACAGGTCCCGCAGACGGCGCAGGTCATGCAGACCGCACAGGCCGCACAGGACGTACGAACCGCACAGACCGCGCAAGCCGTGCCGCCCGTGCAGACCGCACCGCCGAGGCGATCCGCACCGCCCACCCAGGTCGCGTATCCGCCCGCGGCCGCCGCCCCGCAGGCCGAGCAGGCGCCCGTCCCCGTGGCGGAGCCCGAGCCGCTGCCCGCCCCCGAGGCCGTCGCGACGATCCCGGGACCCGCACCCCGCCGTGACCTGCGCGCCCCCGTCGCCGTCAACGGCCACCCGCGGTCCGCGCCGCAGGCGCCGTCCTTCGTCGCCCCGCCGCCCCCGGACCCCGAGCCCGAGCAGGAGCCCGAACCCGAGCCGGTGCCGGAGCCCGTCGCCACCGAGGACCCCACCGAGGTCCTCGGCCTGCCGGACGGCGTGCCGTACGACGACGCGCTCTTCGGCTTCTACCGCCAATACGTGCTGGACGAGGGCCGCTTCCCCTCCCCGCGCCCGTTCGCCCGCTACCTGCGCGACGTCCACGGCGTGCAGCACGCCGACGGCCGCGCGCTCAGCGAGCGCTACCTGCGGACGTACCTCCCCGAGCTGCGCGAACGGTACAACCAGGGCATGGGCACCGCCTGACCGGCAGGCGGCGCCCCACCCCGCGGCGTCAGCCGCCCAGCAGCTCCCGCACCCGCTCCTGCCCCACCGCCAGCAGCAGCGTCGGCAGCCGCGGCCCCGTGTCGCGGCCCACCAGCAGCCGGTACAGCAGCGCGAAGAACGCGCGCTGCTCCGTCTTCAGCTCCGGCGTCGGCCTCGCGTCCGCGGGCAGCCCGGCGCGCAGCTTCGGCACCCCGTACAGCAGCGTCGTCAGCCCGTCCAGCGACCAGTGCTCGTCGAGCCCGGCGAGCAGCAGCCGCAGCAGCTCCCGCTCGTCGGCGCCCAGCGACGCCAGCAGCTCCGCGTCCACGTCCTTGCGCACCTGGGTGCGCTGGTCGGCCGGGACCTGCGTGGTGATCCAGCGCTCCGCCTTGTCCAGCCGCGGCCGCACCTCGGCCAGCGACGTCAGCGGGTGCTCCGGGTCGACCTCGGCGAGGATCCGCAGCGTCTGCTCGTCGTCGCCCGCGGTCACGTCGGTCACAGAGGCGAGCATGCGGTACGGCAGCGGGCGCGGCGTCGCCGGCAGCGGCCCGGCGGCGGTGCCCGCGGCGCGCTCGTACGCCGCGACGTCGCCCGGCTGCGCCGTGCCCGCGCCGACCTTGCGGACGAGGGCGTCCCACTCGTCGTACGTCCGCTGGATCTCCTGGTCGAAGGCGACCTTGAACGACTGGTTCGGCCGGCGCCGCGCGTACAGCCAGCGCAGCAGCATCGGCTCCATGATCTCCAGCGCCTCGGCGGGGGTCGGCACGCCGCCCTTCGACGAGGACATCTTGGCCATGCCGCTGATGCCGACGAACGCGTACATCGGACCGATGGGCCGCTCCCAGCCGAAGATCCCGACCAGCTTGCCGCCGACGTTCCAGGAGGAGCCGGGCGAGTGGTGGTCGACGCCCGAGGGCTCGAAGACCACGCCCTCGTACGCCCAGCGCATCGGCCAGTCGACCTTCCACACGAGCTTGCCGCGGTCGTACTCCGCGAGCCGCACGGTCTCGCCGTGCCCGCAGGCGCAGGTGTACGTCAGCTCGGTGGTCTCGTCGTCGTACGCGGTGACCGTCGTCAGGTCGCGCTCGCAGACCCCGCAGTACGGCTTGTACGGGTAGTACGCGCCGCCGGCCGTCAGGCCGTCGTCCTCGTCGGCGGCGCCGGAGCCCTCGGCCGCGGCCAGCTCCGCCTCGTCCACCGGCTTCTGCTGCTGCTTCTTCTGCTGCTTGGGCTTGGTACGGAACTCGGCGAGGACCGCGTCGATGTCGGCGCGGTGCCGCATCGCGAAGAGGATCTGCTCGCGGTACGCACCCGCCGTGTACCTCTCCGTCTGGCTGATGCCGCGGTACGTCACGCCCATCTCGGCGAGCGCGCCCTCCATGGCCGCCTTGAAGTGCGCGGCCCAACTCGGGTGCGGGCTGCCCGCGGGCGCGGGCACGGAGGTCAGCGGCTTGCCGATGTGCTCCGCCCAGGACTCGTCGACGCCCTCGACGCCGACGGGCACCTTGCGGAAGCGGTCGTAGTCGTCCCAGGAGATCACGTGGTCGCAGGGGATGCCGCGGCGGCGGATCTCGTCGGCCACCAGGTGCGGGGTCATCACCTCGCGCAGGTTGCCCAGGTGGATCGGGCCCGACGGGGACAGGCCGGAGGCACAGACCACCGGTTTGCCGGGGGCGCGACGCTCCGCCTCGGCGATGACCTCGTCGGCGAAACGGGAGACCCAGTCGGCGGCCTCGGCGGTGGCACCCACAGTCCTGACTTCCTCTCTCTGCGCGCCTCTGCAGCGCTGGCGGGACCATTCTCCCAAACAAAATCGTCTTGCCCTGCATGGGATACTGAGGGCTCATCCCACCTCCAGAAGGAAGCGGCGATCACGAACATGGCCTCAGTCCCGTCCCTCGCCACCCGGGTCCGGCAGCGCGTCGCGGACGCCCTTGCGGCAGCACTGCCGCAGGAGGCGGCCGCCGACCCCCTGCTGCGACGCAGCGACCGGGCGGACTTCCAGGCCAACGGGATGCTGGCGCTGGCCAAGCGGCTGAAGACCAACCCGCGCGAGCTGGCCGGCCAGGTCGCCGCGCAGGTCGACGCGGGCGACGTGCTCGCGGACGTCGAGGTCTCCGGGCCGGGCTTCCTCAACATCGCGGTGACGGACGCGGCGATCACGTCGAACCTCGCCGCGCGCGCCGCGGACGACCGCCTCGGCGTCCCGTACGCGGACGCCCCCGGCACGACCGTCGTCGACTACGCCCAGCCGAACGTCGCGAAGGAGATGCACGTCGGGCACCTGCGCTCGGCGGTCATCGGCGACTCGCTCGTACGGGTGCTGGAGTTCACCGGCGAGACGGTGGTCAGGCGGCACCACATCGGCGACTGGGGCACGCAGTTCGGCATGCTCATCCAGTACCTGGACGAGCACCCGCACGAGCTGGACCACGGCGGGACGGACGGCGCCGCCGTCTCCGGCGAAGAGGCCGCCTCGAACCTCAACCGGCTCTACAAGGCCGCCCGCGCCGTCTTCGACGCCGACGACGCCTTCAAGGAGCGGGCCCGGCGCCGGGTCGTCGCGCTCCAGTCGGGCGACCCGGAGACGCGGGCGCTGTGGCAGCGGTTCGTGGACGAGTCGAAGCTGTACTTCTTCTCCGTCTTCGACAAGCTCGACATGGAGGTCAGGGACGCCGACATCGTCGGCGAGTCCGGCTACAACGACATGCTGGACGAGACCTGCGAGCTGCTCGCGGACGCGGGCGTCGCGGTCGACTCCGAGGGCGCGCTGTGCGTCTTCTTCGACGACATCAAGGGCCAGGACGGCCAGCCGGTGCCGCTGATCGTCCGCAAGTCCGACGGCGGCTACGGCTACGCGGCCACCGACCTGTCCGCCATCCGCGACCGGGTGTTCAACCTCAAGGCGCAGACCCTGCTCTACGTCGTGGACCACCGGCAGTCGCTGCACTTCCGGATGGTCTTCGAGACGGCCCGGCGCATGGGCTGGCTCGACGGCGACGTGACGGCGATCCAGCTCGCCTTCGGCACGGTCCTGGGCAAGGACGGCAAGCCGTTCAAGACCCGGGCGGGCACGACCGTACGGCTGGAGGACCTGCTCGACGAGGCGATCGACCGCGCCTCGTCGGTCGTCCGGGAGAAGGCCGACAAGGCGGTGCCGCCGCTGACGGAGGCGGAGATCGCGGAGCGCGGCACGCAGGTGGGCATCGGCGCGGTCAAGTACGCGGACCTGTCCACGTCCGCGGCCCGGGACTACAAGTTCGACCTGGACCAGATGGTGTCCCTGCACGGCGACACCTCGGTCTACCTCCAGTACGCGTACGCGCGTATCCGCTCCATCCTCCGCCGCGCCGGTGACACCGCCCGCCCGGCGGCCCACCCGGAGCTGCCGCTCGAAGCGGCCGAGCGGGCCCTCGGCCTGCACGTGGACGGCTTCGCGGCGGTGGTCGCGGAGGCGGCGGAGGAGTACGCGCCGCACAAGATCGCGGCGTACCTCTACCAACTCGCGTCGCACTTCACGACCTTCTACGAGCACTGCCCGGTCCTGAAGGCGGACACCCCCGCCCAGGTGGAGAACCGCCTGTTCCTCAGCGACCTCACGGCCCGGACCCTGCACACCGGCATGTCCCTCCTGGGCATCCGCACCCCCGAGCGCCTCTGACGGCCCGCCCACCCCGGCACTCCGCCCCGGCATTCGCCGGCGGGTGCGGCCGGGGCGGGGTCGGTGGGACCGCTCCCGTACGCTGATCGTCATGAGCGACTGGGAGTTGACGCGGACCTTCGCCAGTTCCGCCGGCGAGGTCCGCTGGGACCGGCTCGGTCCGGACGGGAGCGCCGGGGCGCGGCCCGTGGTGCTGCTGCACGGCACGCCGTGGTCCTCGTACACCTGGCGCGCCGTCGCCCGCGCGCTGGCCCGCAGGCGCGCGGTCTACGTGTGGGACATGCCCGGTTACGGGCAGTCGGAGAAGGCCGCCGGGCAGGACGTCTCGCTCGGCGCCCAGGGGCGGATCTTCGCCCAACTGCTCACCCACTGGCAGTTGGACGGCCCGCTGGTCGTCGCGCACGACTTCGGCGGTGCCGTCGCGCTGCGCGCGCACCTGCTGCACGGCGCCGCGTACCGCGCGCTGGCCCTGGTCGACCCCGTCGCCCTCGCCCCGTGGGGCTCGCCGTTCTTCCGTCTCGTACGGGACAACGCGCCCGTCTTCGAGCAGCTCCCGGCGGCACTGCACACGGCGCTGGTCCGCGAGTACATCACCACCACCGGCGGCCCCGGCCTCCACCCGGCCGTCCTCGACGCCCTCGTGGCCCCCTGGACGGACGACGCGGGCCGCCCGGCCTTCTACCGCCAGATCGCCCAGGCCGACCAGCGCTACACCGACGAGATCCAGCCCCGCTACGGCGAGATCGCCCTGCCCACGCTCCTGTGCTGGGGCACGGACGACACCTGGATCCCGGTCGCCAAGGCCCACGAACTGCACACCCTCATCCCGCACGCCGGGCTGGAGCTGTTCGAGGGCGCGGGCCACCTGGTCCAGGAGGACGCCCCGGCCGAACTGACCGCCGTCCTGCAGACGTTCCTCGCCGAACAGGAGTGAGCACGATGCGTGCCGTTGTGGTGGAGAAGCCCGGACCCGCCGATTCGCTGAGCGTGACGGAGAAGCCCGCGCCGGCGCCCGGCCCCGGTGAGATATCGGTCGACGTCGCGTACGCCGGCGTGGGGTTCGTGGACACGTTGTTCCGCGCGGGCGCCTTCGAGCTGCCCCTGCCGTTCGTGCCGGGGATCGAGGCCACCGGGCACGTGCGGGAGGCGGGGCCGGGCGTCACCGGGTTCGAGCCGGGCGCGCCGGTCGGGGTGCTGCTCAACGACTTCGGCCGCGGTCCGCGGGCCGGCGGGTACGCCGAAGTGGCCGTCGCGCACGCCTCGATGGCCACCGTGCTGCCCGCGGACGCCGACCTGGCCCGGATGTGCGCCCTGCTGATCAACGGGGTCACGGGGTGGCTCGCGCTGCACGACCTGGCCCGCGTCACCGACCGGGACACCGTGCTGGTGCTGGGCGCCGGCGGCGGGCTCGGCAGCATCACCGGGCGGCTGGCCGCCGCGCACGGCGTGCGCCGGGTCGTCGGCGTGTTCGGCAGCGAGGCCAGGAAGCCGGCGGGCGGCGGCGAGTGGACGGACATGGTGCTCGCCGCGGACCTGGCGTCGGTCGTCGCGGAGATCACCGGGGCGGACGGCGGCGGCGGTGTCGACGTCGTCATCGACCCGGTCGGCGGCGATCTCCGTACCCGCGCCTTCGACCTGCTGGCGCCCTTCGGCCGGCAGGTGGTCGTCGGCAACGCCAGCGGCCAGGACCCCGCGCTGTCGGGCGACGCGGTCTGGCTGCACAGCCGGCAGCTCCTCGGCCTGAGCCTCGGCGGCGTCGCCCACGCCGTCCCGGAGCAGGTCGGCGCGGCCCTGTCGGCGGTGGTCGACCTCGTCCACCGCGGTGTCGTACGGGAGCCGGCACCCGCCGTGCTGCCCCTGGACCGCGCGGCCGAGGTGCACGCGGCGCTGGAGAACCGGACGGCGCCGGCGAAGACGGTGCTGGCCGTCCGCTGAGCCGGCGGGCGCGCGGAGGGTCTTCAGGACGACGACCTGGGGCGGGCGCGCAGGTGGGCGCGTTCGCCCTGGCCGCCGAAGAGGCTGAGGAACTCCACCGGCTCGTCGTCCGCCGCACCGAACCAGTGCGGTACGCGGGTGTCGAACTCGGCCGCCTCGCCGGGTTCGAGGATCAGGTCGTGTTCGCCGAGCACGACGCGCAGCCGGCCGTTCATCACGTACATCCACTCGTAGCCCTCGTGGGTGCGCAGGTCCGGCTCCCGGCGCCCGCTGCCCGCCGGCAGGATCAGCTTGAACGCCTGGATGCCGCCGGCGCGGCGGGACAGCGGCAGCATCGTCATGCCGTTGCGGGTGACCGGGCGCAGGTGGATGCGCGGGTCGCCGGTGGGCGGGGCGCCGACGAGTTCGTCGAGCGTGACGCCGTGGGCGCGGGCCAGGGGCAGCAGCAGCTCCAGCGTGGGGCGGCGGCTGCCGGACTCCAGCCGGGACAGGGTGCTCACCGAGATCCCGGTGGCCGCGGACAGCTCGGCGAGCGTCTGCTCGCGCTGGCGGCGCAGCTCGCGCAGGCGGGGGCCGACGGCGGCGAGGGCGGTGTCCGGCTCGCCGCCGGGGTCGGGGGTGCTGTCGGTGTCAGCCATACGAACAGTTTGCCATAACGGCAACAGCGTTTGCGTATGTGGCGGTGCCGGCCGCATGGTCGTCGGCATGGAGGTGGTCGACGTGACCGAAAGGACCGGGAGGGCCGGGATCGCCGAGTGGGCCGAGGCCGGCGCATGGGCGGAGGGCCCCGAGGCGGGCGACGAGCCGGCGGAGAGCTACGAGGTCGTGGTGGTCGGCGGCGGCGCCGCCGGGCTGACCGGTGCGCTGATGCTGGCCCGCTCCCGCCGCTCCGTGGCGGTGATCGACGCGGGCGCCCCGCGCAACGCCCCGGCGGACGGCGTACACGGGCTGCTGGGCCGCGAGGGCATGCCGCCGGGCGAGCTGCTGGCGCGCGGCCGGGCGGAGGTGCGCGGGTACGGGGGCCACGTGGTGTCCGGCGAGGTCACCGGGGTGACCCGGGATCCGGAGGCCGGCCCCGGCGACGGCGGGACCGCGGAGGGCGACGGCGGGTTCGTCGTCACCCTCGCCGGCGGCAGGTCCGTACGCGCCCGGCGGCTCCTCGTCACCACCGGTCTCGTCGACGAGCTGCCGCCCGTCGCCGGACTGCGTGAGCGCTGGGGCCGGGACGTCCTGCACTGCCCGTACTGCCACGGCTGGGAGGTCCGCGACCAGGCCATCGGCGTGCTGGCCACCGGGCCCATGGCCCTGCACCAGGCCATGCTGTTCCGGCAGTTGAGCGCCGACGTCACGTACTTCGCCCACACCACGGAGCCGCCGGCCGGCGAGGACGCCGAGCAGTTGGCCGCCCTCGGCGTGCGCGTCGTCACCGGCGAGGTCGCGGGCCTGGAGGTGGCCGCGGACCGGCTCACGGGCGTACGCCTCACGGACGGCACCGTCGTCCCCCGCCAGGCGCTCGCGGTGGCCCCGCGCATGGTGGCCCGCGCCGGGCTCCTGACGGCCCTCGGCCTCACGCCCGTCGCCCACCCGTCCGGCATGGGCGAGCACATCCCCGCCGACGCCACCGGCCGCGCCGGCGTACCGGGGGTGTGGGTCGCGGGCAACGTCACCGACATGACCGCCCAGGTCCACGCCGCCTCGTCGGCCGGCGCCATGGCAGGCGCGCAGATCAACGCCGACCTCGCCGCCGAGGACACCCGCCGGGCGGTCGCCGCCCGCCGGGTCGGCGTGTGACGTACGTACCGACCGAGACGACGACAGAGAGGGACACCGGGATGACGAACGCGACGGAAGAGTTCGGCGAGGCGTACTGGGAAGAGAAGTACCGCGCCCGCGACGCGATCTGGAGCGGCCGCCCCAACACCCAGCTCGTGGCCGAACTCACCGGCCTGCCGCCCGGCACCGCCCTGGAGGCCGGCTGCGGCGAGGGCGCCGACGCCATCTGGCTCGCCGAGCACGGCTGGCGGGTGACGGCCGTGGACATCTCCGCCACCGCGCTGGACCGCGCCCGCGCCCACGCCGAGGCGCGCGGCCCAAAGGTCGCGGGACGGATCACGTGGGTACGGGCCGACCTGACCGACGCCACCCCCGACGGCGCCCCCTTCGACCTGGTCACCACCCACTACGTCCACACCACCGCCTCCCGCCAGGCGCTCTTCGGCCGCCTCGCGGCGATGGTGGCCCCCGGCGGCACCCTGCTCGTCGTCGGCCACCACGAGACGGACCCCCGCGCCGCGGACATCGCCGAAGCCCACCCGGGCGTGCACTTCACCGCGGAGGACGTGGCGGCGGACCTGGCCACGGAATCCTGGGACATCGCCGTGGCGGAAGTCCGCACCCGCCGGGCCCCGGAAGGCCACGAACCCCACTCCCCCGACCAACCGGCCGAACACCACGACGCGGTACTGCGCGCACGGCGGCGCTGACGGAGGCGGGGCCCCGCGCACAGCGCGTCCCCCTCTCGGGGATACGGCTGTCGCACGTCCTGCGATACGGAAGGATGATCGAGCGGGACGATCCGACGGCGACCGGGCAGGGGTGGGGACGATGGCGACGCGACAGTGGGAGTTCCAGGACCTCCGCGACCGGTACCCGGTCATGGCGCAGGCGCTGGACAACCAGTGGTTACCGCCCTCCGCCGCGGCGTCCCGGCAGGCGGCGACCGCCTCCCCGGGCCGGGACGACGCACACCTGGCCGCGGCCTCCGCGGAACTGCGCAGGGCCTTGGTCAACAGCGGCACGCTCGTCGCCAACCGCGCCTACTTCCTCAACAATCCGGCGCTGTACGAGAACTTCGCCGCCGGCGCTCCCGCCGACGAGCGTCGTGCGTTCGCCCGTCTGCTCGATGACGGCAGCCTCGTTCCCTTCCTGCTCGGCGAGCGCGACCCCGCGGAGCGGCCGGCGCACCTCGACCGCGACCGCGTGCACCGGTTCAGCATCGACGAGCGGATCCACCGGAGCTGGCAGCGGCTGCTGGAAGAAGAGGCGGAACCGGCATGCGTCCGGCTGTCCTGGGACGACGACGCGAACCGCGTGGCGACGCGGCGGATCGGGGAGTACTTCGGCCGTAACGTCGTCACCCTCAACAGGCTCGACCCGGTGCTGCTCGCCGAGGACCTCGGCATCCCGGTCGCGCAGGCGGACGCCATGCGCCGCGGCATCCTCACCGACATCGCCCGCTGGTCCGTCGACCAGGATCCCGACACGGCCCTTACCCGCAACGCGGTCTACGAGAACTTCTTCACCCGCCCCGGCACCCAGCCGCACGAGCGACTGCTGCGCGACAGCGACCACATCCTGCCCGCCAAGCAACTCGTCGACCTGCTCTACAACATCGGCGTGCCGGTCGCCGCCGACATCGTCGCCGCCACCCCGCCCCAGTCCCCGCCCCGCAGCGCCCTGCAGGAACTGACCGCGGCCGCCGCCGACCCGGTCGCCGACCCCGAGGCGCTCGGCAAGCTGCTGCGCGGCGTCTTCGCCGACGCCCTGCACCGGGCGGTCGACGGGCCCCACTCGTACGGCAGTCTCTCGCTCGCCGAGATCGTCGCCCTGCGCCAGGAGGAGGAGTGGCGTGCGTACATCGACGCGCTCAGCGGCTTCGTCACCTCCGGCTTCACCGCCGACCTGGTGCCCTCCCCCCACGACTTCGCCGCCGCCACCGCGCAGATCGCCCGGCTCCACGCCCGGATGCTGCGCCGGGCGCGGAAGATCAGCCGCGGGCCCGGAGCCTTCCGGCGCGAGATCGGCGTCATGCTGGTACTCGAATCGCCAGGCGTGGTCCTGCGGATACTCGCGGGCGAGGCCTCCCTGCTCAGCGGCTCACTCGACGCCGTCGGCGTGGTCGCAGGACCGCTGGTGATGCGCATGGTGTTCACGGAGGCCCGCGCGTCCCGGGGCGGCCTCGGCCACAGCATCACCCTGCCGGCGCTGCGGCTGCGCAGCCTGCGCAAGGACTGGGAGACGATCCTCCGTGCCTACGGCCAGGAGACCCGTCCCGCCGCGGGCAGCACGGTGGCGAGCGAGGCGGACCAGCAGGTGACCGCACCCTAGCGAGCGGAGGACGGATGACGGTCGAAAAAGACGACCCGCTGGAGCACTACCTGAAGCTGCGCCGCGACCGCCCCGGGCTGTTCCTGAACGAACCCGGTGGAATCGAGATCCTCGACGGCGTGACGGCCGTGGACGGTGTTCCGGTCGGGGTGGTCTACCGCGACCCGTACGTGACGATCGTGCGCGATCCGGTCCGCTTCCCGGACGGCAGGCGGGGCACGTACATCCGGCTGCTCGACTCGCCCGGTTCCCCCGGCGTCGTGACGCTGCCGCTGCTCGGCGGCGGCGCGGAAGTGGTCCTCCTTGAGCACTACCGCCACGCCACCCGCGCATGTCACGTGGAGGTGCCGCGCGGCTTCGGCACGCCGGGGCTGAGCGACGAGGAGAGCGCGGCCAAGGAGATCACGGAAGAGATCGGCGCGACGGCCCGGGAGATCGTCCCGCTGGGGCGGCTGCACCCGGACACCGGTCTCGTGGGCGGGCACACGGAGCTCTACGCGGTACACATCGACGGCTACGGTGAGCCCGCCCGGGGGGAGGGAATCCGCCGCGTGTTCAGCGTGCTCCCCGCGGAGGCGGAGGACCTGGTGCGCACGGGGCGGATCACCGACGCCTTCACCATCGCCGTGCTGGCCCGCGCCCGCCTGGCGGGGCTGCTGGAGGGCGTGGCGTGAAGGGGCCGCGCGGGCCGGGGGGACGGCCCGCCCCGGGCGCCACCCCGGCTGCCGCGCGGCCCCCGCGCGTCAGCCGCGGAGCTGCCGGGCGGCGTCCATGGCCCAGTACGTGAGGATGAGCTGTGCTCCGGCCCGCCTGATCCCCGTCAGCGTCTCCATCATCGCCGCGT
This sequence comes from Streptomyces sp. B5E4, assembly GCF_039871555.1. NCBI lineage: Bacteria > Bacillati > Actinomycetota > Actinomycetes > Kitasatosporales > Streptomycetaceae > Streptomyces > Streptomyces sp. B5E4. Next base: position 101,869 of record NZ_JBDPMI010000027.1, read on the forward strand.
CCCGGTCGACCCAGCCGCGCTCCGCCGCCGCCTCGACCATCGCGTACTCGCCCGAGATCTGGTACGCCGCCACCGGCACGTCCGACTCGTCGGCGACCCGGCGCAGCACGTCCAGGTACGGTCCGGCCGGCTTGACCATCACCATGTCGGCGCCCTCCGCGAGGTCGAGGGACAGCTCCCGCAGCGCCTCGCGGGCGTTCGGTGGATCCTGCTGGTACGTCTTCCGGTCGCCCTGCAGCGAGGAGTTGGTCGCCTCGCGGAAGGGCCCGAAGAAGGCGGAGGAGTACTTCACGGTGTAGGCGAGGATCCCCGCGTCCTGGTGGCCCGCCCGGTCCAGGGCCTCGCGGATCACCGCGACCTGGCCGTCCATCATGCCGCTCGGCCCCAGCACGTGCGCCCCGGCGTCCGCCTGCACCACGGCCATCTCCGCGTACCGCACGAGCGTCGCGTCGTTGTCGACCCGGCCGGCGGCGTCCAGCACCCCGCAGTGCCCGTGGTCGGTGGTCTCGTCCAGGCACACGTCGGACATGATCACCAGGTCGTCCCCGACCTCGGCCCGCACGTCGCGCAGCGCGACCTGGAGGATGCCGTCCGGGTCCGTGCCGGCCGAGCCGATCGCGTCCTTCTTGTGCTCCTCCGGCACGCCGAAGAGCATGATCCCGCCGACGCCCGCGGCGACGGCCTCGGCGGCGGCCTTCTTCAGGGAGTCGCGGGTGTGCTGCACGACGCCGGGCATGGACGGGATCGGCGCCGGCTCGTCGATGCCTTCGCGGACGAAGGCGGGCAGGATCAGCTCCGCCGGGTGCAGCCGGGTCTCGGCGACCATGCGCCGCATCGCGGGCGTGGTACGCAGCCGCCGCGGGCGGACGACGGGAACGGTGACAGGGCCGGGGTGCGGGGCGTCGGTGCCGGACACGTGTGTGCTTACCTCCGTGGTGCTCCGGGGCGGCCGGTGGCCGGCCCGGCGAGGGAGGGCACATGCGAACGCGCCCCCACACCGGGCCGCGGGGGCCGGGTGGATTCCACCGTACGCCCCCGCGATGACACCTCCCGCAGGCCCCTGTCAGGTCGTGGTCGTCGTCCGCGCCCGCCGTCGCGGCCTGCGCTCGCTGGGCCGGGTGACGTGCTCCCCGGCCTCGACCGCCGCCTCCCGGCGCCGCGCGCCGTACTCCGCCAGCGCCTCGGCCAGCCGGTGCACGGACGGCTCCGGCGCCATGACGTCGACGCGCAGCCCGTGCTCCTCCGCCGTCTTCGCCGTGGCCGGGCCGATACAGGCGATGACCGTGACGTTGTGCGGCTTGCCGGCGATGCCGACGAGGTTCCGTACCGTCGAGGACGAGGTGAACAGCACGGCGTCGAACCCGCCGCCCTTGATCGCCTCGCGGGTCTCGGCCGGCGGCGGCGACGCGCGCACCGTGCGGTACGCGGTGATGTCGTCGACCTCCCAGCCGAGGTCCTTCAGCCCTGCCACCAGCGTCTCGGTGGCGATGTCGGCCCGCGGCAGGAACACCCGGTCGATCGGGTCGAAGACCGGGTCGTAGGGCGGCCAGTCCTCCAGCAGCCCGTGCGACGACTGCTCGCCGCTGGGCTGCAGGTCGGGCCGTACGCCGAACTCCACCAGCGCCGCCGCCGTCTGCTCGCCGACCGCGGCGACCTTGATCCCGGCGAACGCGCGGGCATCGAGCCCGTACTCCTCGAACTTCTCCCGCACCGCCTTGACGGCGTTGACGGACGTGAAGGCGATCCACTCGTACCGCCCGGTGACCAGGCCCTTGACCGCCCGCTCCATCTGCTGCGGAGTGCGCGGCGGCTCGACGGCGATGGTCGGCACCTCGTGCGGCACGGCACCGTACGAGCGCAGTTGCTCGGACAGCGACGCCGCCTGCTCCTTCGTCCGCGGCACGAGCACGTGCCAGCCGAAGAGCGGCTTGGACTCGAACCAGGCGAGCTGCTCGCGACGGGCCGGCGCGCTCTGCTCGCCGACGACCGCTATCACCGCCTGCCCGGCGTCCGGCGACGGCAGTACCTTCGCGGACTTCAGCACCTGCGCGACGCTGCCGAGCGTGGCGCTGAACGTCCGCTGCCGCGTGGTCGTCCCCGCGAGCGTGACCGTCATCGGGGTGTCCGGCTTGCGTCCCGCGGCGACCAGCTCGCGCGCCGTCGCGGCGGTGGCCTCCAGGGACGTCTGCACCACGAGCGTGCAGTCGCTGGCGCCCGCCTCGCCCCAGATCTGCTCCGAGGCGGTCGCGGCGTCCACGACGCGCACGTCCGTACCCTCCGGGTCGTGCAGCGGTACGCCGGCGTACGCGGGCACGCCGACGGCGGTCGCGACACCGGGCACCACCTCGAAGGCGATGCCCTCCGCGGCGCACGCGCGCATCGCCTGCGCGGCACCGCCGTCGAGGCCCGGATCGCCCGCCACGGCATGCACGACCCGCCTGCCGGCGCGCGCGGCCTCCATGACAAGATGGCCTGCGTCAGCGGCCGTTGGCGGTTCGTCGTCCCCCGCGGCCGCCGACGTATGCGCCGCGGGCGCAGGCGCCGCCGACGTGTGCGGCATGACCGCGCCGGCGCGCGCGTGGGCGCGTACGACGGCGAGGACCTTGGGGTCGGCGATCAGGACGTCGGCGGCGGACAGCGCTTCCACGGCCCGCAGCGTCAGCAGTCCGGGATCTCCTGGTCCTGCGCCCAGGAACGTGACGTGCCCGCGGGCGGCGGGACCGGGCGGGCGGGCCGCGCCGGTCGCTGCGGTACGCGCCGACGCGCTGGCCTTACGGGTCGAAGGCGTGGGGCTCAAAGTCGCTCCCCCATCAGACCGGCCGCACCCTTGGCGAGCATCTCTTCTGCGAGCTCGCTTCCGAGTGCCACGGCGTCGTCGTACGACGCCGGCACGGGGCCGGTGGCGGACATCTGCACCAGAGCGGAGCCGTCGGGGGTGCCGACGACGCCGCGCAGGCGCATCTCGGTGACAGTCGACGCTGTGCCCGGACCGGCCCCGGAGGGACCCTCCGCGTGCAGGTCGGCGAGCGCGCCCACGGGCGCGCTGCAGCCGGCCTCCAGGGCGGCGAGCAGCGTCCGCTCGGCGGTGACGGCGACCCGCGTCTGCGGGTCGTCGAGCTCCGCGAGCTGGGCGGTCAGGTGCGCGCTCGACGAGGCGCACTCGACCGCCAGGGCCCCCTGGCCGGGGGCGGGCAAGACTGCGTCGAGGGGGATCAGCTCGGTGACCTCGGCCAGTCGGCCGAGGCGGCTGAGCCCCGCGGCGGCGAGCGCGACGGCGTCGAGCTCGCCCTTCTGGACGTACCCGATGCGGGTGTCGACGTTCCCGCGGACCGGGACCGTCTCGATCGCGCCCCCGAGGGAGCGGGCCCAGGCGTGCAACTGGCAGGCGCGGCGTGCGGAGCCGGTGCCTATACGGGGCCGGCCGCCGACGGCGAGCAGGTCCTCGAAGCCGAGGGCGTCGCGGGCGACGAGCACGTCGCGCGGGTCCTCGCGGGGCGGCACGGCGGCGATCACCAGCTCCTCGGGCTGCGCGGTCGGCAGGTCCTTCAGCGAGTGCACCGCGAGGTCCACCTCGCCGTTCACCACTGCCTCGCGCAGGGCGGCGACGAAGACGCCCTGGCCGCCGATCTCGGACAGGTGCTGCCGGGACACGTCCCCGTACGTCGTGATCTCGACCAGCTCGACGGCCCGCCCGGTCAGACGGCGGACCGATTCGGCAACCTGCTCGGACTGCGCGAGCGCGAGCTTGCTGCGCCGCGTACCCAGGCGCAACGGGCGCAGGAAGCGCGGGGCTTCCTGCGCCTCGGCCCCCTTCGCCGGCGTCGGCTTGGCTGCGGTCATGACGGCTCCCGTTCACTGCGTGCGCTGGCCGCCGCGCGGCCGGAGTCCGCGCGGCTGACTGCGTCGACGGTGGCCGGGTCGAGGTCGAAGAGCTCCCGCAGGGCGTCCGCGTACCCCGCTCCACCGGGGGTGGCGGCCAGCTCCTTGACCCGTACGGTCGGCGCGTGCAGCAGCTTGTCCACGACGCGGCGCACGGTCTGCGCCACCTCGGCCCGCTGACGTTCGTCGAGCCCGGGCAGCCTACCCTCCAAACGGGCGATCTCGCCCGCGACGACGTCCTGGGCCATGGTCCGCAGCGCGACCACGGTGGGCGTGATGCTGGCGGCGCGCTGCGCGGCCCCGAAGACGTCGACCTCCTCGGCCACGATGGCCCGTACCTGGTCCACGTCGGCGGCCATGGGCGCATCGGCGGAGGCGCCGGCGAGTGCCTCGATGTCGACGAACCGCACCCCGGGCGTCTCGTGCAGTGCGTGATCGATATCACGCGGCATGGCCAGGTCAAGCAGAGCGAGCACGGCGCCGTCGGCGGCCGCGCCGCCGCTCGCGCCGCCGGCGCGACGGCGCAGTGCGTCGCGGACCTCGTCGGCCGTCAGCACCAGGCCCGTCGCGCCCGTGCAGGAGACGACCACGTCCGCCGTCACCAGCTCGTCCGCGATCTCCTCCACCCGTACGGCACGGGCCGCCGGGGCGTCCACGGGCCCGCTCTGCGACGGGATCGGACCCGCCGCGGGCGACCCCGTACCCCAGCCGCCCGCGACCGCGGACCCCGCGTTCAGGCTCGCCGCCAGGCGCTCCGCACGCTCGTACGTGCGGTTGGCGATCACCAGCTCCGCCGCCCCCGCCCGCGCCAGCGTCGTCGCCGCCAGGGACGACATCGAGCCCGCGCCGATCACCAGCGCGTGGCGTCCCGCCACCCACTCGGCCACCGGGGCGCCGGCCGCGAGCTGCGTCAGCCCGAACGACACCAGCGACTGCCCGGCCTTGTCGATGCCCGTCTCGCTGTGCGCCCGCTTGCCGACCCGCAGCGCCTGCTGGAACAGGTCGTTCAGCGTCCGGCCCGCGGTGTGCATCCGCTGCCCGAGCGCCAGCGACTCCTTGATCTGGCCGAGGATCTGCCCCTCGCCGACGACCATGGAGTCCAGCCCGCAGCCCACCGTGAACAGGTGGTGCACGGCGCGGTCCTCGTAGTGCACGTACAGGTGCGGCGTCAGCTCCTCCAGGCTCGCGCCCGCATGCTGCGCCAGCAGCAGCGACAGCTCGGCGACGCCCGCGTGGAACTTGTCCACCGCGGCGTACAGCTCGATCCGGTTGCACGTGGCCAGCACCGCCGCCTCCGTGACCGGAGCGGCCGCCACCGCGTCCGTGAGCAGCTTCGCGCGCGCGTCAGGCGCGAGCGAGGCCCGCTCCAGCACGCTCACGGGCGCGCTGCGGTGGCTGAGGCCGACGACGAGGACACTCATGCGGGCATCACGGCGGGCACGTCCCCGTCGGGCCCCTGCCCGGTGCGCTTCTTCGCGGCGGCGGCGGGGCCCGCCGCGGCGTCCGCCTCCGGCGTACCGCCCTGCGCCGCCGCGGCCGCCGCCTCGGCCTCGCGCAGCTCGGCCTCCTCGCCGGCCTTGCGCTGCTCGTGGAAAGCGAGGATCTGCAGCTCTATCGAGAGGTCCACCTTGCGGACGTCGACGCCCTCGGGGACGTTCAGCACGGTCGGCGCGAAGTTGAGGATCGAGGTGACGCCCGCCTCCACCAGCCGGTTGCAGACCGCCTGCGCGGCGCCCGCGGGGGTGGCGATGACGCCGATGGAGACGCCGCTCTCCTTGATCAGCGGCTCCAGTTCGTCGGTGTGCCGCACGGTCAGGCCCGCGACCTGCTTGCCGGTCATGGCCCGGTCGGCGTCGATGAGCCCGGCGACGCGGAAGCCGCGGGAGGCGAAGCCGCCGTAGCCGGCGAGGGCGGCGCCGAGGTTACCGATACCGACGATGACCACGGGCCAGTCCTGGGTCAGGCCCAGCTCGCGGGAGATCTGGTAGACGAGGTACTCGACGTCGTAGCCGACGCCGCGGGTGCCGTAGGAGCCGAGGTACGAGAAGTCCTTGCGCAGCTTCGCCGAGTTGACGCCGGCGGCGGCGGCCAGTTCCTCGGAGGAGACCGTGGGCACGGAACGCTCCGAGAGCGCCGTGAGGGCCCGCAGATACAGCGGGAGCCGGGCGACGGTGGCCTCGGGGATCCCTCGGCTTCGGGTCGCCGTTCGGTGAGTTCGGCCAGTTGCCACAGTGCTCCTGACGCTAGCGCGGTGCCGCGTACGGCCCGCCGGGGCGAAACCGCACTGATGAGAGAAGGCTATGCCTTTGTGAACGCGTGCACAAAGATGGTGTCCGCTTTGTCCGGGCAAAGTGACGGGCGTCACCCCGCGCGTCATGACCGCAGCGCCCGCCGCAGCCTCTCCGGGTCGACCCGCCAGAAGTCGTGCTGCTCACCGTCCACGAGGACCACCGGGATCTGCTCCCAGTAGCGCCGGTACAGCTCCTCGTCCCGGGTGATGTCCCTCTCCTCCCAGCCCGCGCCCAGCTCCGTACAGACGGAGACGACGACCTCGCGCGCCTCGTCGCACAGATGGCAGCCGGGCTTGCCGATGAAGGTCACGGTCCGGTCGGCGGGGGCGGGCGCGGAAGCGGCGGTCCTACGTCGCAACAGGCTCATGTCATTGATTGTGCCGCCCTGCACGGGCATCCGGAGCCGCCCGTAAGCGAGCAGAACAGGGCAGAGAGCGCGCGTACAGCGAACAAAGCCGGGCAGAGAGCGTATGGAGCCGGGCAGAAGCCACCCGGGAGTTCACGCGTGCGTCCACGGAGGCCCGGCCCCTCGACACCGGTTGGCCCGCCGTACGCCGTTATGCTCATCAGTATGGCCGCATTCGGATGGCTCAGCCGCAGACGCCGCGCGACCGCGCGCAGCGTCGCCGCCGGCGAGGCGGCGGCCGAGGCGGCGCGCAAGACGTCACAGGAACTGGAGCACGCGGAAGCCGTACGCACGGAAGGCGTCACGGCGGACGGCGGGGCAGCGAAAGAGGATGAGGAACCGGACTTCCCCGTCCACGGGGACGTGCACGCGGCGGCCTTCTTCGACCTCGACAACACGATCATGCAGGGTGCCGCGCTTTACCACTTCGGCCGCGGGCTGTACAAGCGCAAGTTCTTCCGCACCCGCGATCTCGCCCGGTTCGCCTGGCAGCAGGCGTACTTCCGCCTCGCCGGCGCCGAGCACTCCGGGCACATGGAGGACGCGCAGTCCAGCGCTCTGTCCATCGTGCAGGGCCATCGCGTCGCCGATCTCATGGAGATGGGCGAGGAGATCTACGACGAGTACATGGCCGAGCGCATCTGGCCCGGCACCCGCGCGCTGGCGCAGGCGCACCTCGACGCCGGCCAGAAGGTGTGGCTCGTCACCGCCGCCCCCGTCGAGACCGCGACGATCATCGCCCGCAGACTCGGCCTGACCGGCGCGCTGGGCACGGTCGCGGAGTCCGTCGGCGGCGTCTACACCGGCCGGCTCGTCGGCGAAGTGCTGCACGGCCCCGCCAAGGCCGAGGCCGTACGGGCCCTCGCCGCCGCCGAGACGCTGGAGCTGGTGCGCTGCGCCGCGTACAGCGACTCGGCCAACGACATCCCGATGCTCTCCCTCGTCGGCCACCCGTACGCGATCAACCCCGATGCGCGGCTGCGCAAGCACGCGCGCGAACACGGGTGGCGGCTGCGCGACTACCGTACGGGCCGCAAGGCGGCGAAGGTCGGCATCCCGGCCGCGGCGGGCGTCGGCGCGGTGGCCGGCGGCGCGGTCGCGGCCGCCGCCCTGCAGCGCCGCCGCCGTTGACAGCGGACGCACGTGTACGCCCCCCGGCCGGAGCCCCCGGCCCCGCCGTCAACGGGGCGCAGCCGGCCTGCCTGTGACCGATTCTTCCGGGAAACACACAACACGCCCGTGAACCAGGCAGTTCGTGTCACTTACCGATCAAACTCAATCCGACGGCCGATACTTGAGGGGGCGTCAATAGGCTACGGATCGGACGGAAACGGTGATTTGAGCAACTGGAGGTAGCGCGCCCGACACGAAGCGTTATTCTCCTCAGACGCAATCCGGTGCCCGCACATACCTACGTCGGTCAACGGTCCCGCACTGAACGTGATGGAAGCACTGCCTCTGGGAGTCCCGTGTACTCACACGTCGGGGTTGACGCCTCAGGCCTGGCTACGCTGCGCGCGCAGGTGATCGAGCAACTGCGCCTCTTCTCGCCCGCCCTGGCCGTCGCCGGCCCCGCCGCGAGTCCCGCCGCCGGCCCGGTCGTGGGCCCCGCCTACGTCCTCACCGACGGCAGCGCCGCGGTCGGCAGCAGACGCCGGCAGGGCGGCGGTGCGGGCACCCGCGAGCGTAGCGGCAGGCAGACCAGGCAGCCGCAGCCCTCGACCGGCGACAGCCGCCGGATGATGGACCTGGTCGAGCGCGCCCAGTCCGGCGAGACCGAGGCGTTCGGCCGGCTCTACGACCAGTACGCCGACACCGTCTACCGCTACATCTACTACCGCGTCGGCGGCCGGGCGACGGCCGAGGACCTCACCTCGGAAACCTTCCTGCGCGCCCTGCGCCGGATCGGCACGTTCACCTGGCAGGGCCGGGACTTCGGCGCCTGGCTGGTGACGATCGCGCGCAACCTCGTCGCGGACCACTTCAAGTCCAGCCGGTTCCGGCTGGAGGTCACCACCGGCGAGATGCTGGACCCCAGCGAGACCGAGCGCAGCCCCGAGGACTCCGTGCTGGAGTCGCTGTCCAACACCGCGCTGCTGGAGACCGTGCGCAAGCTCAACCCGCAGCAGCAGGAGTGCGTGACCCTCCGCTTCCTGCAGGGGCTTTCGGTGGCCGAGACCGCCAAGGTGATGGGCAAGAACGAAGGCGCGATCAAGACCCTGCAGTACCGGGCGGTGCGCACCCTCGCCCGGCTGCTGCCGGACGACGCCCGCTGACGGGAACCGATCTCCCTTGACTTCTCCGATACCCGGGCCGCCCGCGCCCATCGAAGTAGTATCAACGCCACCGCGTAACCCGACTGCCCTGCCCGTCGTTGAGCGGGTAGCAGGGCTTCTTCGGTCGCGAGTTGTCCACCCCGGCTCATCTCTTCGAGGGAAATGGGTCAAGGAGTACAACTATGCGGGCGGGATAGGGAGTCCCACACAGAGACCCCGAGTCGACAGGAGGTGCCGCCCGTGATCGGATCCGTATCGGCACACCGGCGGGCGAACGCCTTCGCCCAGGCCCTTGATGAGGAGTCTCGGGCGCAGCAGGCGGAAGCGCTGGCGGCAGATCCCGAGCAGGCACGACTGCTCGGCCTCGCGGGGCAGCTCGCCTCGGTGCCGGGGCCGACCCTCGACCCCGAGGTCAAGACCGTCCAGCGGACCCGGCTCATCGCCGCCATGGAGGCGATGCTCGCCGAGGACACCGCGGAGAGCACCGAGGCCCCGCTGATCCCCGCGCCCCGCAAGCGCGGCGCCCACCGCGCGGCAGGACCGCTGTCCCGGCTGCGCCCGCACTCCCGCCTCTCCCGCGGCGTGGCCATCGGCGGCGCCGGTGTCGGCGTCGCCGCCGGCGCGTTCAGCGCCGCCGCCGCGGTCAGCTCCGACGCACTCCCGGGCGACACCCTCTACGGCCTCAAGCGCGGCATGGAGGACCTGCGCCGCGGCATGGCCGACGACGACACCGAGCGCGGCCGCATCTACCTCGACCAGGCCTCCACGCGGCTGAACGAGGCGCGGCGCCTGATGGAGCGCGGCCGCGCCGGCGACCTCGACGCGGAGTCGATGAGCGAGGTCCGCGAAGCCCTCGACAACGTACGGCACGACGCCGTCGAAGGCCGCAAGCTGCTGCGCGGCGCGTACGACGAGGACGGCTCGCTCGGCCCCATGCAGACCCTCTCCACGTTCTCGCAGAAGAACGAGCGCAATTGGCAGCAGCTTCGCGACCGGCTCCCCGTCGAGCTGGGCGAGCTGGGCGACGAGGTCAGTTCCGTGTTCGACGCCATAAGACATGACGTCGCCCCGCTGTCCTCGCTGCTGCCGGGACCCGACGACGACACCTCCCCCAGCGGCACCTCGCCGGGCACCGCAAGCACCGGCGGCGGCCACACCGACACCGACCCGGCCGAGCCCGCCCCGTCGTCCACGGCCACCGCCGACGGCGAGGTCGGCGACGACGGCGAGCCGAAACCCAGCACCACCGAGGAGGGCGGGCTGGTCGGCGAGGACGGACTGATCGGCGGCATCCTCCCCGACGACGACGAGCCGGGCGACCAGGAGTCCGGGGACAGCAGCTCCACGCCCACGGAGACGCCCGGCAAGAAGAACCCCGAGATCACCCTCCCGCCCCTGCTGCCGCTGCCCGACCTGGGCCTCGACTTCGGCGAGGAGGAATAGCGGGTAGGGGTCAGAAGAAGACCGACCGCCGCTCGACGAGCAGCTTGTACAGCGTGTGCTGGATCGTCTCGCGCACCTGGTCGGTCAGGTTGAACATCAGCATCGGGTCGTCCGCCGCCTCCGGCGGATAGCCGTCCGTGGGGATCGGCTCGCCGAACTCGATCGTCCACTTCGTCGGCAGCGGTACGGCCCCGAGCGGGCCCAGCCACGGGAACGTCGGCGTCACCGGGAAGTACGGCAGCCCCAGCAGCCGCGCCACCGTCTTGGCGTTGCCGAGCATCGGATAGATCTCCTCCGCGCCGACGATCGAGCACGGCACGATCGGCGCCCCCGCCCGCAACGCCGTCGAGACGAAGCCGCCGCGGCCGAAGCGCTGCAGCTTGTAGCGATCGGCGAACGGCTTGCCGATCCCCTTGAACCCCTCCGGCATCACGCCGACGACCTCGCCCCGCGCCAGCAGCCGCGAGGCGTCGTCGGCGCACGCCAGCGTGTGCCCGCCCTTGCGGGCGAGCTGGTTGACGAACGGCATCATGAACACCAGGTCGGCCGCGAGCAGCCGCAGATGGCGGTCGGCGGGGTGGTGGTCGCGGACGGCGACCTGGGCCATCAGCCCGTCCCACGGCACCACGCCGGAGTGGTTGGCGACGACGAGCGCGCCGCCGGTGTCGGGGATGTTCTCGACGCCCTTGACCGTCACCCGGAAGTACTTCTCGAAGACCGGGCGGAAGAGCGGCACGAGCACCTGGTCGGTCAGCTCCGCGTCGTAGCCGAACTCGTCGACCTCGTAGTCGCCCGTCAGCCGCCGCCGCAGGAAGCCCAGCGCGTCGCCGGCCCTGCGCTCCCAGCCGCCGCCCAGGAGCCGCGGCAGCGCGTCCATGAGAGCGCTCTGCAGCGCCGTGGCGACCGCCTCGGCGGCCTCGGTGCCCGGCGGTGCCGTACGGGGCGCTGACGCGGCGTCGTCCGCCGTGCCCGCGGCCCCTGCCTGGTCCGTACGGTCCGCGCCGTCGCCCTCCGCGGGTCCTTGCGGTCCCTGCGCGCCGGGCAGCGCGGTGAGCGCCGCCTCCGCGCCCGTGGCGCCGCCGGCACCGCCGCCGTCCCCGCGCCGGGGCCGGGCTGCGCCGGACCGGCGCCGGGGCTTGCCGCCGCCGCGGGAGCGGTCGTCGTCGAACGGAATGACCTTCGCGTCAGCCATCGTGCACCGGCTCCTTCGCAACGCCGTCCCCCTGCACCGGGTTCCGCGCCCCCGGCAGCCCCAGCAGCTCACCGACCGCGTCGACGGCCCGCCGCACCTCACGCGGCGGCAGCAGGCCCGCCGCGCGACCGGCGGCGAAGTCGGTGAACGCCCCCACCGTCGAGTACTCCGGCGTGAAGCCCAGCAGTTCACGCATCTGCGTCGTCTCCACGACCCGCCCGTGGGTCAGCAGCCGGATCTGCTCCGGCGAGAAGTCCGTCATGCCCGCGGACCGCAGCGCCGAGCCGACCCACGTCACCGCGGGCAGCGGCACCGGGACCGTGGGACGGCCGAGCCGCCGGGCGGCCTGGGACAGCAGCAGCACACCCTCGCCGGCGATGTTGAACGTGCCGCTGTTGATCGTGCCGCGGCGCGGCTCGCCGGCCGCGAGCAGCAGCACGTCGAGGACATCGTCCTCGTGCACGAACTGCAGCCGCGGGTCGTAGCCGAGGACGGTGGGCAGCGCCGGCAGCGTCAGGTACTCGGCGAGCGGCGTGTCCGCGCGCGGGCCGAGGATGTTGGCGAACCGCAGCACGCACACGGCGACGTCGGGGCGGCGCCGGGCGAACCCGCGCACGTACCCCTCGACCTCCACGGCGTCCTTCGCGAAGCCGCCGCTGGGCAGCGCCTTGGGCGGCGTGCTCTCGGTGAACACGGCGGGGTCGCGGGGCGCGGAGCCGTAGACGCTGGTGGTGGATTTGACGACGAGCCGCCGCACGCGCGGCGCCTGCTGGCAGGCGCCGAGCAGGTGCATGGACCCGATGACGTTGTTCTCCTTGACCGCCGCCCGGCCGCCGCGGGCGAGCGGGGTGCCGGTGACGTCCATGTGCATCACCGTGTCGACGCGGTGCTCGACGAGGATCCGGGCGAGCACGGGATGGCGGATGTCCGCGGGGACGAAGTCGGCGCCGCCGAGCTGATGCTCGGGCGCCCGGGCGTCGACGCCGATGACGCGGTCGACGTCCGGCTCGCGCAGGAGCCGGCGGACCAGGCGCCCGACGAGGGGGCGGGCGACGCCGGTGACGAGCACGGTTCTGCCCACTGGCCTTCGCCTTCCTCTCCCTGCCTGCCCGCACGGACGATCGCCCCACCGTATACGCAGGACATCGCGGCACCACGCACAACCGCCGTCCACCCGCCGGGAAAGGCGGATGGACGGCGGTACGGGTGCGGGCTACCGCTACTTCTTATTGCGGCGCTGCACTCGCGTGCGCTTCAGCAGCTTGCGGTGCTTCTTCTTTGCCATCCGCTTACGCCGCTTCTTGATCACAGAGCCCACGGGTACCCTCGCTCACTTCTCTCCGTCGGGGTGGGCGGGCAAGGGCCCACACGTCTTACAGGCGCCCAAGCCTACCCGTGCGGACTGGATTGACGTAATCGAGGGTGCGCAACCGGTCGGACCCGTCAGGCAGACTCCACCCCCACATACGACTCGCGGAGGTATTCGTGCACGGCCTGCTCCGGCACCCGGAAGGACCTCCCCACCCGGATCGCCGGCAGATGGCCACTGTGCACCAATCGGTACACGGTCATTTTGGACACTCGCATCACCGCGGCTACTTCAGCCACGGTCAGGAACACAACCTCGTTGAGAGGCTTATCGCTTGCAGCCATGACACACCTGAACCTTCCGCACATGACGGACACCGGCTTCCCCTCCGGTGCCTCCTCCTCGCATGCGCGCTCCTCCCCAGATTAGGGGCGGGTGATGCAAGTGGGGAAGAGGAGTAGCGATCGCATGGCTACAGTGACAGACGGGCGTGTTTGAGCACATAGTCGGCAACCGGCCCGTAGCTGTCCGGTTGCACAGAGTCATCAAGAGGCACCACGACGGGCACCCGGCCCTCCGCCTGGGCGACGAAGGGTGCCGGGTCGTCCGCGTCCGCCAGACCGATGGCCTCGATGCCCAACTGACCAGCCCCGCAAGCCCATCCGTGGTCCCCCACCACCAGCCCGGGCAGCGGTCCGCCCGCCGCCGCGGCGGCACCGAGTGCCGCACGCAGGGGAAGCGGAGAGTGAGTATGGACCCCCCTGGTCGAGGGGGGAGTGGAGGGGTCCGGGTCGCCCAGAACGGCAACACTCCCGGGGTAGTTGAGACGGTATGTACGTACGCCGAATCGGGTCGTTATGTCGACATCTCTGCCCTCACCGGGGGTGAGAACAACGCACCCGGCCGCCGAGAGCGCCACCGCCAAGGGGGCGTAGAAGCCGAGGAGGACGTCGGGGTGCCCGGTCCCGAACAACACCGCCTCGCCGTCCCGCGCGGCGGCGCGCAGCCGCTCCGCGAAGGCGTGCAGGGCGGCGATCGTACGGTCCGGATCGATGACCTCGGTGCCCGAGATCCGGCCCGGATCCCCGCTCGTACCGCAGCGTTCGGCCATCAGCCGCAGCAACTCGGCCACCGACCAGTCGCGTTCCGGTTCCAGGCCGAGTAGCACCCGGGGGTCGCGGGCCGCGAACTGCTGATACCTGCGGAGGCTCTTGTCGCGGCTCGTCGCCACCGGCCCGGCGATCCCCGTCGCCAGCAGATGCCTACGCAACAAGGGTGCGTCGGTCAACACCCGCCCCACTCTGGCCGCCTTTACGGGCGGAACGGGTGGCTTCGCGAATATTTCGCCCACAAGAAAGCGCGGGCGGGCACGGCTCCTTCAGGGCAGCAGCCCATGCGCAGGGAACACCGTCCGCCGCGCGGCACGCACCGCACGGTCCAGCGGCGAGCCCGGGTCGTACCCCGCCTCCCAGTCCGCCCAGGAGGCGTCCCGCCCGTCGGTCATCCGGTACGGGGCCTGCTGCCCGGTCCTCCGCAGCGCCTCGGCCCGCCAGGTCTCGGGGACCTCCGTGGCCGGCAGGACGGGGTGGCCGGCGGAAATGGCGCAGAGGTGGGCCCAGGAGCGCGGCACGACGTCCACGACGGCGTACCCGCCTCCGCCGAGGGCCAGCCACCGGCCGTCCGCGTGCTCGTGCGCCAGGGCGTGACACGTCTCCATCACCGCACGCTGCGCGTCCAGACTGACGGCGAGATGCGCCAGGGGGTCCTCGGCGTGCGTGTCGGCCCCGTGCTGCGACACGAGCACCTGGGGGGCCCACGACGCCAGCAGCTCCGGCACGACGGCGTGGAACGCCCGCAGCCACCCCGCATCCCCGGTCCCGGCCGGCAGCGCGACGTTCACCGCCTGCCCCTCGGCCCCGGACCCGCCGGTCTCCTCGGGCCAACCGGTCTGGGGGAAGAGCGTGCTGGGGTGCTCGTGGACGGAAATGGTCAGCACCCGTGGGTCATCCCAGAACGCCGCCTGTACGCCATCCCCGTGGTGCACGTCCACATCCACGTACGCCACCCGCTCCACGCCCAACTCCAGCAGCCGCGCGATGGCCAGCGCCGCATCGTTGTAGACGCAGAACCCCGAAGCAGCACCGGGCATCGCATGATGCAGCCCCCCGGCGAAGTTCACGGCATGCACCGTCCGCCCGTCCCACACGGCTTCCGCCGCGGCCACGGACTGCCCGGCGATCAACGCCGACGCCTCGTGCATCCCCACGAACGCCGGAACGTCCACCGTCCCGAGCCCGTACGAAGGATCGGCCTGCTCCGGCGCCGCCGCCGCCTGCCGCACGGCGTCGATGTAGTCCTGCCGGTGCACGAGCCGCAACGTCGAGTCGCCGGCCGCGGGCGCCGCGACGACGTCGACGGCCTTGTCGATCCCCAGTTCCTCGACGAGGCGCATGGTCAGCGCCAACCGAACGGGATCCATGGGGTGTTCGGGACCGAAGTCGTACGCGGTGACTGCCTGGTCCCACATCAGGTGCGCGCGGCCGCTCATATCGGCCACGGTAACGCACGAAAGCCGCCCCGAAGCGTTCGGGACGGCTCTCATGAAGAATTGTTCGGCGGTGACCTACTCTCCCACACGGTCCCCCATGCAGTACCATCGGCGCGGTCGGGCTTAGCTTCCGGGTTCGGAATGAGACCGGGCGTTTCCCCAACGCTATGACCACCGAAACACTATGAAACTATCCCCCACCAACTCGCCGGCAGCTCACCGGCAGAATGTTGGTGGGCGGGTTGTTGTTTCAGAACCCGCACAGTGGACGCAAGCAGCTATGGACAAGCCCTCGGCCTATTAGTACCGGTCACCTCCACCCCTCACAGGGCTTCCAGATCCGGCCTATCAACCCCGTCGTCTACAGGGGGCCTTAACCCCTCA
>NZ_JBDPMI010000028.1:0-110448 GCF_039871555.1 Streptomyces sp. B5E4
GCCCGGACCCCCGCGTCGGCTCCAGCGTCGCCCGTACGGTCTTGCCGGCGAACTCGCGCGGGAACCACGACAGCTCCGCCCCCAGCCCCCGCGCCAGGAACAGCCCCCTCCCCCGCTCCTCCTCCGGCCCCGGCGGCGACGCATCCAGCACCCGCGGTGGCAGCGTCGCCTGCGGGTCCGATACGTCGATCACCAGCGAACCGTCCTCCCGTACGGCCAGCCGCACCCACACCCGCCGGCCGATCCGCCGTCCGTACTGGATCGCGTTCGTCACCAGCTCCGACGCCACGACCGCCGCGTCCTGCACGTCCTGGGCGTCCCCGCCCCACCGCCACAGCGCCAACTGCCGCCGCACGTGCACCCGCACGAGCGGCACGGACCGGTAGCCCATCACGTACCCCATCGACCACTCGCGCGCCATGCCCTCCGAACCGCACGCTCCCTGCTCGGCCATCCACCTCAACTCCAGAATTACAGTGACATTTTGCGATCTACGGCTGTATTGTCGTAGCGCTCGGTTACGCTGCGTGTCGTAAGAGTTCCGGAGCGGAGCGACCAAGAGCAAGGTCACCAACGTGACAGACGCCACCAGAACGGGGAGGCAGACATGACCCCACGCAACGCCACCCACCGCGCGACCGGTACGACGGCCGCGATGTTCGGCGACGTGCTGAAGCACCTGCGCGAGGCAGCGGGCATGACGCAGGCGGAGTTGGCACGGCTCATCCCCTGCGACCGGTCGTACGTCGCGAAGATCGAGACGGGTACGAGCGTGCCGCCGGACACGTTCGCGGCGAAGTGCGACGAAGTGCTGGGCGGTAACGGACTGTTAGCGCGACTGTGGCTGAAGGTCGACTGGTACCCGGATGTCGAGCATCCGGACTGGTTCGAACGACGAGCGCAAATGGACGCCGAGTGCGTGGCGTTGCGGGCTTATCAGGAGCGGATGATGCCCGGGTTGCTCCAGGCCGAGGCGTACACGCACGCACAGTTCGCGCAAGTCATCCACGACGAGGAGAGCTTGGAGGAGCGAGTCCGGGCGAGGCTCAGTCGCCAGCAGCGATTCTTCTCATCGGAGGGCCCGCTGCTCATCGTCGTTCTGGATGAGAGTTGCCTGCGCAACGTCGTCGGTGGCGCGGAGGTCATGCGCGAGCAGTGCGAGCACCTGCTTTCCGCATCTCAGCGGACCAATATTCAGATCCAGGTAGCCCCGGCCGACCAGCCGGAAATCATCCGGCCCAACACCTCAATGTCGTTGATCACCCTGCCGGATGGCCATGAATGGATCTACTCGGAGTCTCTAGACCACGGACACTTCGGCGACAATCCGACGGTCTACCAGCAACACCTCCGGACCTATGATGTGCTCAGAGCTGACGCTCTGTCGGCTCGCGATTCCGCCGCCCTGATCGGCAAGTTCATGGAGGGATACGGGCAGCATGGCCATGACCTGGCGTAAGAGCAGCTACAGCGGCAACAACGGCGGGGACTGCATCGAGGTAGCCGCGGAATGGCACAAGAGCAGCTACAGCGACGCGAACGGGGGCGACTGCATCGAGGTGGCCACCGCCCCCACCACCGTCCCCGTGCGCGACTCGAAAGACCCCCACGGCCCCCACCTGGCCTTCACCCCCACCGCCTGGGCCGCCTTCGTCGCCGCCGTCAGGCGCGAGGAGTTCCCCGCCGCCTGAACGTCGCCGCGGCTTGACCTCCGGGGCAGGTGTAACCGAAGGTGTTACACCAAGGAGGGGTGATGGCGGCGAACAGTCGATTGACCATCGCGACGCATGCGCTGGCCTGGATGGCGCTGGCGCAGCGTCGCGGTCAGGACGTGCTCACCTCCGACCAGGTCGCGGCCAGCGTCAACACCAACCCCGTGATCATCCGGCGCAGCCTCGGCGACCTGCGGCGGGCCGGCCTGGTGGAGGTCCGCCACGGCGCCGGTGCGGGGTGGAGCCTGGCCCGTGCGCCCGAAGAGATCACATTGCTTGAGGTGTACGACGCCGTCGATGCGCAGCCACCGTTCGGCCTGCACCACACCGAGCCCAACCTGGAGTGTCCGGTCGGCCGGGGCATCCGGCCCGCCCTGAGCGGGGTCTACGGCCGGGTCGACCGGGTCATGCGGCGGGAGTTGGCGGACACGTCGATCGCCGACGTCCTGCGCGAAACGCTGGTGAACTAGCGGTGAACTAGCCGCCAGGCCGTCCGGCCGGCAGCCGGACACACACCCCCTGCCGTTTGTTGTAACAAAGATGGTTCCAACAGCCCGAACAAGGAGCAGGACTGGTGACAGCCCTACGGTTTCCCGTCGTCGAACTGCGGCAGTACACGCTGCACCCCGGAAAGCGGGACGTACTGATCGATCTGTTCGACCGGGAGTTCGTCGAGCCCCAGGAGGCAGTGGGTGCGACCGTGCTGGGGCAGTTCCGCGACCTGGACGACCCCGACCGCTTCGTCTGGCTCCGCGGCTTCGCGGACATGCCCAGCCGCGCCGACGCCCTGGAGAGCTTCTACGGCGGGCCGGTCTGGCGGGCACACCGCGACGAGGCGAACGCGACGATGATCGACTCCGACGACGTGCTGCTGCTGCGGCCGGCCTCGGCGGGCGGCGGGTTCTCCGAGCCGCCCGGCGCCCGGCCCGCCCCCGGCGAGCCCGCGCCGTCGCCACCGTCGCTCCTCACCGCCACCCTCTGGTACGGACACGGCCCGTTCGATCCGGCGTTCGTCGAGTTCTTCCGGCGGCACGTGCGGCCCGTACTCGCCGAGACCGGCGGTGAGCCACTGGCGTACCTCCAGTCCGAACACGCCGTGAACACCTTCCCCGCTCTGCCGGTACGGATGAACGAGGAGGTCTTCGTCTGGTTCGCACGCTTCACCGACGAAGCCCACCTCGATCATCACCTGGACCGCCTGCGGCGTTCGGAACGCTGGCGCGAGGAGGTGCTGCCGACCCTGTCGGAGCGGTGGTCGAGGACCCCGCAACGGCTACGGCTCGCACCCACCGAGCGGTCAGCACTGCGGTGAGCGCCGCGGTGACCGGACTGCCCGGAGTCAGCCCTCCGCCGCCGGGCAGATGCCCCCGGGCGACGGGATCAGCGAGCGCAGGGTGTACACGGATGTCGGTTCGAAGACGCGGCCGGGGGAGATCCCCGTGTTCTGGCTGCCGATCACGCAGTACGGGATGCTCGTGCTGTTGACCACCGACACGATGGCCACGGGCGGGTCGAAGTCGTGGCGGCTGCCCTCCGGTATGGCGGTGACGAAGCCGTTGACCGGCTGGACGCAGACGTACCCCCTGCTGCACAGCGGCGCCGCGGTCGGGGTGTCGGCCCCGGACGGCGCGGCGGTCGCCGTGCCGGTGGTGGCGAGGGCCGCGGCCAGGGTGAGGGTGGCCAGGGCGGCGGATAACCGGGCTCTTCGCATGATGCGGGCTCCTTGAGGTCCGTAGCGCCGAACTCGCTTGTCGGCGTACAGACAACTGCGCCCCACGGCCGGACGCCAGCGCGTTACCGGCCATTCGATCCCCGCGGAGAAATTCGTTGGACCGGTCCTGCCCCCGCGCGTATGCTCGCGCGTCTGCCCCCGCCTCACCGGCTGTTCTCGCGCGCCGGGAGTGCCGCCTGCCGGTCGGTAACCGGCGGCCCACGCCACGCCCGTGACCGTACCGCCAGCGCCGGAGGCTCGTACCGCCATGTCCGACTCCACCCCTACCACCCGCGCCACCCCTACCACCCGCACCACCCCCGCCACCCCGACCGCTCCCCCCACTCTCCCCGCCCCCCTCCTCCGCGAGCGCGCCCATCTCGCCGCCTCCCGTACCGCGCTGCGCGCCATGCGTGCCGACGCCGAGGCCCTGGACATCACCGACGTGACCGCGAACTGGGTCAACGCCGAAGTCCTCCAGTCCGAGATCGACCTGCGGATCAAGGCGCTCGCCGACCTCGCCGACACCCCGCTCTTCTTCGGGCGGCTCGACTACTCCCAGGCACCCGGCGCGGAGAAGGCCGAGGGGGACCCCGGCGAGAACTTCTACATCGGGCGGCGGCACGTGCACGACGCCGACGGGGATCCGATGGTGATCGACTGGCGGGCGCCGGTCTCGCAGCCGTTCTACCGGGCGTCGAAGAAGGACCCCATGGACGTGGCCCTGCGGCGGCGGTTCGGGTACGACCGCGGGGAGATCACCGCGTACGAGGACGAGCATCTGACCGACCCCGCCGAGGCGGCGAAGTCGAGTGCCCTCCTCCAGCGGGAGATCGAGCGGCCGCGCGTCGGGCCGATGCGGGACATCGTGGCGACGATCCAGCCGGAGCAGGACGAGATCGTGCGGGCGGAGATCGGCGGGACGGTGTGCGTGCAGGGGGCGCCGGGGACGGGGAAGACGGCGGTGGGGCTGCACCGGGTGGCGTATCTGCTGTACGCGCACCGGGAGCGGCTGGCGCGTACGGGGACGCTGGTGATCGGGCCGAACGACTCGTTCCTGCGGTACATCGAGCAGGTGCTGCCGACGCTGGGCGAGCTGGACGTGAAGCAGGCGACGGTGGCGGAGCTGGTGGCGCACGTGGAGGTGCGGGGGGCGGATCCGGCGCCGGTGGCGCGGCTCAAGGGCGACGCGCGGATGGCGGAGGTGCTGCGCCGGGCGGTGCGGGCCGGGGTGACGATGCCGACGGAGCCGGTCGTGGTCGTGCGCGGGTCGCGGCGGTGGCGGGTGCCGGCGTACGAGCTGGAGGAGCTGGTACGGGAGCTGCTGGCCCGGGACATCCGTTACGGGGCCGCGCGGGAGGCGCTGCCGCAGCGCATCGCCCACGCGGTGCTCGTCCAGATGGAACGGGCCGGGGAGGCGCCGGACGACCGGGTGCAGGACGCGGTGGCGCGGAACGCGGCGGTCAAGGCGGCGGTGAAGGCGATCTGGCCGGCGGTGGACCCGGTGAAGCTGGTGCTGCGGCTGCTGTCGGACGCGGAGTTCCTCGCGGCTGCGGCGGTGGGGTTGCTCGACGAGGCGGAGCAGCGGCTGCTGCTGTGGGAGAAGCCGCCGCGGGGGGTGCGGTCGGCGCGGTGGTCGGCGGCGGACGCGGTGCTGATCGACGAGGCGCGCGACGTGGTGGAGCGGACGCCGTCGCTGGGGCACGTGGTGCTGGACGAGGCGCAGGACCTGTCGCCGATGCAGTACCGGGCGGTGGGGCGGCGGTGCTCGACGGGGTCGGCGACGGTGCTGGGGGACATCGCGCAGGGGACGACGCCGTGGGCGACGGAGAGCTGGGGGGTGGCGCTGGGTCACCTCGGCAAGCCGGAGGCGGTGGTGGAGGAGCTGACGCAGGGCTTCCGGGTGCCGCGGGAGGTGATCGCGTACGCGTCGCGGCTGCTGCCGTCGATCGCGCCGGGACTGGCCGAGGCGACGTCGATCCGCGAGTCGGCGGGTGACCTGGCGGTACGGGCCCTGCCGCGGGCGGCGCTGGACGGCTCGGTGGTGGAGGCGTGCGGGTCGGTGCTGCGGAGCCGGGAGGGCTCGGTGGGGCTGATCGCGGCGGACGGGCGGGTGGCCGCGCTGGGGGCGGCTCTGGGAGCGGCGGGGTTGCCGTTCCTGTCGCCGGGTGAGGAGACGACGTCGGAGGCGCGGCTGACGCTGGTGCCGGCGTCGCTGGCGAAGGGTCTGGAGTACGACTACGTCGTGCTGGACGACCCGGCGGTGATCGTCGCGGCGGAGCCGGACGTGCGGACGGGGCTGCGGCGGCTGTACGTCTGCCTGACGCGGGCGGTGTCGGGGCTGACGGTCCTGCACGCGGAGCCGCTGCCGGCGGAGCTGGCCGCCTGACGTCGCCGTACGCGCGGAGGCGGGCGTCGCCCCGCGCCGGCCGGGGCCGCCCGCGCAGGCGGGAGGGTTCCGCCGGACTCACCGCGCCACGGTGCGGCCGGGGTCACTCGGTCGGCAGGGGCCAGGAGGCGCCCTGCGGTGTTCCGTACCAGAACCGCTGGGCGGCCGGCGTGACGGTGATGCCGAAGTCCTCCCGGGCCGGTCGGCCGCCCGGGAACAGCGACGCGACCTCCTCCACGGTGTCCCACAGCCTTCGCGGGCCGGCCTGCCGGACGTGACCGTCCGCGTGCGCCAGGACGGTCGAACCGTCCTCGGTCCACAGGCACATGCCGGACACGCCGGACGCGCCGCCGTCGTCCGCCCGCCACGCGACGGCGTTGTAGCCGGGCAGGGCGAGGGACAGCGGGAACGTCCACCGGCCGCCCAGCACGTCCGTCACCGGTAGCGATGTCGACTCCGGGGGCCGCTCCCGTACGGCTGCGAGGTCCGGGCCGCTGCCCGGGGGGAGGCGAACGGGCATGAAGAGGGCGGGGGTGGCCAGGAAGCGGCCTTCCGCGTGGCCGGGGGCGGTGACCGCCGCCCGGATCACTCCGAAGCCGATCGGGGCGACGATCACGGCGTCGTCCGCCGCCTGTTCCATGAGCGCCCGGGGTACCGAGCGGAGGGCCGCCGTGGCGATGAAGCGGGTGTAGGGAGCGCGAGGCGGGTAGCCGAGGGCGCCGTCCGCCGTGGTGACGAACGGTGCGGTGCCGGACTCGCGGAGCCGGCGGTCGGCCAGCGCCACCAGGTCCGGGTCCACGTCGACGCTGGTGACGTTCTCCGCGCCGAGTCTGTGGGCCAGGAGGGCCGCGTTGTAGCCCGTGCCGGTGCCCAGCTCGAAGACGGTGGCGCCGGGTTCGGCGTCCAGGGCGTCGAGCATGGTCAGCATGAGGCCCGGTTCGCTGGAGGACGACGTGGGGACGCCGTGGGCGTCGAGTCGGGTCATCAGGGCGGTGTCCGAGTAGACGGTCTCCAGGTACGCGTCGTCCGCCTGCGTGACGCGGTACCACTCGCCGCGCACGTCCTGCCCGTAGAACTCCGGGACGAAGACGTGGCGCGGCACGGCGGCGAAGGCCGTACGCCACGGGCTCGGGCTCCCGCCGCCGAGGGTGGCGGCGAACTCCTCGCGCAGCGCTTTTGTCGCATCCGGGTCCATGGCGTTCCTCGTCGGTAGTCGGCGGGTGCAGCGGCGACCGGCGGCCCCGTCCGGTTCCCGACCTTGCCGACCCGGCGGCCGGACCGCACGCGAAGCACACCGCACGAGGGCCGGCGGCCCCGGGCGGCCGAACACGACGGGCGTATCACGCGGTCTGTCCTTACCGTGGAGAGATACGCGACCGGGACGTACGTGGCGCCGGCACGAGGACGGTGAGCGGACCCGTGATCGACTACCAGGCCGTCTTCCACGCCTTGCCGACCGCAGTGGCGCTGCTGACCACGGACCTGGTCTACCTGGACGCCAACGATGCGTACTGGGCGACGACGGGGCGGAACCGCAGGCAGGTGATCGGCCGCTATCTGTTCGACGTCTTTCCCGACAACCCCGGCGACCCCCAGGCGAGCGGCATGCGCAACCTGTCCGCCTCCCTGCACCGGGTCGCGGCCACCGGGGAGCGCGACACCATGGCCCTGCAGCGCTACGACGTGGAGTCCCCCGAGCGGCCGGGGGTGTGGGAGGAGCGGTACTGGAGCCCGGTGAACGTCCCCGTCTTCGCGCCGGACGGGACCGTGGCCCTGCTGGTGCACCGGGTCGAGGAGGTCACCGAACTCGTCCGCGCCCGGGGCGGCCGGGATCGCAGCCAGGTCATGGAGGCCGAGCTGTACACCCGGGCGCGGGAGCTGCAGGAGATCAACGAGCGCCTGCGCCTGTCCCACGCGCGCGAGCACGAGGTCGCCCTCCACCTTCAGGAGGCGATGCTGCCCGCGCCCAGCCCGCTCGGACACCACCGGGCCGCGGTGCGCTACCGGCCCGCGGTCGTGGCCCTGAACGTCTGCGGCGACTGGTACGACATCATCGACCTGCCCGCGGGCGACTGCACCGTCGTCGCCGTCGGCGACGTGGTCGGGCACGGACTGCGGGCGGCCGGTGTCATGGGCCAGCTCCGCAGTGCCCTCTCCGCCGCCTCGCTCATCGCCAAGGGCCCCGCCCGGGCGCTGGAAGTCCTCGGCCGGTACGCCCGGACCGTCGACGCCGCCGCCACCGCCACCGCCGCCGCCGTGTACATCGACTGGGCCGGCCGCACCCTCACGTACAGCAGCGCCGGCCACCTGCCTCCCGCGCTCTGGCGTCCGGACGGCACCGTCACCTTCCTCGACCAGGCCACCGATCCGCCCCTCGGCGTGCGCCCCGAGCACGCCGCCCGTCCCGAGGCCCGGGTGGCGTTCGACGAGGGCTGTGTCCTCGTCCTGTACACCGACGGGCTCGTCGAGCGCCGGCACGAGGACATCGACGTCGGCCTGGCCCGGCTCGCCGCTTCGATCTCCCGTCACGGCAACGCGGATCCCGAGCGGCTCGCCGACGCACTGCTGACCGACCTCATCCCCCCGGCCGGCCTCACCGACGACACCGCCCTGGTGGTCGTCCGCCTGTAGGTGGGCCGTTCGGGTGACACCGCCTTCCCACGCGCGGCAACCAAGAGTTACTGTCTGCGCACGTTCCGTGAGTATCGGGGGTTCTCTCATGCGTCTGCGCGCTTTCCTCTTCGCCGTCCTCACCGCCGTCGCCGCCCTGGGCGTCGCCGCCGTCCCCTCCGGGGCCGCGCCGAGTGCCGCCGGGCCCGGCGAGGTCTGTTTCTGGACCCGGCCGGGCCAGATGGGCGAGGCATGGTGTTACCGGCCCGGGGGGTACGCGGAGGTGCCCAGGAATCTGCACGACAACGCCTACTCGTTCCGGTCCGACTTCAACGGCAGTGTGTGGGCCGTCGACTGGACCCGGCACGGGTGCGTCTTCCGGGAGATCCGGGCGTACGAGCTGGATGACAACTGGGACTGGGGCAACAAGATCGACGGGGTGGACAGCTCCCGGCCCGCGGACTGCCAGCCCGGCTGAGTCCCTCCGGCCGCGTACCAGGTCATGCCCTCCCGTTCCCTTCCCGGTCCTGTGGGCGTAGCCCTCGGCGTCGCCCTCGCCCTGGCCGGCTGCGCCTCCCCGCCCGCCCCGCCGCCGCTCGGCGACGACGACTCCGTACGTGCCGCGCAGCAGTTGCTCACCGACCGCTGCCTCGTCCGGCAGGGGCTCACCCCGCCCCGGCCCGGGCAGCGGCCCCTCGGGAAGCAGGAGCAGCGGGACGTCGCCGACGCGCTCTTCGGTGCGGGTGAGACCGAGCTCGCGGAGGAGCTGCCGACCGGGTACGTCGTACGGGCGCACACCGACGGCTGTCTGGCCGGGGCGCAGCGCGCGTTGTACGGGGATCAGGAGCGCTGGTTCCGGGCCTCCACCGTCGTGAACAACCTCAAGGCCATCGCCGCCTACGAGGACCGCGGCCTCGCCGCGGTCCGTGCCGACCACCGCGCGGACGTCACCGCGCACGACCGCCTTCGCGCCCACGCCGTGGAGCGTGCCACCACCCTGCTCGACAAGGAGAAGTCATCCTCATGACGAAGACGAAGCGCAAGCCCCTCGCGCTGCTGACCGCCGCGCTGCTGGCCGTCGGGGGCGCGTTCGCCTCCGGGTCCGTGGCCGCCGCGGCGGACTGCCCGAGCGGCGAGTTCTGCACCTGGGAGCACGCGAACTTCGACGGCCAGCGTGCCAACTGGTCCGGCGACGACGGCTGGTGGGAGTCCTGGATCGCCGACACCGACTCGTCGTGGGCCAACCACGGCATCTCCGGGCCCGGCGTCAAGGACCACGTGATCGTCTACGAGGACGCCTGGCAGGGCGGCGCCGCCACCCTCTGCCTGACCCCGGGTCAGGAGGTCGGCTACAACGGCGTCGCCAACGACCGCGGCGACTCCCACACCTGGGCCAAGAGCTGCTGAGTCCGGTCGAACCGAAGGGGCGGCGGGGGGGGGGGGGCCCCGCCGCCCCCCCCCCCCCCCCCCCCGCTGCCGCCCCAACCGGCCGTGCCCGGCCCGGTTCCCTACCGGGTCGGACGCAGGGCCTGCGGCGGCGTGAACTCCGTGAACGCCGGGTCCACCGGCTTCGCGCCGCCCGTGCCGAAGTCGAACGCCTCCTGGTACTCGGGACCGAACGACCCCACCGTCGCGTCCAGGCGCTCCGGCGTCAGGTTCCCCCACCGGCCCGTGGCGACCTTCCGGTCCAGCGCGACCAGCGTGACGATCTCCTCCGCCGACGTGTACGAGCAGTGCCCGCCCCGCTCCACGTACAACTGCCGGAACGGCGCGTCCCGGTGCGCCGCGACCTGCTCCGCCCAGTTCCCCACCTGGTCCGCGAGCGCGCCGCCGTCGCCCGTCGTGTGCAGCGTCACCGTCGGCGTGGACGTCGTGCCCCGCACCAGGCCGTGCCGCTTCGTGTACGCGACCGCCCGCCGGTCCGCGCCGACGCGCTCGGGGCCCGCCAGCGCGGCGAGGTCCGCGTCCAGGTCGGCGGCCGGAGCGGCCCCGTACGCCTCCTCGGCCAGGGCGCGCAGCTCCGGGTGCGCGCGGGCGAGCTGGGCGCGGTAGTCGACGCCGGTGTTCCAGGACGGGTTGCCGCCCGCGCGGGCTTCGAGGTCGAGCCGGCCCGTGGGGCCGAGGCCCTGGGCGTAGCCGGTCTCGATCCACACCGACTGGGCGGCGATGCGCCCGGCGAGGTCGGTCGGCGCCGGCTCGAACGGGGAGTACGCGGTGGGGATGTTCGCGATCGCGCCCGCCAGCGCGAGCCGGGCGCGGCCTTTCTCGGTGCCGCGCGCGGCGCTCACGGCCGCGGCCAGGGCGGCGGCGTCCCCGGCGGCGGTCTCCGGGCCGGTGGGACGGACGAGGTCGATGTCCGCCTCCGGCGCGAGCAGCGTCTTCACCACGTACAGGACGTCCAGCGCGGTGTTCCACGACGCGGGCGTGTCCACCTCGCTGCACATCCCGGCCGTGCCCGCGAACGTCCCCGGGTGCCGCTCCGCGAGCTGCCCCGCGATCGCCGCGCCCTGCGACATGCCGGTGCTCAGCGTGCGGCGCGGCTTGCCGATCTTCTTCTCGAAGTGCCGGAGCAGCGCCATCTGGTCGACGAGGGCGTCCTCGACGGCGTACCCGGGCCCGCGTCCCTTGTACTCCGACGCCGCCAGCGCGTAGCCGTGCTCCAGCAGCCAGCGCTCCGTCGACTCGTACGCCGCGAGCTGCACGCCCTCGGGGAGGTAGTCCGGGAGGTAGTAGCCGTGGCTGAAGAGCACCAGGGTGCCGTTCCAGTCGTCCGGCACCTCGATCCGGTACGGAGCGCCGTCGATGCTCCCCTCGTGCGAGCCCGCGTGCGAGCCCGCGGCCGTGCCTCCCGCCGGACCGCCGTCCGCGTGCGCCTGGCCCAACGGCACCGCGGCGATGCAGACGGCCACCGCCGCGGCCAGTGCCCTGTTGACGATCCGCATGCGTCCTTCTCCGTTCAGTCGTGACTACTTCTGAACGATGGGACCTCCCTCGCACTCGTTTCTCATCGGTCGTACGTCAGGAACAGCGCTCCGCTCTCCACCGCCTCGTGCCCCGTCAGCTTCCACACCCGCGGGTCGAACGCCGCCTCGCGGCCGAACAGGGGGATCCCCGCGCCCGTCGTCAGCGGTGCCAGCTTGACGATCAGCCGGTCGATCTCCCCGTAGAGCGCGCCCGCCAGCGCACCGCCGCCGATCAGCCAGATGTCCTTGCCGTCCTCCTTCTTCAGCTCCGCCACCCGCGCCACCGGATCCCCGGCGACCACCTCGACCGCCTCGGCCGGGCTCTCCCCCAGCGTCGTGGAGAAGACCAGGTGACGCAGGTGCGGGTACGCGTCGGGCACACCGGCCGCCAGCCCGATCTCGTACGACTTGCGTCCCTCCAGCACCGTGTCGAAGCTGCTTCCCTCCGCCGTGACGCCCAGCGCCTCGCGCGCCATGAAGGGCAGCGTCTCGGGGTAGTTCGCGGCGAGGTACTGCACGTAGTCCGCGGGCAGCGGCCAGAAGCCGCCGGGGCCGGTCGGGTCGGCGCCGTCCGGGCCCGCGATGAAGCCGTCGAGGGTGGCGGCGATGTAGTAGACGAGCTTGCGCAACGGATGTCCTTCGATCGATCGGATACAGCACGGCGCCCCCGGCCTCTCCGGCCGGGGGCGCCGTCACGAGCATAAAGAACGAGGTCAGCGGACGACCGTCTGGATCTCCTTCACGGTCACTTCCTGCTCGGACACCGACAGCCCGTCCGGCAGGTCGTCGTTCTGCGGCGCCCCGTCCGGGCCCGCCGTCGGGTTCCAGGTGACGTCCCAGACGATCTGCGCCTCCATCGGGTACGTACCCTCGCCCGAGGACTTGCGGTACGTGATGTTGCAGCCGGAGCCCTCGCTGTCGACCTGGTAGCCGCCGCCCGCCTTCACCAGGTCGTACGTGCACGACGACGGCTCCGCGTACTCCGTGCCCGCGTCGATGCGCAGCGAGACCGGCTCGGCGACGGTCGTGGCCGCGATGTTGATGCCCGCCTGCGCGTTGACGATGCTGGCCGTCGTCCACACGCGGTCCAGCGGCTCGCTGAACTCGATCTTCGTGGGCAGGTTCACCACGTTGCGGTCCTCGTTCGGCTTGAGGTCGACCGGCGGCGCCGGGAGCTTGGTCTCGGCGTACGCCAGGCCCGCGAGGATCTCCGGGTCGACGGCGTCGGCCGGCGGGTCCGGGTCGCCGCGGTCCACCCAGATCCACAGCTCGCCGATCTCACAGGAGCGCGGCGACATGACGGGGGTGCGCTCCCACCACATGCCGTCCTTGTCCTTGTGGGCGTCGGTCTCCTCTTTCCGGTTCTCCGCGGTGTCGTGGTCGATGCCCTCCAGCGGGCCCTTCTCTTCCATCTCCTCGTTGTGCTCGGCCAGCGCGTCGTTGGTGTACCGGGGCTCGAACCAGCACACCGGCGGCGACCAGTTGCCCGTCGAGCTGGTCATCGGCTGGCCGCCGCCCGGACTGTGGTACGTGAACCGCACGCTGGAGTTGACCCCGCCGTTGCCGCTGCCGCCGCCCGTGTCGGTCGTCCCCGTGCCGCGGTCGGCCGCCGCCCCGCCGGCCGAGGCGAGCAGCAGCCCGCAGGCCAGCGCGGCGACCGTGGCGGTGGCGCGCGTCCCGTGTGGTGTCAGGCTTCGTCGCGACATTCCTTGCTCCCCCTGGTTGCCTGGTAGTCCACGACCTGCCAGCCGTCGCCGCTCTTCTCCATCGTGGCGCGCGCGTCGATGTAGGAGTCCAGCGTGGTCGGGGTCTTGTCGACCTTCCCGGTCCCGGTGTTCTTCAGATACGCCTTGCTCTGGTCCTCGCAGTACGCGACGACGGCGCGCCCGTCCTTCAGCGAGGTGACCTCGCGGAAGTAGAAGATGTCGAGCCCGGTGATGGTGACGCCGTCCTTGCGGTACTCGGCGAAGTCGGCCTCGAACGTCGCGGCGGCCTCACCGGCCCAGTACTGCGTGAAGTTCGGCGTCGCCTCGGTTGCGGCGTACGCCTCCTGCTGGGCCATCAGCGCGTAACCGTGGTCCCGCAGGATCGCGTCCTTCTGCTCGTCCCCCGTCGCGTCCTCGGCGATCTCGACCTGCACGTCGTCCGGGAGGTCGAACTCCGGAGCACCGGGCTGCTTTTCGGACGCTTCCGCCGACGGATCCCGGTCGCTCGGCTGCGCGCCCTCGATCTTGTCACCGGACGACGTACCCCCGTCGTCACCGCCGCAGCCGGCCAGCAGCAGCAGGGCCCCCAGCGCCGCTGCCACCGCCCCCGTACCTGCTCTACGCGCTTTCATGGTGCGGTCATTCCCTCCGTCGCGTGTGGGAGGGGAGCCACCTGCCCCCGTTGTGCCTCAACGAGATTAGCGAAGCGAGGTGGCGTCTTCGATGGCAGGAAAGCAACCATGCGGTCACAGACGCGTGATAAAGGCCGCCTTCCGGTCGAGTCAGGCGTCCGCGTGCTGGCGGGCGGCCAGCGCGTGGGCGACGTCCTTCGTCGCCGGGTAGAGGTCGAGGTAGTGGGCGTAGAGGTCTTCGTAGACGCCGCCCGCGGCGGTGTGGGGGGTGACCGTCGACTCGACGGGGTTCCAGGCGGCGATGTCCTGCGGGGCCGCCGTACCCGCGCCGACGGCCGCCAGGAACGCGTCCCCGTACGCGGCGCCGATGAGGTGGCGGGGGATCTGCTGCTCCTTGCCGGTGACGTCCGAGACGATCTGCGTCCACAGCTCGCGCGCGCCGCCGCCGACCGCGACGAGGCGGGCCGGCGCGCCGCCGGCCTCCGTCATCGCGGCGAGGTTGTGGCGGACGCCGTACGCGGTGGCCTCCAGCGCGGCGCGGTAGAGGTGGCCGCGGGTGTGGCGCAGGGTGAGGCCGTGGACGAGGCCGCGGGCGTCGGGGTCGAAGAGCGGGGTGCGTTCGCCCGCGAAGTACGGGAGCATCAGCAGCCCTTCGGCACCCGGCGGGACGGCGGCGGCCTCGGCGACGAGGGTGGCGTAGTCGGAGCCGGTGAGGTCGCGCAGCCAGCCGGTGACGGCGCCGGAGGTGGCCATCCCGGCGGCGAGGCAGTACGTCCCGGCGAAGGCGCCCGCCGTGCCCCACAGCTTCGGACTGGAGACCGGCTGCTCGACGACGTTGACCAGGAACATCGTCGTGCCGTACATCAGCATCAGGTCCCCCGCGCCGGTGGCGCCGACCGCCGTGGCCTCGGCCCACGCGTCGACCGTGCCGGCGACCACGGGGATCCCGGCGGGCAGGCCCGTGGCGGCAGCGGCGGCCGGGGTGACCTCCCCGACCACATCGGCGGGCCAGACCAGTTCCGGCCACTCAAGACCCGGCGCGATCTCCTCGCACCGCTCCGCGATCCAGCGCCGCTCGCGCAGGTCGTACAGCGGCGTGCACTGGCTCGCGGAGTGGTGGTCCAGGACGTAGGCGCCGGTGAGCCGGTGCGCCAGCAGCGAACTGGCCATGTACCAGCGGCGGGTACGGGCGTACACCTCCGGCTCGTGCCTCCGCAGCCACTCCAGCTTCGGCCCCACGGCCTGGCTGGTCAGCGGCGAGCCGCACTGCGCGATGACCGCCTCCGCGCCGTACCGGGCGGTCTGCGCCTCGATCTCGGCGCCGGCCCGGGTGTCGACCCCGTAGAGGATCGCGGGCCGCAGCGGGGTGCCGGCGGCGTCGACGGGCAGCAGGCAGGGCCCGATCCCGCTGACGCCCACGGCGTCGATCCCCTCCCCCGCCGCGGCTGCCTGCCCGGCCGCGGCCGTCAGCTCCGCGGCCAGCGCGGTGAAGTCCGCCCACCACACCTCCTCGGCATCGTGCTCGACCCACCCGGGCCGCGGGGTGGCGGTGGCGTGTTCGCGTACGGCCTGGGCGACGAGCGTGCCGTCGCCGCGGACGAGCACGCCCTTGGACGACGAGGTGCCGATGTCGATGCCGAGGAGGAGCCCCATGGTTGTCAGTCGACCTTCCCGTTCATGTCGTACTCGGCGTAGACGTCCTCGGCGTTGGCCTTGGTGATCTCCACCGTGCCGAGGGTCTGCTTCTTCTCCACCTTCTTGCCCGCGGCGATGTCGGCCGCGGTCTGCGCGGCCTCCTTGGCCCCGGTCGGGTACAGGTAGGTGTACGCCATCCGCTCCTGCTGGACCGCGCGGATGCCGCCGTCCGGGATGGCGAGTCCGTCGATGCCGATGAACGTGATCTCGTCCTTGCCGGCGGCCTTCGCCGCCTGCTGGGCGCCGATGGCCATGGGGTCGTTGTGCGCGTAGACGAGGTCGATGTCGGTGCCGCGGGCGAGCCACTGCTGCATGATCTTCGTGCCCTCGGGCTGCAGCCACTTGCCCTCGCGCTCCTCGACGACCTTGATGTCGGGATGCGCGCCGATGGCCTCCATGAAGCCGTCGTGGCGCTGCTTCTGCGGCTCGGTGGAGAGCAGGCCGCGCAGCTCGGCCACGTTGCCGCCGTCGGGCAGCTCGCGGACGACGGCTTCGCCGGCCTTCTTGCCGATCTCGCGGTTGTCGCCGCCGATGAAGGAGGTGTAGCACTCGGTGTCGACGGTGCGGTCCAGGATGATCACGGGGATGCCGGCGGCGCACGCCTGCTCGACGGCGGGGGTGACGGGGGCGGGCTCGTTCGGCGAGACGATGAGGATGTCGACCTTCTGCTGGACGAACTGCTGGATCTGGCTGACCTGCTGCGCGTTGTCCTGCTGGGCGTCGGCGATCGGCAGGAGCTTGAGGTTCGGGTGGTCCTTGACGTAGTGCTCCAGTTGCTTGTTGAGCTGGGCGCGGTACGGCTCGGCGTTGTTGGCCTGCGAGTAGCCGATGACGAACTCGTCGCCGGCGCCCTTCTCGCCGCCGCCTCCGCCCTCCTCGGTCTTGGAGGCGCAGCCGGCGGCCAGCGCGGTGGCGGCGAGCACGGCGGTGGCGGCGGCCAGCGCGCGGCGGGTGCGGATGCGGGTGCCGGTGGTGCCGGGGCGCGTGCTGCTGGGGCTCGGGCTGCTGCTCATCGTGGCGACTCCTCTGAGGCGGGGGCCGGGGCTTGGCCGGGGACCCGGGGCGTGGCGGGGGTGCGGCCCGGTCCCGTCCGGGACCGGCCGCCGCGTAGCCTGTCGATGCCGTTCTTGATGCTCTGCAGCAGGTCGGGGCGTTGCAGCACGACCGCAAGGACGACGATCGAGCCCTTGATGACCAACTGCCAGTTGTCGTCGACGGCGTTCAGGCCGAGGACGTTGTCGAGCAGGGTGAGGATCAGCGCGCCGACGAAGGTGCCGATGATCGTGCCCTTGCCGCCGGCGAGCGAGGCGCCGCCGATGACGGCGGCGGCGATGGCGTCGAGTTCGTAGGTGTAGCCGGCCTGCGGGTCGGCGGAGACGCTGTACGCCGCGTCGATGGGGCCCGCGAAGCCGGCGAGCATCCCGGAGAGGGTGAAGACGGCGATGATGACGAAGGTGACGTTGATGCCGGAGAGCCGGGCGGCGGTGGGGTTGCCGCCCACGGCGTAGACGTGCCGGCCGAAGGTGGTGCGGGACAGCAGGAGGTGGAAGACGACGCAGACCATGAGGAAGGCGAGGACGGGGAAGTAGATGCCGTCCGGGCCGAGGATGCCTTCGAGGACGTTGTTGTCGGGGGTGCCGAGCTTCTGGAACGACGCGGAGTTCTCGGTGAGTTCGCCGTCCGGGCCGGCGACGAGGGTGCCGACGGACTCGTTGTCGCTCATCTTGCGGTCGAGCCCTCTGGCGATCGACATCATCGCCAGAGTCATGACAAACGATTGGATCTTCAGCCAGGCGGTGCCGATGCCGTTGGCCAGGCCGAAGCCGGCGCCGATGAGCATGCACGCGGGCACGATCAGCCAGACGGGCATGTCGTGGTGCGCGACCATGATGGCCGCGGACATCGAGGCGAAGCCCATCAGCGAGCCGACCGACAGGTCGATGCCCGCCGCCAGGATGACGAGCGTGACGCCGACCGCGAGGATGCCGCGGGTGGCGAACGCGCCCACGGCGTTGGTCAGGTTCGTCTGGTTGAGGAAGACGTCGCCCTTGGTGATCACGCCGAGGGCCACGATGAGGATCAGGCCGATGTACGCCTGCAGCGAGCCGAGCACCGGCAGGATCCGCCGGGCCCGCGACACGGCGCCGTCCGGTCCGTCGCCGGCCGTCGCCGCGTCCGGCTGGGTCTTGGTCATCTCCGCGTCAGCTCCGCGTCCCTCGAAGGTGGTGGGTGGTGACGGTCTCGCGCGCCATCGCCGCGGTGAGGATGGCCTCCTGGCCGGCCTGCGGCCCGCGCGCCGGATCGCGGTGGAACTCGCCGGTCAGCCGGCCCTCGCAGAGCACCAGCACCCGGTCGCACATGCCGATCAGCTCGGGCAGCTCGGAGGAGACCGCGAGGATCGCGGTGCCCTGCGCGGCCAGTTCGTCCATGAGCCGGTGGATCTCGGCCTTGGCGCCGACGTCGATGCCGCGCGTCGGCTCGTCCATGAGCAGCACGCCGGGCCTGGTCAGCAGGCACTTGGCGAGGACGACCTTCTGCTGGTTGCCGCCGGACAGGTGCTGGACGGCGGTCTCCAGGCCGGGCGTCTTCACCTTCAGCGCCTCGATCTGCCCGGCGACCGCGGCCCGCTCGCGGCGCTTGTGCACCGTGCGCCACGGGGTGCGGTAGCGGGCCAGGGCGGCGAGCGAGCCGTTGAACCGCACGGTGTTGGCGGTGACGAGGCTCTGCCCCTTGCGGTCCTCGGCGACGAGCGCGAGGCCGCGGCGGATCGCGTGGCCGGGGCTGCGCGGGCGGTACGGGCGGCCGTCCACGGTGATCCGGCCCTGCGCCCGGGTGCCGTAGTGGCCGAAGAGCGCCTGGAGCACCTCGCTGCGCCCGGCGCCCATCAGCCCGGCGAGCCCGACGATCTCCCCGGCCCGTACGGACACGTCCACGCCGTACAGCGACGGGCCGCCGTCCTGCGCGGCGTACGTCAGCCCCTCGGCGGCGAGCCGCACCTCGCCGCCGCGGTGCTGCGCGGCGCGGCGCGGGAACAGCTCGCCGAGGGGGCGGCCGACCATGAGCCGGACCAGCTCGGCCCGGGTGGTCTCGGCCGTCCGGCGGCTGCCGACGTACGCGCCGTCGCGCAGCACGGTGACGGCGTCGGCGATCTCCTCCAGCTCCTCCAGGCGGTGCGAGATGTAGACGACGCCGACGCCGCGGGCGGTCAGGTCGCGGATGACGGCGAAGAGGCGGCGTACCTCGGCGTCGGCGAGCGCCGACGTCGGCTCGTCCATGACGAGCAGCCGGACGTCGAGGTTGAGGGCCTTCGCCACCTCGATGAGCTGCTGCTCGGCGAGCCGGCAGTGCTTGACCGGCCGCCGCGGCGACACGGCCAGGCCCAGGCCCGCGAGCAGGTCGCGGGCGCGGGCCTCCTGGGCCTTCTTGTCGACGGTGCCGCGGGCGGTGCGCAGCTCCCGGCCGAGGAAGACGTTCTCGGCGACGGACAGCTCGGGGACGAGGTTGAGTTCCTGGTGGATCATCCCGATGCCGTGCCGCTGCGCGTCCTTGGGCGAGTGGATGGCGGCGGGCACGCCGTCGCGCTCGATGACGCCCTCGTAGTCGGGGTGGACCCCGGCGAGGACGTTCATGAGCGTCGACTTGCCCGCGCCGTTCTCCCCGAGGAGCGCGACCACCTCCCCGGCGTGCACGGTCAGCTCGACCCCCTTGAGGGCGCGCACACCGGGGAAGGACTTGGCGATCCCGCGCATCGCGAGGAGCGGTTTCGCTTCGCTGGACATGCGGGGTGACCCCCTTCCGTAGCTGGTCGGGATGGTTGGAGACGATGGGCCGGTCGCTCAGGGCCGGTCGCGTCCGGCGCCGGGGACCGCCCCGGCGGCTACGCCGCGGCCGGGATTGCCGCGAAGCGGCCGGTCCCCTGCCGCAG
Source organism: Streptomyces sp. B5E4 (assembly GCF_039871555.1). Classification (NCBI taxonomy): domain Bacteria; kingdom Bacillati; phylum Actinomycetota; class Actinomycetes; order Kitasatosporales; family Streptomycetaceae; genus Streptomyces; species Streptomyces sp. B5E4. The sequence goes on from NZ_JBDPMI010000028.1 coordinate 19,344, forward strand.
CGCCGGTGTCGGACCCGGCAGGAGGCGGACGGGCAGTGACCCACCGCCGGAGCCCGCGGCTACCTCGCGTCTCCGAAGCCGTCGTAGGCGATGCCCAGTTGGTCGCAGACCGCGCGGAGGTCGGCGACGTAGTCGCCGGGGACGGCGTGGATGTGATTGCTGCCGAAGCGGGTCAGGAACTCCTCCGCCGTGGCGTTCAGGCGGGCGAAGGCATGCGGCCACTCCCACGTGGAGGCCCGCATCATGCGCTCGTTGGTCTCCGCGTCGTACTGCTCCAGATCACCGCGCATCACGTGCATCCGGTACTCGCCGCGCAGCCGCGTGAGCCGGGCGAAGGTCATCGGTCCGGGGGCGGCCAGGTGCTGGACGGACGCGCCGCCGGCCGGGAAGTAGAAGACCTCCGGCAGGAAGCTGACGTGCCGCAGGTTCTCCGCGGGGTCGTCGGAGCGGGCCGCGTACCAGGTGGCGTGCTGGCCGGAGTTGCACAGGTCCCAGACCTGCTTGTCGGTGTGGTAGTGCCGTACGTCGGCGAAGAGCACGGGGTCGCCGGAGAGCAGCTTGAGCATCTGCATCGTCAGCGCCGCGTCCATGTCCGCCTCGGTGGAGGTGACGTGGGTCGCCTTCGGGCCCTCCCAGTCGTACGGGTCGTTGAGGAACGCCTCGGCGACGTCCATCGTGCAGAAGTTCGCGGTCAGCTCCGGCTGGCCCTTGATGCCGGAGAAGTCGAGGTTCCACTCCTCGATCAGCTCGCGCATCGCGTAGTACGCGCGGATCTGCCGCTCCAGCAGCTCGGGGGTGAGCCGGTCGCCGTCGTACTCCACGCCGGCCGCGTGCCGCTCGATCCAGGTGCGGGCGTTCTTCACCCGCGCCGCGTCGGCGTTCTCGCTGCGCCGCACGATCTCCCACTGGTCGATCTCCTCGACGTCGACGCCGAAGACCTTCATCCACTGGTCGGTGTTGGCGGTGGCGGTGTACATGCCCATGGGCCGGCCGCCGATCCGGCCGAAGGTGGAGCCGCGCAACTGCTGCACCGCGGCGCCCGCGCGGACGTGGGTGAGGATCCGGTCCCGTACCGCGGGATCCGCCAGATCGCCCCAGGCGCGGGCGTGCACGCGGCCGATCTGGTCCAGGCCGCCGGCGCCGGCGAGGAGGCCGACCATGCCGGGGTACTGCGGGTCGAGGTTGGCGACCATCAGGATCGGACCCGGCGTGGACTCGGCGGCCAGCATGGTGAAGTGCGGGAACGTCCACACCGAGTGGTGGAAGATCGTCACGTCCACGTGCCGCTCGGCGAGCCAGCGGGCCTGGGAGGTGGCGAGGACGTTGGACTCCACGTGCTCGGGCGCGGTGATCACCTCGTGCCCGGCGTCGGCGAGCATGGCGGCCAGCTCGCGCGCGGCGCGGGAGACGTGGTCGCGTACGTCCCGCTGGACGTAGTCCCGGCCGTCGGAGATGGACAGCAGACCGATGCGTGCCATGTGGCTGGCCTCCAATTGCGTGCGGTTGTGATGCGTGGTGACGGTGCTGCGGTGGCGGTACGCGCGTACGGGCGCGCGGCGGCGCGTTACTTGAGGCCGGAGGTCTTGATGGACTCGACCATCTGGCGCTGGAAGAAGAGGAAGAGCATCAGCATCGGGATCACCGCGACCACGGCGGCGGCGAGGATGTAGTTCCAGTTCGAGCCGTACTGGGTGGTGAAGGACGCGATGCCGACCTGGGTGACGGTCAGGTTCTCGCTGCTGGTGGCGACCAGCGGCCAGGCGAAGGCGTTCCAGTTGGCGAGGAAGAAGAACACCGACAGCGCGGCCAGGATGGGCCGGGACAGCGGCAGGATGATGCTCCAGTAGATCCGCCAGTAGCCCGCGCCGTCGGCGATCGCCGCCTCCTCCAGCTCCCGCGGGATGCCGAGGTAGAACTGCCGCAGCAGGAAGATGCCGAAGGCGTTGAAGAGCGGCGGGATGATGAGGGCCGCGTAGCTGTCGAGCATGCCCATCTCGCGGACGACGATGAACAGCGGGATGAGGATCACCGGCGGGGTGATCAGCAGCGTGGAGAAGATGACGACGAAGATGCCGTCGCGGCCGGGGAAGCGCAGGCGGGCGAGGGCGTAGGCGGCCATGGAGTGGAAGAACAGCGCGAGGATCGTGATGATCCCGGCGGTGAAGAAGCTGTTCCACAGCCAGCGGTCGAAGGCCACTTCGGTGAGGACGTAGCGGAAGTTCTCCCAGGTGACGTCCTCGGGGAGCAGCTTGCCGTCGGTGACGGCCTCGCGCGGCTTGAAGGCCGAGGTGATCAGCCACAGGACCGGGAAGACGCTCAGCACCGACAGCACGATGGCCAGCACCGTGAGCCCGGCGCGGGCGCGGCGGCGGCCGGGGCCGCGCAGCGGGGTGGGGCGGGCGGCGGTGGTGCCGCCGGCCAGGGTGTCACTGCTCATCGTCGAACCTCCCGCCCTTGGTCGCCTTGAAGATCAGCCAGGACAGGGCGACCATCACCACGACGAGGAAGGAGCCCAGGGCCGCGGCGTAGCCGTACTCGCCGAAGACGAACGCCTGTTGGTAGATGTAGAACATCGCCACGGCGGTGCCGTTGGCGGGACCGCCGTCGGTCAGCACGAAGATGAGGTCGAAGGTGCCGGTGATCGCGGCGACCGTGCTGACGATGAGGACGAAGAAGCTGGTGGGCTTCAGCAGCGGCCAGGTGATCTGCCGGAACGAGGTCCAGGGTCCGGCGCCGTCGATCTTCGCGGCCTCGTACAGCTCCCGGGGGATCTCGTGGAGACCCGCCAGGAAAATAATCATGTAGTAGCCCATGTAGTACCAGACCGTGACCGCGATCACCGCGTACAGCGCGAGGCCGGGATCGCCGAGCCAGGAGCGGGCGCCCACGCCCAGCTCGCCGCCGGCCTTGTTCACCACGCCGGTCTGGTCGTCGAGCATGAACTTCCACAGCAGGCCGACGACGACCAGGCTCAGCATGTGGGGCAGGAAGAGCGCGGTGCGGTAGACCGACATGCCGGGCAGCATCTGCTTCATCAGCACGCCCAGGCTGAGGCTGACCACGAACAGCGTCGGCACGAGGATGACGACGTACTTCGTGGTGACCCACATCGAGGACCAGAAGTACGGGTCGTTGAACATCCGCTCGTAGTTGCCGACGCCTATCCATTCGTACGAGCCGAAGCCCGAGACCTGGAAGAAGCTCAGCACGAACGACAGCAGCATCGGCAGGACGACGAAGAGGCCCAGGCCGAGGCCGTCGGGCAGCAGGAACAACGTCGCGGCCAGCCGCTCACGGCCCTTGCGGCCGAGCCGGCGGCGGCCCGCGGGGGCGGCGGCGCGCTTCGCGGCGGCGCCGGGGGCGCGCTCTCGCTGTGTGGCGATGCTCGTCATAGCAGGCTCGCCCCCTGGTAGCTCTTCAAGAAGGCGTCGATGGTCTGGGCGGCCCGGTCGGCCTCGCCGTCCACGCCCTTGCCGGCGAGCATGGTCGCCTGGATGGCGTCGGAGATCGCCTTGTAGACGATCGGCGGATAGCGGGGCTCGGCCCGGCCGCCGGGGAAGACGTCCTCCTTGAACGTCTTCATCGCCCAGGAGTCGTAGCCGCCGCGCTTGGCGCCGCGCTCCAGGGCGGAGGTGCGGGGGGAGATGTCGGACTTCACGCCCGTACACCACTCGACGGTGCGGTCGATGGACTCGTCCGACATCCCGCCGAGGGCCCAGCCGCAGAACTCGGCGGCGGCCTCGGGGTCGGCGCCCTGGGTGCTGGCGCAGAACGACCAGCCGCCGAGGGTCGTGGTGTACTCGCCGCCGGGCGGTACGGGCAGCTTGAAGACCCCGTACTCGTGCTTGGGCGCGCCCGCCTTGAACGCCTGGACCTCCCAGATGCCGATCTGCCACATGCCGGCGAGGTCGGAGGTGAAGGCGGTGATGCGGTCGTCGGCGGCGGGGAGCGTACGGGGCGCGATGCCCGCCTCGACGGCGTCCTGCCAGAGCGCGAGGGCCTGGCGGGCGCCCTGGGAGTCGAAGGCGACGTTGCCTGCCTTGTCGACGACCTCGCCGCCGCCCTGCCACATCCAGCAGTACCAGGTGAAGTTCTGGTAGTAGCCGGGGTCGGTGTGGAAGACGAGGCCGGCGGCGCCGGTCCTGCTGCGGATCTTGTCGCCGGCGTCGAGCAGCTGGTCCCAGGTCGTGGGGATGTCCGCCTCGGAGAGGCCGGCCTTCTCCCAGACGGGGACGTTGTAGAACATCGCCAGCGGCTCGACCTCCATGGGCAGGGCGTAGACCTTGCCGTCGACGGTGCGGCTGGTGAGGCTCGTGCCGTAGTCCTCGACCACGCCGTCGTCGAGGTGCGGGGTGAGGTCGGCGAGGATGCCGCCGTTGTAGTAGCGGGTGAAGTCGCCGGGGCTGAGCAGGAAGATGTCGGGTCCGGCGCCGGCGGCGAAGGCGGTGACCATCTTCGAGCCCTGGTAGCTGACGCCGGGGACGAAGTACGGCTCGATCTTGACGTCGTGGGTGTCGTTCCAGTCCTTGATGAGCCGGTCGAACCACTTCGACTGGGCGACCATCGCGGGGTCGGACGCCTTCGGGTCGTAGAAGTGCCAGAACTTCAGCGTGCCGCCGCCGGCGCTCGCGGATCCGCCGCAAGCGCTGAGCAGCGGGGTCGCGGCGGCCGTCGCCGCGGCGGCGGCGCCCGCCGTGCCGCCGAGGAAGCGGCGGCGCGAGGGAGCGCCGCGGGCGGGTACGGCGCCGTTGCCGTGCTGGAGCATGTCGTGCCCCTGTCTGTCGGGTGGGTGCTGGGTCGGGAGCGCGGGGGCTCGTACGGGCTCAGTCGGGGGCGTCGACTTCCAGGTCGAGCAGTCCGGGGGTGGCCGGGAGGGCTGCGCTCGACGGCGCGGCCAGGTAGAACAGGGAGGTCGAGGCGATGTCGTCGCGGTTCTTGCGGTAGCGGTGCTTGAGGCCGTTGCCCTGGCCGGCGCCGATGCCGAGGCACTGCACGGTCACGCGGAGGTCCTCGTGGAAGCGGACGGGGTCCAGGACGTGCCAGCGGTACATCCCGAACCGCTGCTGGCTGGCGTAGAGGCCGTCGGGCCGCAAAATCTGGTTCAGGCCCAGATAGGGCGTGGTGTAGGCGGTGTAGCCGTGCGGTTTGACGTCGAAGTTCCAGGCGCCGCCGAAGTAGTCCTCGGTGCCGGTGCCGCAGATGGTGGGCCAGTCCTCGTCGCCGTCGAGGTAGAACTTCAGCTCGCCCTCGCCCCACCAGCCGGGGCTGTTGGTGCCCCAGGCGAGGTAGGTGCCGACGTACTGGCCGGCTCCGGTGACGCCGTCGAGGAGGGTGTGGACGGAGGACTCGTCGACGGGGTTGCTGCGGCGCCACTGGGCGTGGAAGTAGGAGGCGTCGGCGGGGACGTCGGCCAGCTCGTAGTCGATCTGGTAGTAGAGCGTCATCTGCTCGGGGGCGAGGTTCTCCAGCGTGACGCGGGCGCTGCGGCGGAAGGGCATCGGCCAGTAGGCGTTGAAGCCGCCGTTGGGGGCGACGGTGACGGGCACCGAGGAGACCGGGCTGAAGACGCTCCAGCCGTTGCAGAAGAAGTCGCCGAGCGGCACCTCGACGGCGGGGGTTTCGGCTCCGTCCCAGTAGACGCGCAGCAGGGTCTGCCGCCAGGCGGCGTGCGGGGCGGTGGTGCACCAGAGGTGGCGTATGGTGCCCGGCCCGTCGACGTCGGCGAGCACGGCCGTCTCGCCGGGGGCGATGTCGATGCTCGGGGAGATCTTCCACCCCCGGCCGAGCCGGCTCGCGGCCCGGGCGCCGGTGCCCTCGGTGGCGGCACCGCCGGCGCCCTTGGCGCCGGTGGGGTTCTCGGCGCTGATCGAGCGGGTGACGGCGGGGGTCGTACGGGCGAGGTCATCCAGGCCGAACGTGGTGCTCATGGACGCTCCGTTGTGAAATCGTTTTCGTACAGGGGTGGCGAGGGGTCATCCCAAGTGCGCGCGCAGCAACTGAGCGGGACCCGATGATGTGAGGCGGCCCCACCGGAAATCCCTTGAAATCCATTTCACGCGAACGTAGAGTTCACGCAAGACGGTGTCAAGAGGTCCGTACGAGACCGCGGAAAACACCGTCCGCGCCGACCCGTCCACGTACCCGACCGGATGCCGGGACCGCGCCGCGGGCCGCATCGCGGGACCGCCGGATGCGCGTATCCGATACCCCGACGCGGCCCGGCCGGGCCCCGGACTGGCGGAGAATGGGCGGCAGGGCACCGGACGCGCGGCCGACTCCCGCGCCTGCGTGAGAGGTTCAGGTAGCGGACAAAGTGACGACCATCAACGATGTGGCGCGCGCCGCGGGGGTCTCTCCGGCCACTGTCTCCCGGGTCTTCAACGGAGGCCGGGTCACCGCCGAACGCGCCGAGCGCGTCCGCAAGACCGCGGCGGAGCTGGGCTTCTCGCCGAACCGTGTGGCGCGGTCGCTGCGGATGCAGCGGGCGAGCGTCATCGGACTGATCATCCCGGACATCGAGAACCCCTTCTTCACGTCGCTCGCGCGCGGGGTGGAGGACGCGGCGCAGCAGACGAACCTGTCGGTGGTGCTGTGCAACACCGACGAGGACGTGGACAAGGAACGGCGCTATCTGGAGATCGCGGCGGCCGAGCAGATGGCGGGCGTGATCGTGGCCGCGGCATCGCGGAACCGGACGGACCTGTCGGTGCTGGAGGGCCGCGGGATGCCGGTGGTCGCGGTGGACCGGCGGCCGCGGGGCGCGTCCGTGGACGCGGTGATGGTCGACAACCAGCACGGCGGCGAGGAGGCCACCGCGCACCTGCTGCGCAGCGGCTACCACCGGATCGCGTGCATCGCGGGCCCGGAGGGCGCGTCCACCTCCGACGACCGGCTGGCGGGCTACCGCGCGGTGATGCGCGACCACCTGCGGGAGACGGACGGGGGCACGCTGCCGCCGGAGTACGTCCGGCACGCCGACTTCCGGGTCGAGGGCGGCCGGGCCGCGATGCGCGACCTGCTGGCGCTGCCGTCGCCGCCGGATGCGGTGTTCGTGGCGAACAACCTGATGACGGTGGGCGCGTTGCAGGCCCTCAGGGAGGCGGGCACGGAGCCGCCGCGGACGGGGGTCCTGTCGTTCGGCGACGTCCCGTGGGCGTCGCTGGTCCGCCCGCCGCTGTCGACGGTGCAGTTGCCGTCGTACGACCTGGGGTGGACGGCGGCGGGGCTGCTGCAGGAGCGGATCGCGGGGACGGAGCGGCCGCTGCAGACGGTGGTGCTGCGGACGGCGCTGCAGGTGAGGGAGTCGACGTCGGGCCCGGGGGCGGGGGCGTAGAACGGTCTCCCCCTCTGCACCCGCCCCAGGGTAGGCCGCCCCTCTGACAGCAGCCCGCCCACGGGGGCCGCGGGCGGCACGCCCCCGGGGCGTACGTACGGGCGCACGGGGCGCGGCTCTCCCCGCAGCAGGAGCCCGGCCCCTCGGGCTCACCCACCCGGCCACGCCCCGCCGCCGAGCCCGGGTTCTCGGGCCCGCTTCCCGCGGAGCGCCTACGTGTCCAGCAGGCTCCGCCACTCCGCCACCGACTCCGGCGACACCGGGCCCGACCAGCCCGCCGGGCGGACCGCGCCGCCGACGTGGAAGGCGTCCAGGCCGGCCGCGCGGAGGCGGGGCACGTGGGACGTGGTGAGGCCGCCGCCCGCCATGATGCGGGCCTCGTAGCCGGGTTGTCCTGCGGTCGCGCGGGCGGCCTCGTCGACCAGCACCGCCAGGCCGTCCGCGACGCCCTTCGCCGAGCCCGCCGTCAGGTACGTGTCCAGCCCCGGCAGGCCCGCGAGCTGCTTGCGCAGCGTGTCCCGGTCCGCCGCCCGGTCGATCGCCCGGTGGAACGTCCACCGGCACCCGTCCCCCACCGCCGCCAGCAGCCGTCCGACCGTCGCCAGATCCGGTCCGCCCGCCTCGTCCAGGAACCCGAGGACGAACTCCTCCGCCCCCTCGGTGCGCAGCGCCCGCGCCCGCGCCGCCAGGGCCTCCACGTCACCGGCCGCGAACCCGTCCTCGGCGCGGAGCATGACGCGTACGGGGATCTCCACCGCGGCCCGTACGGCGGCGACGGTCTCGCGCGACGGGGTGAGCCCGTCGGCGGCCATGTCCGTGACCAACTCCAGACGGTCGGCGCCGCCCGCCTCGGCGGCGGCGGCGTCGGCGGCGTTCAGGGCGATGACCTCAAGCAGCATTGGTCTAGACATGAAGCACAGCCTGCCATATCGCGCAGAATGGTGACCATGCCCGCCCCCGGAGACAACCAGCCTGCAACATCGGTGCCCGAGCCCGGCGACCCGGCCCTCCTCGACCGCTGGACCGCCCTCCTCACCCGCTGCCGCTCCGGCGCCGCAGCCCCCGACCCCGTACCGTACGGAAGGAACCTGCTGGAACGGTGGGGTGAGCCCCAGCGGCGCTACCACACTGCGGCACATCTGGCCGCCGTCCTCGACCGCATCGACGAGCTGGCCGACCACGCCGACGACCCCGACGCCGTACGCCTGGCGGCCTGGTTCCACGACGCCGTCTACCGGCCGGAGCGCAGCGAGAACGAGGAACGCAGTGCGCGACTCGCGCAAGTAGCCCTGGCCGAGGCGGGAGTTGGGGACGAGCGCGTGGCGGAGGTGGCTCGGCTCGTACGGCTCACGGTGACCCACGACCCGGGGGCCGGGGACCGCGACGGCGAGGTGCTGTGCGACGCGGACCTCGCGGTGCTGGCGGGTACGCCGACGGCGTACGCGGCATATGCGGCGGCGGTACGGGAGGAGTACGCCTTCGTCCCGGACGACGCCTTCCGCGAGGGGCGGGCGGCGGTCCTACGACAACTGCTGTTGCTGCCACGGCTGTTCCGTACGGAGACGGGGCACACGCGCTGGGAGGCGGCGGCACGGCACAACGTGGGGACGGAGCTGGAGCTGCTGGGGGCGTAGGGGCCCGCCGGTGTCCAGCCGGTCGAAGGCATGGGTCGGGTAGGGGTCCAGGCGGTGGGTGACAGCCGCGCCCGTCCCGGCTTACCCGGTCGCCTTCACCGCGTCTTCCGCCGCCGGCTTGCCGCACGCCACCAGCCTCGTACGCCGGGCCGCCGACCGGCCGGCCACCACCGTCATCGCCACCGCGCCCACCGCCAGCACGGCACCGGTCCACGCGGTGGCGGCGTACCCGAGGCCCGCGCTGATGACGAGGCCGCCGAGCCACGGGCCGACGGTGTTGCCGATGTTGAACGAGGACGTGGCGGTCGCGCCGGCGAGGCCCTGTGCGGCGCCGGCGACGTCGAAGATCCGGGCGTTGAGCGCGGGCGCGGTGGTGAAGGCCGTGGCGCCGAGGAGGATCGAGAGGGTCACGATCGCCACCGGGTACTCGGCGAGCAGTGCGCACGCCACCAGCACGGCGGCGGTCGCGGACAGCCCGACGTACATGGTGCCGAACCGGTACCGGTCCGCCATCCGCCCGCCGACGAGCGTGCCGAGGAAGGCCCCGGCGCCGAAGAGCGCGAGCACGGTCGGCACCCAGCCGTCGCCGAGGCCGGCGACGTCGGTGAGGAGGGGCGCGAGGTAGGAGAAGAAGGAGAACGTCGCGCCCGCGAAGAGTGCGATCGTGGCCATGGCGAGCCACACCTGACCGTCGCGGTAGATGCGCAGCTCCTCGCGCAGCCGCGGCGGCTCGGCGTCGTCGGGCGTGCCGCCGGGTACGAGCGCCACCACCCCGACGAGGGCGACGGCGGTCATCAGCGTCACGGCCCAGAACGCGGACCGCCAGCCGAAGTGCTGCCCGAGCAGCGCCCCGCCGGGGACCCCGGCGACGTTCGCGACGCTGAGCCCGCCGACCATGATCGCCATGGCCCGCGCGCGGGCCCCCGTCGGGACGGTGGCGATGGCGACGGCGGCACCGACGGCCCAGAACCCGGCACAGGCGAGGGCGCTGACGATACGGGTGGCGAAGAGGACGCCGTAGGAGGTGGAGACGGCCCCCACGATGTGCCCGGCCCCGAAGACGACGAGCAGCCCGACGAGGGTGGTGCGGCGGGGAAGGCGGAGGGTGGCGGCGGCGAGGGTCGGCGCGCCGACGACCATGCCGACGGCGAACGCGGAGATGAGGAGGCCGGCGCGAGGTATGGAGACGTCGAGGTCGTCGGCTATCTCGGGGAGCAGCCCGGAGAGCATGAACTCCGACGTCCCGAGGGCGAAGACGGCGACGCCGAGGACGTACACGGCGACGGGCAGGCGGGCTCCGGCCCGGGGAGCGGTCGGGGACATGACGAGTGGAACACCAAGGCGAGAGGGGAACATTCCTACGATCGCTACGGTACGGGGAAAAGCCGCAGGTGGAAAAGAGCGCTCCCCGCACCCGCGGGGACGGACTCACCCCGCTCCCGTCTTCCTCCCCCGGCGTCGCAGACCCCCCTCCACCAGCCTCCGCAGCAGTTCCTTCGAGCCCACCTCCACCGCCCCACGGCTCACCGCGTCCCCGTACCGCGTCGACGGGATGTCGTAGTGGTCCCCGTCGAACGCCCTCCGCGGCACCCCCATCGACTCCGCGAAGGCGTGCAGTTCCTCGTACGACTCGTCGCTCACCAGGTGCGACCACATCCGCCCGTGGCCGGGCCACGTCGGCGGGTCCACGTAGATCGTCACCTCGGGCCGCCTCCGCCCAGGCTGCCCACCGGGGCCACCACCGCGCCCGTCCGGCCGCACACCCACCGCGGCTCCGGGCCCAACTCCGGTTCGATGTCCAGCGCGTGCGGGCCCGCGGAGTCGACGTCGTCGCAGACGGGACACAGCGGCCATCTGCCGTACTTCTCCAGCAGCGCGTCCTGGACGTCCTGGGCCACCAGGCCGTCCAGGTACGCCACGCCCTCGGGCCACTGCTCCACCCACCAGCGGCGGTGGACCACCGCGTCCTCGACGAAGGTGACCACGTCGGGTTCGGCCACGTCGGCGGCGCTGAGGTCGGCGAGGATCAGCGCGCGGGCCCGGTGCAGCGCCTGTTCCAGCCCTTGGTGCTCCATACATCCATTCTCCCGCAACCGGCGCCTGCGCGGCCGGGTCCGCGGCCGCGCCACCCGGCTCACGACCCCGGATCGAGGTTTTCCACAGGGCCGACGCGGGGGGTTGACTCGCCCTCCGTCGCGAAAATATCTTTCGGGTGTGAGCTACAGCGTGAAGGAAACTTTCAGTCCCGACACCCCGACCGGGCCTGCGCCGCCCGCGCCCGCCGCCCTCGCGGCCAAGGTGCGCACGGTCGCGCCGTCCATGACGCGCTCCATGCAGCGCGTCGCCGAGGCCGTCGCCGGGGACCCGGCCGGCTGTGCCGCGCTCACCGTCACCGGCCTCGCGGAGCGCACCGGCACGTCGGAGGCCACCGTCGTGCGGACGGCGCGGCTGCTCGGCTATCCCGGGTATCGCGACCTCCGGCTGGCCCTCGCCGCCGCCGCAGCCCAGCAGGAGGCCGGGCGGGCGCCGTCGGTCACCGCGGACATAGCGGTGGACGATTCGACGGCCGATGTCATCGCCAAGCTCGCGCGGGACGAGCAGCAGGCCCTCGCGGACACCGCGGCCGGGCTCGACCCCGTGCAGTTGGAGGCGGCGATCGCCGCCATGGCCACCGCCCGGCGCATCGACGTCTACGGCATCGGTGCCTCCAACCTCGTGGGCCAGGACCTGGTCCAGAAGCTCCTGCGGATCGGCGTCGTGGCGCACGCCTCGCCCGACCCGCACCTGGCCGTGACCAACGCCGTCCAACTGCGCGCGGGTGACGTGGCCATCGCGATCACGCACTCGGGCCGCACGGTCGACGTCATAGAGCCGCTTCGGGTCGCCTTCGACCACGGGGCGACGACGGTGGCGATCACCGGCCGTCCGGACGGCCCCGTCGCGTCCTACGCCGATCACATACTCACCACGTCCACGGGTCGCGAGAGCGAGCTGCGGCCGGCGGCCATGTCCAGCCGGACCGGCCAACTGCTGGTGGTGGACTGCCTGTTCATAGGCGTGGCCCAGCGGACGTACGAGCGTGCCGCCCCGGCGCTCGCCGCCTCGTACGAGGCGCTGGCCCACCGGCACAGCCCGCTGCGCCCGCGGTCCTGACGCCGCCCGGCGACTTCCGACGACGACCGATGTACCGGCGACCCGCCCTCCGTCCAGGTGCGGACCCCTCCGACGGCACCGGCCGCCCCGGAGGCCGCGGACGAGTCGGATCTGTCGGATGTGCCGGGCGTACGGGACCCGTCCCGCGCGCCGGATGCGTCAACCGCACCACCCGCACCGCGCACTGCTCCCGCGCCACGCACGCCCCCTACCGAACAGCGCTCCCGTGCCCAGCACCGCTCGTGCGGCACGCACCTCTCACACCACGGTTACCGCTCATGCGCCGCATACCGCTCACGCACCACTCGCGAGCCTCACCCGCCCGCGACGACGCACCACCCCGCACCATCCCAGGCACGACCCCCCGCACCGGCCTGCCCGACGACGTCCCCACGGGTGTCCGAGGGCCGGCGCCCCACCGCACCGCCGTACGACGCCGGCACCGCCCGGTGGCCGGACGCGCTCCGCGCGCCGGACGCCCGTGGCGGCAGTCCGATCGCCGGCGCCCGCACCACGCAAGCCGCCGTGACCGACCCACCTCCGCGTATGCGCACCGCCCACCGCGCGCCGCGCACCGTATGGAAAGAGCCGCTCCGACATGCCCTCTCCCTCAGCAGACATCCGCCGGGAGCTGGAAAACCTGACCACCGAGGCGTTCCGCCCCGAGCTGGCAGAGATCGACCGTCTCTCCAGCCTGGAGATCGCCAGAATCATGAACGAGGAGGACAGCGGGGTTCCGGGCGCTGTCGCCTCGCAACTGCCGCAGATCGCCGCCGCCATCGACGCCACCGCCGAGCGCATGGCCCGCGGCGGCCGGCTGTTCTATCTGGGCGCCGGCACCGCGGGCCGGCTCGGGGTGCTGGACGCCAGCGAGTGCCCACCGACGTTCAACACGGACCCCTCGCAGGTCGTCGGCATGATCGCCGGCGGGGACGTGGCGCTCCGCACCTCCACGGAGGGCGCGGAGGACAGCAAGGAACTCGCCGCGGCCGATCTGGCGGCGGCGGACCTGGGGCCCGACGACACGGTCGTCGGCATCTCCGCCTCCGGCCGCACGCCGTACGCCGTCGGCGGTGTGACGTTCGCGCGCGACCGGGGGGCGCTGACCATCGGGCTGTCCTGCAACGCCGGTTCGCCCCTGGGCGCGGCGGCGCAGCACGGCATCGAGGTCGTCGTGGGCCCCGAGCTGATCGCGGGCTCGACGCGGCTGAAGGCGGGCACGGCGCAGAAGCTCGTGCTCAACATGCTGTCGACGATCACGATGATCCGGCTGGGCAAGACGTACGGGAACCTGATGGTCGACGTGCGCGCCTCCAACGAGAAGCTGCAGGCCCGTTCGCGGCGCATCGTCGCGCTGGCGACGGGCGCGGGCGACGCGGAGGTGGAGGCCGCCCTCGCCGAGACCCACGGCGAGGTGAAGAACGCGATCCTCACCATCCTCGGCGGCGTGGACGGCAGCACGGCGGAGCGCCTGCTCGACGCCTCCCACGGCCATCTGCGGGTCGCCCTGAAGTCCGCGACCGACGTGAGCTGACCCCGGCGGCGCCGGGCAGGGGGCGCTGGACAGCACCCCCTCCTTCCGCGCCGCGACCGCGTACGGACGCGCCCGAGGGCGGCACCCCCTTCGGGGTACCGCCCTCGGTTCGTCAGTCCGTCCGCAGTACGTCCGCAGACGCAGCGGACGTACGGACTTCGCCCTGCGGGATCAGAAGTCCATGTCGCCGCCGGGCATACCGCCCCCGGCCGCGGCCTTCTCCTTCTCCGGCTTGTCGGCGACGACGGCCTCGGTGGTGAGGAACAGGCCCGCGATCGACGCCGCGTTCTGCAGCGCGGAGCGGGTCACCTTGGCCGGGTCGAGGATGCCCTCAGCGATCATGTCGACGTACTCACCGCTGGCGGCGTTGAGCCCGTGACCGGCGGTCAGGTTGCGCACCTTCTCCACCACGACGCCGCCCTCAAGGCCGGCGTTGACCGCGATCTGCTTCAGCGGGGCCTCCAGGGCCAGCTTCACGGCGGACGCGCCGGTGGCCTCGTCGCCCTGGAGCTCCAGCTTCTCGAAGACGTGGCCGGCCTGCAGCAGGGCCACGCCGCCGCCGGCGACGATGCCCTCCTCGACGGCCGCCTTGGCGTTGCGCACGGCGTCCTCGATGCGGTGCTTGCGCTCCTTCAGCTCGACCTCGGTCGCGGCGCCGGCCTTGATGACGGCCACGCCGCCGGCCAGCTTGGCGAGCCGCTCCTGCAGCTTCTCGCGGTCGTAGTCGGAGTCGCTCGCGTCGATCTCGGCCCGGATCTGGTTGACCCGGCCCTGGACCTGCTCGCTGTCGCCGGACCCGTCGACGATGGTGGTCTCGTCCTTGGTGATGACGACCTTGCGGGCGCGGCCCAGCAGGTCGAGGGTCGCGCTCTCCAGCTTGAGGCCGACCTCCTCGGAGATGACCTGGCCACCGGTGAGGATGGCGATGTCGCCGAGCATGGCCTTGCGGCGGTCGCCGAAGCCCGGGGCCTTGACGGCGACGGACTTGAAGGTGCCGCGGATCTTGTTCACCACGAGGGTGGACAGGGCCTCGCCCTCGACGTCCTCGGCGATGATCAGCAGCGGCTTGCCGGACTGCATGACCTTCTCCAGGAGCGGCAGCAGGTCCTTGACCGCGCTGATCTTGGAGTTGGCGATGAGGATGTAGGGGTCCTCCAGCTCCGCCTCCATGCGCTCCATGTCGGTGGCGAAGTAGGCGGAGATGTAGCCCTTGTCGAAGCGCATGCCCTCGGTGAGCTCAAGCTCCAGCCCGAAGGTCTGCGACTCCTCGACGGTGATGACGCCTTCCTTGCCGACCTTGTCCATGGCCTCGGCGATCAGCTCGCCGATCTGGGTGTCGCCGGCGGAGATGGAGGCGGTGGAGGCGATCTGCTCCTTGGTCTCCACGTCCTTGGCCTGCTCCAGCAGGGCGGCGGAGACGGCCTCGGTGGCCTTCTCGATGCCGCGCTTCAGCGCCATCGGGTTGGCGCCGGCGGCCACGTTGCGCAGGCCCTCCTTGACCAGGGCCTGGGCCAGGACGGTCGCGGTCGTCGTGCCGTCACCGGCGACGTCGTCCGTCTTCTTCGCGACCTCCTTGACCAGCTCGGCGCCGATCTTCTCGTACGGGTCCTCGAGCTCGATCTCCTTGGCGATGGAGACACCGTCGTTCGTGATCGTGGGGGCGCCCCACTTCTTCTCAAGGACGACGTTCCGGCCCTTGGGGCCGAGGGTGACGCGGACGGCGTCGGCGAGCTGGTTCATGCCGCGCTCGAGGCCGCGCCGCGCCTCCTCGTCGAACGCGATGGTCTTGGCCATTGTGTTGAGTCCTCCCGGACAGGGGCATCGTCTGTGTCCGGACCGCGCTGGCGCCCGCGACGGACGGCCCGCGACCCGCGTGGTTCCCTCCCACCCGGCCTGCGGACCTCACCGAACCGGTCCCGTGCTGTCACTCTCACGGGGAGAGTGCTAACGCCAATGATTAGCACTCGCCCCCTGCGAGTGCAAGCGGGTAGAGGCTTCTCTTGCGCAGAGCGGAACCGGACCGCGGCACATCACGCAACAGGCGGCGGGAGGAGGCACGGACAGCGAGGCGCGGACCGGGGAGGTGCGGACAGGGGGCGGACCGGGGAGGTGCGGACAGGGGAGGCGGACAGCAGAGGGCCCGCACCCCGGGGGGTGCGGGCCCGTCGCGAGTCGTCCGTGGTCGATGCCCGGCGCTCAGCCGCTGACGCGGACCATGTCTGCCTGCGGCCCCTTCTGGCCCTGCGAGATCTCGAACTCGACCCGCTGGCCTTCCTCGAGGGTGCGGTATCCGTCCATCTGAATCGCGCTGTAGTGGACGAAGACATCCGCACCACCGTCGACCGCGATGAAGCCGTACCCCTTCTCCGCGTTGAACCACTTGACGGTGCCCTGAGCCATTCCAAACTCCCCTATTGCTGGCCTTTACACAGGACCGCACTCCGCGGACCCGGGTCAGACCTCACCCCCGGATACACGCCGGGGCGTGCGCCGGAACGCGTCGACCGCGGCTGAATGTATCCGCACAGATGCCCAGTGCAACAGGTCAATCGGACGAGAATTCTGCGGACACCTGATCGGTATTTTTCCGATCAAACTCCGCCGTTCCATGACAACTCGGGCAGGGCATAACTCACCATCACGACAATTAACTCTCCGCATTCGCGGGGAACTTGTCGCGTTCTCATATGCGTGGAGCATGGGCCACGAGGGGGGAACGCCCCAACCCTATCGCGTGCACGGACATGCGAACGGCCCCACTCCGGATCAGTGGGGCCGCACACACGCAAGCGGGGTTCAGCAGCCTCCGGCGACCGCCGGAATGATCGAGATCCCGGCCCCCTCGGGAGTGGGAGTCTGCAGGCCATCGGCGAAGCGGACGTCGTCGTCGTTCACATAGACGTTCACGAAACGGCGCAGCTTGCCTTGATCGTCCAGCACCCGGCCGGCGATGCCGCGGTGGTTCTTCTCCAGGTCTTCGATCACCTCGGCCAGGGTCGCGCCCTCGGCGCTCACCTCTGCCCGCCCGTCGGTATACGTACGGAGGATGGTCGGAATTCGGACGTTCACGCTCATGATGCGAGGCCGGCCTCTCGGAAGGAGTCGAGTGTGGGACGAATGATCGCGCTCGGCCCCGTGGTGGGAGCGACCGCGTCGAGGGTCTTCAGACCGTCGCCGGTGTTGATCGCGACGGTGGTCTCGGCCGGGTCGATCCGGCCGTCCGCGACGAGCTTCGCCAGCACGCCGAAGGTCACGCCGCCCGCCGTCTCCGCGAAGACGCCCTCGGTACGGGCCAGCAGCTTCACCGCGTCCACGACCTCGGCGTCCGTCACGTCCTCCACCGCGCCGCCGGTGCGGCGGGCGATGTCCAGGACGTACGGGCCGTCGGCCGGGTTGCCGATGGCGAGGGACTTGGCGATGGTGTCGGGCCGCACGGGACGTACCACGTCGTGGCCGTCCTTGAAGGCCCGCGAGACCGGGGAGCAGCCCGCCGCCTGGGCGCCGAAGATCTTGTACGGACGCTCCTCGACCAGCCCCGTCGCGATCAGCTCCTTCAGCCCCTTGTCGATCTTCGTGAGCTGGGAGCCGGAGGCGACCGGGATGACGATGTTGTCCGGGAGCCGCCAGCCGAGCTGCTCGCAGATCTCGTACGCGAGGGTCTTGGAACCCTCCGCGTAGTACGGGCGCAGATTGACGTTCGTGAAACCCCAGCCCTCGCCGATCGGGTCACCGATCAACTCGGAGCAGAAGCGGTTCACGTCGTCGTACGTGCCCTCGATGCCGACGACGTCACCGCCGTAGACCGCGGCCATGACGACCTTCGCGTGCTCCAGGTCGTACGGGATGAACACGCACGAACGCAGCCCCGCCCGGGCCGCGGCCGCGCCGACCGCGCCCGCCAGATTGCCGGTGGAGGAACAGGACAGGGTGGTGAAGCCGAAGGCGCGGGCCGCCTCGACGGCGATCGCGACGACGCGGTCCTTGAAGGAGTGCGTCGGGTTGCCCGAGTCGTCCTTGACGTGCAGCCCGCCGGTCACGCCCAGCTCGGCGGCGAGCCGGTCGGCGCGGTGCAGCCGGGTGAAGCCCGGGTTCAGGTTCGGCTTGCCGGCCACGTCGGCGGGGACCGGCAGCAGCGGCGCGTACCGCCAGATGCTCCGGGGACCCGCCTCGATACGGGCACGGAGCCGGGCGGCGGACTCGGCGTCACCGCCGGGAAGTTCGTACGCCGCCTCCAGCGGCCCGAAACACGACTGGCACGCGAACACCGGACCCAGCGGCACCCGCTCCCCGCACTCCCGGCACGACAGCGCGACGGCAGGGCCCAGATCAGGGGCGCCGTCGACGGCGGTGGGGGTGGGAGCTGTGTCTACAGCCATACTGGCGAGGCCCTCTCTCCTCATCTTCCCCGCGACGCGTCTCGCCGCAGGACGGAATTGGCACCATCACCGTCCGGGGCCTCGCAGCGTCGCGAGTACCGGACGGAGGGTTGCCGGGGCTTCAACGGGCCGTTCCCTCTGCCCCTCTGGATGAGCTCTGTATGGCGCAGGACCGGCGGAGCCGTCCGGCGCTTTTGTCCGAGCGCGGACCCCGACATAGGGACGTCACGCACGTTGTTCAAGACTGTAACCGACGACCAGGACAGTTGTGAGGGCCGTCCGCTACGCGAGACGGCTCTCACACCGCACAGGACCACCGGCAAGGGGAGGCCCGCAGGTGCTCGATGACGTGGAGCAGTGGCTGAGGACGCGGTCCTGGTCCGCGGCGGACCGGCCGCCCGCGCGGCTGCTGGCGGCCAAGCGGGCGCTGGGGGCACGCGGGACGGTGAGCGTGGTGCTGCCCGCGCTCAACGAGGAGGCCACGGTCGGGGCGATCGTCGCGGCGATCCGCGCGGAGCTGATGACGTCCGCCGAGGGCGGCGGGCTCGTCGACGAACTGGTCGTGATGGACTCCGGCTCCACGGACCGTACGGCGGAGGTCGCCGCCGCGGCCGGCGCGCGGGTCGTGCACCGCGACGACGTGCTGCCGCGGATGCCGGCGGTGCCGGGCAAGGGCGAGGTGCTGTGGCGGTCACTGCTGGTGACGAGCGGCGAGATCGTGTGCTTCGTGGACGCGGACCTCCGGGACTTCGACACGGCGTTCGTGAGCGGGATCGTGGGGCCGCTGCTCACGGAGCCGGACGTGGAATTCGTGAAGGCGGTCTACGACAGGCCCCTGGACACCGCCCCGGCGGCGCAGGGCGGACGGGTGACCGAGCTGGTGGCACGGCCGCTGCTGAACCTGCACTGGCCGCTGCTGGCCGGCTTCGTCCAGCCGCTCGGGGGCGAGTACGCGGCGCGGCGGTCGCTGCTGGAGCGGCTGCCGTTCCCCGTCGGGTACGGGGTGGAGCTGGGCCTGCTCGTCGACGCGCTGCACACCGTGGGGCTGGACGCGCTGGCCCAGGTCGACGTCGGCGTCCGCCGCCACCGCCACCAGGACGACCGCGCGCTGGGGCGCATGGCGGCGGCGATCTACCGCACGGCGCAGTTGCGGCTGGCGCGGGGGCACCTGGTGCGGCCGCGGCTGACGCAGTTCGACCGGGGGGCTGACGGGGCGTTCGAGCCGCGGACGTACGGGGTGGACACGGAGGAGCGGCCGCCGATGGGGGAGATCCGGGAGTACCGGAGCCCTCGTCGGGCGGGCCGCGGCGGAGAGGCGGAGCCGGGAACGACGGTGGCGTAGCCCTCGCCGGGCGGGCGACACCCGGGGGGGCTACGGGGCTGAGCTGGGAGGAGGGGGATCCCCGTACCCGCCCCTTCCCGAAACTCGGGGCTGCGCCCCGAGACCCGCCGGGGGCTCCGCCCCCGAACCCCCTCGGGGCTCCGCCCCGGGACCCCGGCGGGGCTGCGCCCCGGCCCCCCACGGGACTCCGTCCCGAACCCTTTGGGGCTCCGCCCCCGGGCCGCGGCCGGGCTCAGTTCCGGACTCCCACGGGCTCCGTCCTCAACCTCCTCGGGGCTCCGCGCCCAGACCCCGACCGGGCTCCGGCCCAACCCCACGCGAGGGCCGCGCCACACCCTCGAACCCCGGCCCCTCCCGGCCCTCGAACTTCCGGCCTCCCCCGGCCCCACCGCCCCACGTGCCCCCACCGGTATCGGCCACACCGCCTCGCTTGCGTTTCGGAGGGCCCCGGCGTGGCTAGGCTCGGCGCATGGTCGCGTCCCCCGGTGCTCCCCTGCTCGTCGCCTCCAACCGCGGGCCCGTCTCGTACGCCGTCGGTGACGACGGGGAACTCGCCGCCAAGCGAGGCGGTGGCGGGCTCGTTTCCGGGCTCAGTGCCGTGGGGCCCGAGGCCGGGGCGCTGTGGGTGTGTGCCGCGCTCGGTGACGGGGACCGGGAGGCCGTGCGGCGGGGGGTGGCCGAGCCGGGGGTGCGGATGCTCGGCATCGACCCGGACGTCTTTCACGACGCGTACAACGGCGTCGCGAACTCCGTCCTGTGGTTCGTCCACCACATGCTCTACGACATCCCCGTCTCGCCCGTCTTCGACGCGGAGTTCCGCCGCCAGTGGGCCGCGTATGAGACCTACAACCGCGCCTTCGCCGACGCCCTCGCCGACGGCGCGGCCGAGGGCGCGGCGGTGCTCGTGCAGGACTACCACCTGTGTCTCGTGCCCGGGATGCTCCGCGAGCGCCGCCCCGACCTGCGTATCTCGCACTTCACCCACACCCCCTGGGCACCCCCGGAGTACTTCCGGCTCCTCCCCGACGACGTCGCCGCCGCCCTCCTGCGCGGGCTGCTCGGCGCCGACCGCGTCGGCTTCCACACCCGCAGGTGGGCCGAGGCGTTCGCCGGGTGCTGCCGCGACGTGCTGGGCGGTGAGGCGAATGTCGCCTGGGCCGGGGAGGAGGCGCGGAGGGAGCGGACCACCCGGGTCGACGTGCACGCCCTCGGCGCCGACGCCGACTTTCTGCGCGAGCGGTCGCGGCGGCCGGACGTGGCCGAGCGGATGGCGGCCCTGCGCGAGCAGATCGGCGGCGCGGACCGCGAGGTCGTCGTGCGGGTGGACCGGACCGAGCTGTCGAAGAACATCGTCCGCGGGCTGCTCGCGTACCGGCGGCTGCTGGAAGCGCGGCCGGAGTGGCGCGGGCGGGTGGTGAAGCTGGCGTTCGCGTATCCGTCGCGGCAGGACCTGGCCGTGTACCGGGACTACACCGCCGAGGTGCGCCGCATCGCCGAGGAGATCAACGAGGCGTACGGGACGGACGGCTGGCAGCCGGTCGTGCTGCACGTCGAGGACGACTTCGCCCGCTCGCTCGCCGCGTACCGGCTGGCGGACGTGGCGCTGGTCAATCCGCTACGGGACGGGATGAACCTGGTCGCGAAGGAGATCCCGGTGGTCTCGGACGACGGCTGCGCGCTGGTGCTGTCGCGGGAGGCGGGCGCGTACGCGGACCTCGGCGAGGACGCGCTCGTGGTGCACCCGTACGACGTGGAGGCCACGGCGGAGGCGCTGCACGCGGCGTTGTCGATGCCGCGCGACGAACGCGCCCGGCGGACGAAGCGGCTGGCGGGGGCGGCGACGGCGCTGCCGCCGCAGGCGTGGTTCCTGGCGCAGTTGGACGCGCTGCGGGGGTAGTCCGCGGTAACTGCCGCGCCGCCGTCAGCGGCGGTGGCGCTCCTGGAAGCGGGCCGCCTTGGCGCGGTTGCCGCATCCCTCCATCGAGCACCAGCGGCGGCGGCCGTTCTTGCTGATGTCGTAGAACCACAGCACGCACTCGGGGTTCGCACAGCCGCGGACCCGCTCCGGGTGCTCCTCGTACAGCCGGACCAGATCGGCCGCGGCGATCCAGGCCGGCAGCCACGCGGGGTCGTCCACGACGACCTCCGAGGTGGCGCGGCCGGCGCGCAGCAGGGGGCGGCGGGCGCCGTGGGCCAGTATCTCGTCGAGCGGCTGCTCGTCCCCGTCGAGGGCGGCGCGCAGGGCGGCGCGGGCGGCGGTCAGCGGCTCGCGTACGGCGGCGGGGTCGGGGGCGCCGGCCGCGGGGCCGGACAGGCCGTGCTCGCCCAGCCAGCTGCTGACGCCGCCGGGCTCGTAGAAGAAGTCGACGGGGCTCCCCTGGTCGATCCACCAGGTGTTCACCAGGTCCAGGGCCAGCGGTTCGCCGGTCAGCGGTCGTGCCATACGAGCCAGTGTAACCGTTGAAGTGGAGTTGACGGGTTGGCGGGGGCGGGTTAGGTTTCTCTCGTCGATAACCGTTCAAGTTCATTTAGATGGTTGGAGTTCGCCGTGACCGTACGCCACCGCACCGCCCGCATCGACGGCCTCGACGTCTTCTACCGGGAGGCCGGCGACCCGGGTGCGCCGACGCTCGTGCTGCTGCACGGCTTCCCGACCTCCTCCGTCGGCTTCGCGCCGCTGATGGCGGAGCTGGCCGACGAGTTCCACCTGATCGCCCCCGACTACCCCGGCTTCGGGCTCAGCTCCGCGCCGCCGGCCGGCGAGTGGGCATACACCTTCGACCATCTCGCCGACGTCGTCGACAAGCTGCTCGATCAGCTCGGCGTCCGGCGCCACGCGATCTACGTCCACGACTACGGCGCCCCGGTCGGCTTCCGCCTCGCCCTGCGCCACCCCGAGCGCATCACGGGCATCGTCAGCCAGAACGGCAATGCCTACGACGAGGGCTTCACCCCCTTCTGGACCCCGATCCGCGCCTACTGGGCCGACCCCACGCCGGCCAACCGCGACGCGCTGCGCTCGCTCCTCACCCCGGACGCCACGCACTGGCAGTACGGCCACGGCGTCCCGGACACCTCGCTGGTCGACCCGGCGCTGGCGGTGCACGACCAGGCTCTGCTGGACCGGCCGGGCAACCAGGAGATCCAGCTCGACCTGTTCCTCGACTACGGCACGAACCCCGGCCGGTACGCCGACTGGCAGGAGTATCTGCGCGTGCAGCAGCCGCCGGTCCTCGCGGCCTGGGGACGGCACGACGAGATCTTCGGGGCCGACGGGGCGCGCGCCTTCGCCCGGGACGCGAAGGACGCGCAGGTGCAGTTGCTGGACGCCGGTCACTTCCCGCTGACGACACGGTTCGCGCAGAGCGCCGGGCTGATACGGGACTTCCTGCGCCGGCTCTCCGACTGACGGGGGGCGACGGCGGCCCGGCGGCGGCTGACGGCGCGGGACTGCGGGCCTGACGGCCCGGGGCTACGTGCCGAGGGCCGTCGCCAGGGCCGTCAGGAAGTCCACCACGCCCTGCGGTCCGTCGACCGTGAGGTCCGCGCGGTCCGCCAGCGCGTCCGCGCCCTCGCCCGTCGTCGCCGCGCTGCACACCAGCAGGCCGGCGACGCCCTCCGGGCGCAGTGCGTCCACGGCGTCGTAGGCCGCGAGGTCGCCGAGGTCGTCGCCGGCGTAGAGGACGGTGCGGGCGCCGGTCTCGCGGGTCAGGGCCGTCAGGGCGCGGCCCTTGTCCATGCCGGGAGGGCGGAGTTCGAGGACGAAGCGGCCCGGCTCGACCACGAGGCCGTGGGCCGCCGCCAGGTCGTCCAGCGGCTTGCGCAGTGCGTCGGCGGCCTCGGCGGGGTTGTCGGCGCGGCGGGTGTGGACGGCGACGGCGCGGCCCTTGTCCTCGATCCACGTGCCCCGCCAGGCGCCCGCCGTCTCCAGCACGCCCGGCAGCTCGGCCTGCACCGCGGCCACGCCGGGGTGCGGGTCGGGCGTGCGCAGGGTGCCGGTGGCGGCGTCCCACTGCTCGTCGCCGTAGTGGCCGAGGACGCGCAGGTGCGCCAGGCCCGCGACGCCGGCGAAGCCGCCGTACCGCACGGCGACGGCGGCGGGCCGGCCGGTGATGACGGCGACGGTCCCGACGCGCGGCGCGACCCGGGCCAGCGCGGGTACGGCGCCGGGGTGGGCCCGCGCGGAGTCGGGGTCGGGGACGATCGGGGCGAGGGTGCCGTCGAAGTCGAAGGCGACGAGGGCCTGTTCCGGGCCGGCGAGGAGCGCCGCGAGGCCGGCGCGGCCCGCCTCGGTACGCGGAACGGGGAGCTGTGCTGCGGAGGTGCTGCCCATGTCCAGGACCCTACCGGCCCGCGGTAACGTGCAGGGCATGTCGGAGGCTGTGCTGACCGAGCGGGACGTGGCGATCCTCGCGCTGGAGAAGCGCGCGTGGCCGGGTCCGGGCGCGAAGGAACGGGCGATACGGGAGCGCCTGGGGCTCTCCCCGACGCGGTACTACCAGCTTCTCAACGCGCTCCTGGACGACCCCCGCGCACAGGAGCACGATCCGGTGACCGTCAATCGCCTGCGCCGTGTCCGGCAGGCCCGCCGCGACGCCCGGGAGGGCTGACGCGCGCCTGCCCCCGGATCCGGGGGGCCGCGGGGCCCGTACGACCGGCAACGACCGGGGGCGGCTCACTCCTCCGTCGTGGAGGCCGACTCCGCGATGCTCTGCAGGTTCGTCAGCACCCGCTCCGGGGGCTCGCCGCCCGACTCGGCCGCCTTGCCTATCTGCTTCTTCAGCTCCGCGTTCACCCGCGCCCACGACGTCTTGTTGTCCGGGTAGAAGACCGCGGACTGGAGCTGGTCCAGGAACGGCTGCAGGTCCTTGCGGCCCCGGCTCAGCTTGTCCACCCCGGAGACCGTCGTCGGCAGCAGGTCGTAGCGCTGCGCGAACTTCAGCACGTTGGTGTCGTCGAAGAGGACGTTGAGGAACTTGCCGATCTGGGAGCGGTGGCCGTTGGCCTTGAACGCCATGATCCAGTCGGCGACGCCCATCGTCGCCTCCGAGGGCCCGTCGCGTCCGGGCAGCTTCAGGGCGATGCCGAAGTCGACCTTCTCCCGCCGCAGTTCCTGCATCAGCGTCGGGTGGCCGAAGATCATGCCGACGTCGCCCTTGACGAAGTCGGCGAAGGCGGTGCGTCTGTTGGTCTCGGAGGGCGCGGCGTAGGTGAGGCCGGCGCCGACGAGGTTGTCGCGTATCCAGTTGAAGGTGTGGATGTTCTGCTCGGAGTCGATCGTGTAGCTGCCGACGTCGTCCGTGTACGCGCCGCCGCCGCTGATCATCCACATCAGCGTCTCGCCCTGGGCCTCCTCGGGGCCGAGCGGGAGCGCGTACGGGACCTTCACCCCGGTGTCCTTGAGCGCCTGCGCGACGTCGAGGAGTCCGTCCCAGTCCTCGGGTGCGTCCTCGGGGTCCGTGCTCAGGCCCGCGTCCTCGAAGAGCGACTTGTTGTAGAAGAGCAGCCGCGAGCTGGAGACGAACGGCATGCCGTACTGGACGCGGTTGACCTCGCCGGCGGCGGCGAGGTTGGGCACGAAGTTGGCCTGGGTGGGGATGGAGAGCAACTCGTCGGTGCTGTAGAGCATGTCGCGGGAGCTGTACTCGGCGTACGGGCCCATCTGCGCGATGTCCGGCGGGTTGCCGTCCTTGACCATCTTGTCGACCTTGGCGTCGATGTCCTCCCACGGGATGATCTCGATATCGACCGAGATGCCCGGAGTGTCGTTGGAGAACTTCGCGGCCAACTGCTCCCAGTAGCGCCGGGCGGTGTCGGACTCGCCCGTGCCGTACTCGGCGGCCACCAGCTTCAGCGTGACGTCACCGCCGCCGCTGCCGTCCCCACACGCGCTCAGCGGCAGGGCAGCCGCTCCCGCGGCACCGGCTGCCGCCTTCAGAAATCCACGCCGCTGCACAGCTTTAGCCCACCTTCAGAATTATCTGAGGGGGCGAGTCTGACCGGAACGCCCCTCCCAGGTCTACACCAGACGGATATCACTTCCGTAACCACCTCCCCTTCGTGCCATTGCCGCACGGGGTACCGGCCTGATAGGGAGGCGGCGAGCTGAACCGCACACCAACGACCGCGGAACGGCACGAAAGCACCCACGATCGCAACGACGCGCGTGGCGACGTACGTCCACGAGCACACCCAGGGAGCCGCACCTCATGGCAGCCGCAGAGCCGTCCCGCACCGCCGCCGAGATAGCCACCCAGCCGAGTTGCTGGCGCCGAGCCCGGCAGGAGGCGGCGACCGTCGCCGGGCTGCCGCACCCCGGGGAGAAGGTCGCGGTGGTCGGCTGCGGCACGTCGTGGTTCATGGCGCAGGCGTACGCCGGGCTGCGGGAGGCGGCGGGCCAGGGGCACACGGACGCCTACGCCGCCTCGGAGTTCCCGGCCGGCCGGCAGTACGACCGGATGGTGGCGATCACCCGGTCCGGGACGACGACCGAGGTGCTGGACCTGCTCGCGGCGGTACGGAACGGGGCCGCCGGGACCGCGACCACCGCCCTCACCGCGGACGCGGGGACGCCGGTCGCCACGGCCGCGGACGCGCTGGTCACGCTGGCGTACGCGGACGAGGAGTCGGTGGTGCAGACCCGGTTCGCGACGACGGCGCTGGCGCTGCTGCGCGCCGGTCTCGAACTGCACGGGCCGCCGGCGGCGGGGGTGAAGTCCGTCACGGACGCCGCGGTCGACGCCGAGTTGGCGGTGACGCAGCCGCTGCCGCCGGAGCTGGCGGCGGCGGTGCAGTGGACGTTCCTGGGCCGGGGCTGGACCTGCGGTCTGGCGGCGGAGGCGGCGCTGAAGATGCGCGAGGCGGCCGGGGCATGGACGGAGAGCTACCCGGCGATGGAGTACCGGCACGGGCCGATGGCGATCACCGGCCCCGGGCGGGCGGTGTGGCACTTCGGCGAGCTGCCGGAGGGGCTGGCGGCGGACGTGGGCCGGGTCGGCGGCCATCTGAGCGCGGGGTCGACGGCGCGGGGGCTGGACCCGATGGCGGACCTGGTACGGGCGCAGCGGCTGGCGGTGGCCGTGGCGGAGGCGAAGGGATACGACCCGGACCGCCCCCGGAACCTGACGCGCAGCGTCGTCCTGCGGTAGGCGATCGCGCGGTCACGTACGCCCTTCGGCTACGCCGTCCGTCCGCCCTCGCTCCCCCGTCCCACGGGGGCACTCAACCGGATACCGGGGAAAACCGGACCCGTCATCGCGACTGGACTAGACCTCTCGCCTCTTTACGGGCGAGACTGTCCCCCGTGAGACACGTCATCGCCCTGGATGTGGGCGGCACCGGGATGAAAGCCGCCCTCGTCGGGGCGGACGGCGCGCTGCTCCACGAGACCCGCCGGCCCACCCCGCGCGAGGCGGGGGCCGAGGCCGTCGTCGCCGCCGTGCTGGACTTCGCCGCCGATCTGCGGGACACCGGCGTGGAGAAGTACGGCGAACCGGCCGTCGCCGCCGGCGTCGCGGTGCCCGGGATCGTGGACGACGCCGAGGGCGTCGCGGTGTTCTCGGCGAACCTCGGCTGGCGCGACGTACCGTTTCGCCGCCTCCTCGGCGAGCGGCTGACCTGCCCCGTCGCCGTCGGCCACGACCTGCGCACCGGCGGGCTCGCCGAGGGCCGGCTCGGGGCGGCGCGGGGCGTGGACCGGTTCCTGTTCCTCGCGCTGGGCACCGGCATCGCCGCCGCCATCGGCATCGACGGCCGGATCGAGCCCGGCGCCCACGGCGGCTCCGGCGAGATCGGCCACGTCGTCGTACGCCCCGACGGGCCGCCCTGCGGCTGCGGGCAGCGCGGCTGTCTGGAGCGGCTGGCCTCCGCCTCCGCCGTCGGCGAGGCGTGGGCCACCGCCTGCGGCGACCCCGGCGCGACCGCCGCGGACTGCGCCAAGGCCGTCGAGTCCGGCGACCCGCTGGCCGAGGCCGTCTGGCAGGACGCCGTCGACGCCCTCGCCGGCGGCCTGATCACCGGCATCACCCTGCTCGACCCCCGCCGGATCGTCGTCGGCGGCGGCCTCGCCGAGGCCGGCGAGACCCTGTTCGTACCGCTCACACGCGCCGTCCGGGCGCGCATCACGTTCCAGACATTCCCCCAGATCGTCCCGGCGGAGCTGGGAGACGCCGCCGCCTGCCTGGGCGCCGGGCAGCTCGCCTGGGACCTACTCGCCACGGAGGTAACCGCCTGATGCGGGATTCGATGCGGGAGGGCGGCACGGTGCTCACCGGCGCCCGTGTGGTCCAGCCGGCCGGCACCGTAGAGGACGCCCGGCTCACCGTCGCGGACGGGCGGATCGCCTCGGTGGCACCGCGGGCCGGCACGGCGCGGGGTCCCGGCGAACCGCGGGACGACGGCGGGCCCGCGGCGCTCGACCTCTCCGGGCACTGGATCGTCCCCGGCTTCGTCGACATCCACGTGCACGGCGCCGGCGGCGCCTCGTTCTCCGGCGGCACCCACGAGCAGGCCCGCACCGTCATCGACACCCACCGCGGCCACGGCACCACCACCATGCTCGCCTCCACCGTCACCGGCGACCTGGACGACCTCGCCCGGCAGGCCGGCGTCCTCGCCGAGCTGGCCGAGGACGGCGAGCTGGCCGGCATCCACTTCGAGGGCCCGTTCATCTCCCCGCACCGCTGCGGCGCGCACCAGCCCGCGCTACTGCGCGACCCCGCGCCCGCCGACGTGCGCAAGCTCGTCGAGGCCGGCCGCGGGCAGACCCGGATGCTCACGCTGGCGCCGGAGCTGCCGGGCGGGCTCGACTCCGTGCGCCTCCTCGCCGACAGCGGCGTCATCGCCGCCGTGGGCCATACCGACTCCTCGTACGACGCCGTGCAGGAGGCCGTCGCGGCCGGCGCCACCGTCGCCACCCACCTCTTCAACGCCATGCCCGCGCTCGGCCACCGCTCGCCGGGGCCGGTCGCCGCGTTGCTGGAGGACGAGCGGGTCACCGTCGAGCTGATCAACGACGGCGTGCATCTGCACCCGGCGGTGCTGCAGTTGGCGTTCCGGACCGCCGGGGCCGGCCGGGTCGCGTTCATCACCGACGCGATGGGCGCCGCCGGCATGGGCGACGGCCGCTACCCGCTCGGCCCGATGGAGGTCGACGTGCGGGACGGCGTGGCGAGGCTGGTCGACGGCGGGTCGATCGCCGGCTCCACGCTGACGCTGGACACCGCGTTCCACCGGGCGGTCACCGTCGACCGCCTGCCGATCGGGGACGTCGTGGAGGCGCTGTCGGCGACGCCGGCGAAGGTGCTGGGCGCGTACGACCGGATCGGCTCGCTGGAGCCCGGAAAGGACGCGGACCTCGTCGTGCTCGACGCCCGGTTCGCTCTCGTCGGGATCATGCGCAAGGGTGCGTGGATCGTCGAACCCGGTAGCTGAGGCGCGCCGTCGGCGGCGCGTGCCGTCGACGGCATCGGGGCACCATGGCAGGATCCTTCGCGCATATGTTCCTCACCGTCACACTCAATCTCGCACTCGACGTCACGTACCGGGTGCCGCGGCTGCGTGCCCACGCGTCGCACCGCATCACCGACGTCACGGAGCGGCCCGGCGGCAAGGGCCTGAACGTGGCCCGCGTGCTCGCCGCGCTCGGCCATCCCGTGACCGTCACCGGCCTGGCCGGTGGCCCCACGGGCGCGCACGTCCGCGCGCTGCTGGCCGCGGAACCGGGGTCGGCGGCCGGCGGATCCGTGACCGACGCGCTCGTCTCCGTCGCGGGCAACACCCGGCGCACGGTCGCCGTCGTGGACGGCAGTACGGGCGACACCACCCAGCTCAACGAGGCCGGGCCCGAGGTCACCGCCGAGGAGTGGGCGGCGTTCCTCGACGCGTACGCGGCGCTGCTCAAGGACACGGGCGCGGGTACCGGCGAAGCCGCCGCGCCCGTGCGGGCCGTGGCACTGTGCGGCAGCCTGCCGCCCGGCGTGCCCGTGGACGCGTACGCCGAGCTGGTACGCGCCACGCACGCCGCAGGCGTGCCCGTACTCCTCGACACCAGCGGCGAACCGCTGCGCCGCGGCGTCGCCGCGGGACCCGACCTCGTCAAGCCCAACGCCGAGGAGCTGGCCCAGCTCACCGGCGCCACCGAGCCGCTGCGCGCCGCCGACGACGCCCGCCGCCGCGGCGCCCACGCCGTCGTCGCCTCGCTGGGCGCCGACGGGCTCCTCGCCGTCACCGCCGACGGCACCTGGCGCGCCGCACCGCCGCGGCACGTGCCGGGCAACCCCACCGGCGCCGGCGACTCCGCCGTCGCCGGGCTGCTGTCCGGGCTGGCCGAGGGTCTGGACTGGCCCGCCCGGCTCGCCCGCGCGGTGGCGCTGTCCGCGGCGACCGTCGCCGCGCCCGTGGCGGGCGAGTTCGACACCGCCGTCTACGCGGAGACGCTGCCGCGCATCGAGATCACGTCGGGCCGCGGTGCGGCCCGGGATGGGGCCTGAAGATGCCACTCACCACCACCGGGGAACTCGTCGCCGCGGCCCGCGCCGCGGGTCAGGGCGTGCCCGCCTTCAACGTCATCACACTGGAGCACGCCGAGGCCATCGCCGCCGGCGCGGAGGCCGCGGGCGCGCCCGCGGTGCTGCAGATCTCGGAGAACGCCGTACGGTTCCACGGCGGCCGGCTCACGCCGATCGCCGCCGCCACGGCGGCCGTGGCGCGCGCCTCGTCCGCGCAGTTGTCGCTGCACCTGGACCACGTCGTCTCCGCCGAACTGATGCGCTCGGCGCACGGGCTGGGCTTCAGCTCGGTGATGTTCGACGCCTCCAGGCTGTCGTACGACGACAACGTCACGGCCACCGCGGAGGCGGTGCGCTGGGCGCACGAGCACGGCATCTGGATCGAGGCGGAGCTGGGGAAGGTCGGCGGCAAGGAGGGCGAGGCGCCGCTCGACGCGCACGCGCCCGGAGTGCGTACGGACCCGGACGAGGCCGTCGCGTACGTCACGGACACCGGGGTCGACGCACTGGCCGTCGCGGTGGGCAGTTCGCACGCGATGACCGAGCGCACCGCGGCGCTGGACCACGAGCTGATCGGCCGGCTGCGGGCCGCGGTCGCGGTGCCGCTGGTGCTGCACGGCTCGTCCGGGGTGCCGGACGGGGAGCTGCGGCAGGCGGTGGCGTCGGGGATGGTGAAGATCAACGTCGGTACGGCCCTGAACACCGCGTTCACCGGCGCCGCCCGCGCCCATCTGGACGCGCACCCGGACGTGGTGGACCCGCGCACGTACCTGGCGCCGGGACGGGACGCGATGGCGGCGACCGTACGCCGGTTCCTGGAGGTCGTCGGCGGCTGACGGCCGCGGGGACGACGACGGGCCCGGCGCGCGCATGGTGCGTCGCGGCGGGCCCGTACCGGGCCGAGGCTCCGGCAGGTCTACGACGTGACCTGGCCCTTCTTGAGCTCCACCTTGCCGATCGCGCTCTGGCATTCCTTGTTGCCCGACTCGCAGGACAGCGTGATCTCGTTGGCGCCCTCGTCCAGGGAGATCCACGAGTAGGACCGGGTCCAGCCGGCCAGCCAGTCACCCTTCTTCGCCTTCGCGAAGTTCTCCAGGTTCACCGTCCGGCCGTCCGACTGACCGTTGATCGTGAGCGTGAGTTCGGCGTCCTTGCCCGGCACGCTGTAGTCGACGAAGAGCGTGTACTCCCCCGCCTCGCCGACCTCGGGCTTCCAGGTCGCGGACGCGCCCTGGTTCTCCAGGCCGTGGACGTACGGGCCGTCCTCGGAGACGTTCGTGTCGCTGCCGACGACCGCGCCGCCGGCCAGCGCCAGCTTCGCGGCGTCCTCGGCGGGCGGGGCGGTGGGGTCCTTCTTCGGCTTGTCGTCGCCGTTCTTGGGCTCGTCGTCGCCCTTGCCGTCGGGGCTGGGGGCCGCGGACTGCGAGTCGCCGCCGCCGACGTCCGAGTCCTCCCCGTCGCCGCTGAAGAGCACCGCGGCGACGATGGCGATCACGACCGTGGCGACCACGGCGACCGCGCCGAGCATCAGCCCGTTCCGCCCGCCGCCGCGTCTGCGGCGCGGGCCCTCGCCGGGGCCGCCGGGCGGGAAGGGCGGGGGCTGCGGCGGGGGGCCGCCGTAGGTCTCGGGCGCGGCGTAGTGCGGGCTGGGGCTGGACTGCCCGTACGGATACGCCTGCTGGGGCGGCACCTGGTGCGCGGCCTGCTGACCGCCGTACGTCCGCTCGCCGACGGCCCTGACCTGGGTGTACGACGTGCGCGGCACACCCGGGGTGGGGGCCGCGCCCTCTCCCGGACCCGGAACCGGCGCGGCACCGCCCTCGGGGCGGTACAGGTGGGCGAAGGGGTCGTCGTCCTCGGGCGGTGAGCCCGCACCGTGGTGGCCGGCCGTCATCTCCCTCTCACTCCCTGGTGGGCGTTGCGTCCCGGCCGGCGAGCCGCCGGCCAGAGGCCGAGCCTACCCCGTCCGGAGCAGTACCCGAGCGTTCCTTCGGTCGACTGTGGACGAAGCCACGACGGCCGCCTGTGGCCGACGCACGACCGCGGGGCGGCGCCGCCCCCGGCCCGTACGGCCGCCACTAGCCTGCCCGGCGGTGCGAGCGGCCCTGCGAGCGGGCCCGCTTCTCGCGGTACATGAGCTGGTCCGCCGAGCTGAGGATCTCCTCCGTCGACATCCCGCACATCGCCCAGCCGGTGCCGATGCTCGCGCCCACCCGCACCCCCCGGCCGTCGACCCGGATCGGCGGGATGATCGCGTTCCGCAGCCGCACCGCCAGGTCCTCGGCGCCGCCGGGCGTCAGGCCGTCGGCCAGCACCACGAACTCGTCGCCGCCGAGCCGCGCGACGGTGTCGCCGTCGCGGACCGCGTGGGTCAGCCGCTGCGCGACGGCGATGAGCACGGCGTCGCCGGTGTTGTGGCCGAAGCGGTCGTTGATGGACTTGAAGCCGTCGAGGTCGCAGAAGAGCACCGCGAGCCCCTTGCCCGCGGACTCCCCGCCGCCGCCCTCGGGGACCATGGCGTGCACATGGTGCTCGTACGGACCGGGTCCCGCCCACAGCTCCTCGGCGCCGTCGGTCCCGAAGCCGTGGCCGTTGCTGTCGACGTCTCCGGGCATCCGCCCGGCGCCGACGATGGCCCGGCCGCGCGGCCCCGGCAGCCCGGCGGCGGAGTGGCTGACCGCGCCCGTGTACAGCTCCGGCGGCCGGTCGCAGAGCCGGGCGGTGAGCCGGGCGCGCAGCTCGGCGGCGTTCGGCAGGCCGGTGAGCGAGTCGTGGCTGGCGCGGTGCGCGAGCTGCGCCTCGTGGCGCTTGCGCTCCTCGATGTCCTCGACGTGGGTGAGGAGGTAGCGCGGCCCGTCGGCGGCGTCGGCGACCACCGAGTTGCGCAGGCTCACCCAGAGGTACGTGTGGTCGCGGCGGGCGAGGCGCAGCTCGGCCTTGCCGCCCTCGGCGAAGGTGCGCAGCAGGGTGCCGACGTCCTCGGGGTGGACCAGGTCGGAGAACGACAGCCGGCGCAGGCTGGAGGGCTGGCGGCCCAGGAGCCGGCACAGCGCGTCGTTCGTACGGATCAGCCGCCCGTGGTCGTCGCCGCCCATCTCGGCGACGGCCATGCCGCTGGGCGCGTACTCGAAGGCCTGGCGGAAGCTCTCCTCGCTGGCGCGCAGCGCCTGCTGCTCGCGCTCCAGACGCACCAGCGCGCGCTGCATGTTGGCCCGCAGCCGGGCGTTGGTGATCGCTATGGCGGCCTGCGAGGCGTACATCTGCAGGGCCTCGCGCCCCCAGGGGGTCGGCACCCGGCCGTTGGCCGGCTTGTCGACGGACAGGACGCCGAGCAGCTCGCGGCCGGCGTCGTAGATCGGCGCGAAGAGCCGGTCGCCGGTGACCCAGTCACCGGGGGCGGAGGGCGGCGGGACAACGGGATGGGTCTGCGGGACCTCGTCGTCGTCGAGCACCCAGCCTTCGCTGTGGGGTATGTACCGCAGCTCGCCCCACGCGACGCCCATGTGGAGCCGGCGCTCCCACGCCTGGCGCGGACCGACCCGGCCCGCCATGATCGCCTCGGCGGTCGGATCGCCGCCGACGGCGGCGACGACGAGGTCGCCGTCGGGCCGTACGAGGTTCACCGCGGACACCTCGTACCCGAGGGCGACGAGCCCGTCCGCGACGCTCTGGAGTGTGTCGGCAAGACTGCGCGTCTGGTTGAGGTCCGCGAGGACCTGATGCAACCGGCGCAGGCTCGCCAGCCTTACGTAAGGCTCTGCCTCCGTCTCCATACCTGCCCTCCCGTCTCGCCCCGACCTCGGCGGGAGACCCCCGCGTGGAATTTCACCAACGACACGGCCACTGAATCACAGCCAGCTCTTCGGCGGGTACACAGGGTCAACATTGGATGCTCTCTGTGACTCAAGTCACAGGGTGGGGAGGTGTTAACCGGCGTGCGCCCAAGAGTCGCACGCCGGTCAGCGGGGGCTTTGCGCCGGGTGGGGCGGAGGGGGCCGCGCGGCGGGGTCCGTGCGGGTCACGTGGCAGGTGGGGCGGGGCGGAGACCTAGGACTCCGCTCCGTCCTCGGCCCGATGCCCGGAGCCCGTCCGCCCCGTTACCGTTCGAAGCGTGCTGCATGAGACGCAAACTGTGGACCATCCTGTCGGGGTGAGCGACGAGCAGTTCCGGGCGGCCATGAGCCGGCTGGCCGCGGGCGTGGTGCTGGTCACGGCGTACGACCCGGACCCCGGCCTGAACGGCGAGGACGTGGGGATGACGGCGACCGCGTTCCTGTCGGTGTCCCT
Organism: Streptomyces sp. B5E4; assembly: GCF_039871555.1. Taxonomy (NCBI): domain Bacteria; kingdom Bacillati; phylum Actinomycetota; class Actinomycetes; order Kitasatosporales; family Streptomycetaceae; genus Streptomyces; species Streptomyces sp. B5E4. The sequence goes on from NZ_JBDPMI010000028.1 coordinate 53,511, forward strand.
GGACCCCCCGCTGGTGATGGTCAGCGTCCGCAACGGCTCCCGCATGGACGAGCTGCTGACGGAGCGCGAGGAGTGGGCGGCCTCCGTGCTCTCCGAGAGCCAGCGGCACATCGCCGGGCGGTTCGCGATGAAGGGGCGGATCAGCGACCGGCTGCTGTTCGACGACATCCCGTACACGCGCGGCGAGATCACCGGATGCGCGCTGGTGGGCGGGGCCCTGGCGACGGTGGAGTGCCGGACGGAGCAGCGGGTGGTCGCGGGGGACCACACGCTGGTGATCGGGCGCGTGCTGAGCGCGACGCAGCCCAGCTCGGACGGCAGCCCGCTGACGTACTTCCGGGGGCGGTACCGGACGCTGGGCTGAGCGTTCGCACCCTCGCGTTGGCGACGGGCGGGAGCCGGCGGGAGTTACTGGCCCCAGCCGCGGCCCGTGCGGCCGCGCTTGACGTCGGACCGCTGCTTCTTCTCCCGGAGCCTGCGCTCGTTGACCCCCCGGGGGACCTTCCGCTTCCGCCGCGGCGCGGGCGGCGGCGCCGTGGCCTCCGCGAGCAGCGCGGCGAGCCGTACGGCGGCGGTCTCGCGGTTGCGCCACTGCGAGCGGTGCTCGCTCGCCCGCACCACGACGTGCCCGTCGACGAGCCGGTCCGCGAGCCGCTCCAGGGCCCGCTCCTTCCACACCGGCGGCAGCGCCTGCGTACGCGCGAGGTCGAAGCGGACCTCCGCCTGGGTGTCGCTGGTGTTCACGTGCTGACCGCCCGGTCCGGACGAACGCGAGAAACGCCACAGCAGCTCGGCCTCCGGCAGGGCGACCGAGCCGCGGATGCGGTAGGGACCGGACATGTCTCCCATGATCCCGCGCGGATGTTCGACCTGTCACGTCGTTTGCGTCACCCGGAAGTCGCCCGGAAGTGGCAGGGATACGGTGCGTGGAACCGGGTAGGGCACCCCGGCGTTGTGGTCCGTAGACGTGGCTCCGGCACGTGGAGCCAGAACCAGGAGGGGACTCCCCATGCCCGTAAGCCTGTCCAAGGGCGGCAACGTATCGCTCACCAAGGAAGCCCCCGGGCTGACCGCCGTCACGGTCGGTCTCGGCTGGGACGTCCGCACCACCACCGGGGTGGACTTCGACCTCGACGCGAGCGCCATCGCGGTGAACGCCGAAGGCAGGGTCTTCTCCGACCAGCACTTCATCTTCTTCAACAACCGGCAGTCGCCGGACCAGACGATCGTGCACACCGGTGACAACGTCACCGGCGAGGGCGCGGGCGACGACGAGCAGATCAACGTCAACCTCGCCGGTCTGCCGGCCGAGATCGACAAGATCGTCTTCCCGGTCTCGATCTACGACGCCGAGACCCGCAGCCAGAACTTCGGCCAGGTGCGCAACGCGTTCATCCGCGTCGTGAACCAGGCCGGGGGCACGGAGATCGCCCGCTACGACCTCACCGAGGACGCGGCGACGGAGACCGCGATGGTCTTCGGCGAGCTGTACCGCAACGGCGCGGAGTGGAAGTTCCGCGCGGTGGGCCAGGGCTACGCCTCGGGCCTGTCGGGCATCGCCCAGGACTTCGGCGTCAGCGTCTGAGCCGGGCCCCCGGGCGCGGGGTCAGAAGTCGGCGGTGTCCAGCTCGAAGTCGAACGGCTTGGGCAGCGTGAGCTTCATGCCCAGCGCCACCTGCTCGTTGCGTGTGTACTTCCCTCCGCTCGGCTCGCTGTACGCTGAAACGACGCCTTCTTCCCGGTCGACGAGCACGTAGACCGGGATCTCGGCGCGCGCGTAACCGCTGAGCTTCTTGACGCGGTCGTTCTCGGCCGTGGACTTCGAGGTGACTTCGGCGACAAGCACGACGGCGTGCGGCTGATGCCATTCGACTTCGGCGTCAAAACTGCGCTTGGGTGCCGCCACTAGGTCCGGAATCACCCGCTCCGTGAGGTCGGCGCCCGGGAGTTCCAGCCCAATCCCCTGGTACAACCGCAGGTCTCTGCGATGGTCGCGAACCTGCTCGTTGACCCCGGAGACGATTTCTTCGTGTTCACCGTTGGCCGGAGGCGTCACGTGGATTTGCCCTTCGATCAGTTCCACGCGCCGCCCTTTCGGAACGGCTGCGCTTGCCGCGAAGAAGGCGTCCTCTACCGGGTCGTTTGCAGTCACGAGCACCTCGCGCTCGGGAATCGTCAAAGCCATGATGACCTCCTTCGTGGGAAGGACGCTTTCAGCGTAGGCGAGATCGTGTGACCGCATCGGCGACCACGTCACCCGAACGGGTGTTCAGTGACGTTTCTGCACGTCGTCCGCCGGCAGGACCTCCACGCCCACCTGAGCGGCGAAGACCGGGGCCAGGGCGAGGAGTTGTCCGGGGCTGATGACCGCGCCGGCGAGGCGGTCCACGCCGCGTTCGAGGGTCAGCTCCGCGGCGCGGCGGAGGTCGACGTCCGTCAGGCGGGCGCCGGAGAGGTCCGCGCGCTGGATCGCGCAGCCCTCGAAGGCCACCCGCTCCAGCCGGGCGTCGCCGAAGTCCGGCTCCGTCAGCACGCAGTCCTCGAACACGACGTCCGTCAGCCGCGCCCCCCGCAGGTTCAGGAAGTCCGCCTTGCCGCCCCGCACCACCACCCGCTCCCATGTCGCCCCGTGCAACTGCACGCCGCCCAGCCGGGTGTCCGTCAGCTCCACGTCCCGCAGCGTCGCCCCCGCCAGGTCCGTCCCCGCGCCGCGCACCTCCTCCAGCACCGAGTCGATCAGCCGCGCGCTCGGCAGCCGCGCCGCGTCCAGCACGCAGCGGCGCAGCGCGCAGTCCATGAAGCGCGCGCCCGCGCCGTCCGCCCCGGTCAGGTCGAGCCCGGCGAACTCCAGCGCGTCGTAGTCCCCGTCGGGCTCCAGGTCCGCCGGCCGGTACGTCCCCGCGGCGCCCTCGTCCCCCGCCCCGTAGCGCTCCAGGGACCCGGGGAGCCGCACCGCGGGCCGCCGCGGCGCCTTGACCGTCTTCCGCCTCGTCATGCGCCCCATCGTGACCTACGACACTGACAGCGCCCCGATGTCACATTCCCGACCCCCACGGTGTCCCCTACGCAGAACGGCAATATCGCAGGTGAGGAGCACCACATGCGACGGATCTCCGTCATCGGCGGCGGGCTGGCCGGGCTCACCGCCGCCATCACCGCCGCCGAGGCAGGCGCCCGCGTCACCCTGTACGAGGCGCACCACACCGTCGGGGGGCGGGCCCGTACCGCCGACGCGCCCTACCGCACCAACGAAGGACCGCACGCCCTCTACTACCGCGGCCCGCACTGGGCCTGGCTCAAGAAGCGCCACCTCCTCGGCCCGCTCGCCCCGATCCCGCCCCTGGAGGGCTCCCGGTTCCGCTTCCGCCGCGACGGCCGGCTGCGGAAGGTGCCGCCGGCGGCGATGCTGCGCCTGGTCCGCCGCCGCGAGGCGCCCGTGGACCGCGACTTCCACGGCTGGGCCGCGGAGATCGCCGGTGAGGCCGGTGCCCTGGCCGCCGCCCGCTACAGCGCCGTCGCGCTCTTCCACCACGACCCGGGCTCCCTGTCCGCCGCCTTCGTCCAGGAGCGGCTGCGCCGCACCACCGCGCTGCCGCCCGAGGCGCACTACCCGGTGGGCGGCTGGGGTTCGGTCGTCGACCGGATGGCGAGCATGGCGTGGAACCTCGGCGTACGGATCGAGATCGGCACCCGTGTCGCCGAGTTGCCGCAGGACGGTCCCGTCGTCGTCGCCACCTCGCTGCCCGCCGCCCGCGCGCTCCTCGGCGACGCGTCGCTGACCTGGCCCTCGGGCCGTACGGTCCTCCTCGACCTCGCCGTACGCCGGCGCCGCGGCGACGCCTTCGTCGTCTCCGACCTCGACGCCCCCGGCTGGGTGGAGCGCTTCTCCGCCGGGGACACGTCGCTTGCCCCCGCGGGCGAACAGCTCGTCCAGGGCCAGGTGCCGGTGGCTCCCGGGGAGAACAAGGCGGTGGGTGTGGCACGGGCCGAGGAGCTGCTGGACCTGGGCTACCCGTGCTGGCGGGACCGTACGGTGTGGCGCCGCGAGGCGCTGGCCGCGGGCCGCACGGGTGCGGTGGACCCGCCGGGCAGCACGTGGCGCGACCGGCCCGGGGTGGACCGGGGCGACGGGGTGTACCCGGCGGGGGACCAGGTGGCGGCGCCGGGGGTGCTGAGCGAGGTGGCGTTCGCGAGTGCGATCGAGGCGGTGCGACTGGCGCTGCCGGAGGGGCGGCTGGACACGGCGGCGTAGCGGCGGGGGGTGTGCTCGCGGCTTCCGGGGCCCGCCCGCTTGACCTGAAGTTCTGTTCAAGTTGTCTGCTGGCCTCATGCACGCCATACGACTGCACGCCTTCGGCCCCGCAGAGAACCTCGTCTACGAGAAGACCGACGACCCCGTACCCGGCCCCGGCCAGGTACGTATCGCCGTCGCCGCCGCCGGGGTCCACCTCCTCGACACCTTCCTGCGCGCCGGCGAGACCGGCGGCCCCATGCCGCCCGCCGACCTGCCCACGATCCCCGGCCGCGAGGTCGCCGGCACCGTCGAGTCCGTGGGCGACGGCGTCGACCCGGAGTGGCTGGGCCGCCGCGTCGTCGCCCACATCGGGCTCCGCCCCGGCGGCTACGCGGAGTTGACCGTCACCGAGGCGGAGCGGCTGCACGCGCTGCCCGACTCCCTCGACGCCGCGGAGGCCGTCGCGATGATCGGCACGGGGCGGACGACGATGGGCTTCCTGCACTTCGCCGAGGTGACGGCGGACGACGTCGTGATCGTCACGGCGGCGGCGGGCGGTGTCGGCTCGCTGCTGGTCCAGTACGCCCGCAACCTCGGCGCGTACGCGGTGGGCCTGGCCGGCGGTCCGCAGAAGGTCGCGCGCGTACGGGACCTCGGCGCGGACGCCGCCGCCGACTACACCGACCCGGCCTGGCCCGACGCCGTACGCGCCGCCCTCGGCGACCGCCGGCCCACGGTGCTCCTCGACACGGTCGGCGGCACCGCCGCCCGCACGGCCGCCGGCCTCCTCGCGCCCGGCGGGCGGCACCTGGTGCTGGGCTGGTCGTCGGGGACGCCGCTGGAGTTCACCGAGGCGGAGCTGACGGAGCGGGGCATTACGTCGGTCAACGTCCTCGGCCCCGACTGGCTCAGCCGCATCGGCGGCGACGACCCCCTGCGGCGGATGGAGGAAGCGGCGCTGACGGAGGCGGCGACGGGCCGCTGGACGCCGCTGGTGCAGCGCTATCCGCTGGCACGGGCCGCCGAGGCACACCGGGCGCTGGAGACGCGGGGGACGGTGGGGAAGGTCGTACTGGAGCCGTAGGGAGTGCGGGCGGCCGGGCAGACGGGCAGGCCGGGCCCGCCTGGCCCTCCTCCGCGCGGCGGGGAGCCTTCGGAAGACCGGGAAAACGGTCCGCGGGCCGTGGCCCGCGGACCGTCCCCCCGGCTTCTCACCTTCCTCCGTTCGTCCTCAGGAAGCGCCCTCTGTCGCGCGCTTGGAGCGATCTTGAGACGGTGCTGACACGGTGTGCCGCAGCCGCAGCCGCACCGCCGCGGCCCCCGCCGCGAGCGGGAACGCCGCCACCACCGCCAGCGCCACCGGCAGGCCCTCCGCATCCGCCAGCGCGCCCGCGACCGCGGACCCCGCGCCGCCGCCGACGAAGAACGCCAGGTTCAGCAGCGACAGCGCGCCCCCGCGCCGCTCCGGCGCCAGGTGCCCCGACAGCAGCCCCGTCAGCACCACCTGCGTCACCGCGAACGCCGCCAGCGCCGCCGACGTGCCCACCACCAGCACCGCCGGCTCCTCGGTCAGCGCCGCCGCACCCAGCAGCACCGCCGCGACCGCCCCCACCGCCGCGGGCAGCCGCGCGCCGCGCGGACCGAGTCCACTCGCCACCCGCGACAGCGCCGCCCCCGCCACCGCGCCCGGCAGCAGCCAGCCGCCGACCGCGAAGACGCTCCAGCCGTGGTCCCGTACGAGCAGCTGCGGCACCGCGTACATCGCGCCGAACAGCCCCGCGTACACCCCCGCGCCCGTCGCCGCCGCCCGCCGGAACAGCGGATCGCGCACCAGGGTGTACGGGACGAATCCCCCGGGTCTCCGCACGGTGCGGACCGCGCAGCCCGTACCCGCGACGAGCAGCACGGCCGCGGTGCCCGCGACGGCGGCGGGCGGCAGGTCGAGCGTCGTGGACTGGATGAGGATGAGCAGGCCGGCGGCGGTGAGCGTGAGGAGCACGGCGCCGGGCAGGTCGGGCGCGCGGCCCTCGCCGCCGCGCGCAGGTACGAGACGCAGGCAGAACGGGAGGGCGAGGAGGGAGAGCGCGGGCAGCACGAGCGTCGGCCGCCAGCCGGCCCCTTCGGTGACCACGCCGCCCGCGAGCGTCGCGGCGGCCGAGCAGACGGCCATGACCGCGCCGAAGACGGCGAGCACCTGCGCGCGCCGCTCGGGCGCGGTGGCGGCGGTGAGCGCCAGCGCGCCGGACGTCATCGCCCCGGACCCGGCGGCGAGCAGGAACCGCCCGGCGACCAGCACTTCGAGCGACGGCGCCAGCAGACACACCACGGCGCCCGCCGCGAGTACCGCGGCACCGGCGGCCAGGATGCGCCGTATGCCGAGAGCGTCGGCGAGCCGCCCGGCGAGGGCGGTGCCGACGCCGAGGGCGAGGGCGTGGGCGGTGAGCACCCAGGTGGCCGCGGCGGGCGAGGCGTCGAGCCCGCGTGCCACGTCGGGCAGCGCCACCCCGGCGGCGGTGACGCCGAACACGGCGGGCCCGAACAGCGCCCCGAGCCGCAGCCCGACGGACCGGCTCGGCGGGCTGGAGGAGAGGGAGGCGGCGGAGGCCGCGGGGGCGGTCACGAGACCCTCCGGGGGAGTCGGGCGGGGGTTGCCGCGGGGGCGGCTGCGTCGAGGGCAGGGCCGGCAGCGGAGCCGGGGGATCCGGCCGCCGCGGCGGAGCCGGGACCGGCGGGGGTCACGAGACCCGCCACTCCGGCGGAACCGGTCGGAGCCGTGATCCCGGAAACGGCAGGGGTGGCCGACGCCGTGCGGGCGTCACCGGGTCCCCCGGAGCCGGCCGGCGCGGCTCCGCCGGACTCCGCAGCGGCGCCCTGCGCGGGCACGCGGGGCCCGCCGGAGGCGGCCGGCCGGACCCCGGGCGGGCCACCGGCCCCGGGCGGGGCGGCGGGACTTGAACCCGCGGAACCGGGCGGCGCGGTCCCGCCCGTCCCGGCGTGACCACCGGAACCGGGTTGCCCCGCCCCCGCGTTCGCGGCCCGGTCTGCGCCCGCCGCGACCCCGGTCCCGGCCGGAGGCACGGCGTGGCCGTGGCGGAAGACGTTCTCCGGGTCGTACGTTCCCTTCACCGCCCGCAGCCGCGCGTACGTCCCGGCGTCGTACGCCTGCGGCGCCAGCCGCTCCGTTCCCGGGCCCGCGAGGAAGTTGACGTACCTGCCGCCCGTCGACCACTCCCCCAGCGCGCTCGGTACCCCGCTGTCCGTGCCCGGGGCCGTGAGCGTCGTCAGCGTGAACGCCCCCGCCCGGCTGCCCACCGCGCTCGGCATCGCCGGGGGGCGGCCCGCCGCGCCGCCGAGGTGGCGCAGCTCGACCGCCCAGTCCGCGCACTCCGCCCCCGGGCCGGCAGAGGCCAGCAGCGCGGCCTCCGCGGCGGCGCCGAACTCCCGGAGCAGGATGCCGCGTTCGTGGTACGGCATCGGCTCCACCGGGTCCTCGTGGATCTCCGCGACCGTGCGGTACGGGCGTCTCCGTACCGTGTCCGCGAACGCCGGCGCCGCCTCCCGCAGCGGACGTACGAGCCTCTCCCCCAGCGCCTCCAGCCCGGACTCCGCCGCCACCGCCACCCGCACGTGCACGGTCAACCCCCGCTCCCCCGGTACGCGCAGCAGCGCCACCGACGTCGTCAGCTCCTCGGGCGCCGCCGCCGTCACCCGCCGCCACGCCGCCAGCACCGCCGCCGCGTCCGCGCCCGCGAACCGCAGCCCGCCCCCGTACAGCCGCGCCACCGGCGGCAGCCGGAACGTCAGCGCCGTCACCACCCCGAAGCCGCTCTTCCCGCCCCCGCGCAGCGCCCAGAACAGCTCCGGCTCCCGCTCGGCGGTGACCTCCCGCAGCCGCCCGTCCGCGGTGACCAGCTCCACCGCCGTCACCTGGTCCGCCGCGTAGCCGTACGTGCGGGCCAGCGGGCCGAGGCCGCCGCCCAGGGTGTAGCCGACGACGCCGACCAGCGGCGACGAACCGCACAGCGGGGCGAGGCCGTGCGGCGCCGCGGCGTCGACGACCTCCTGCCAGCGGGTGCCGGCGGCGACCCGCGCGGTACGGGCCGCGGGGTCGACGTGCACGCCCCGCAGCCGCCGTACCGACAGCAGCAGGGTGTCCGCGCCGACCGCCCCCGCGGGCCCGTGGCCGGTCGACTGCACGGCCACCGGCATCCCGCGCTCCGCGGCGTACCGCACGGCGGCCCGCACCTCCGCCACCGACCGCACCGCGGCGATCGCCGCAGGCCGGTGGGACACGATCCGGTTGAAGCCGGCCAACTCCGTCTCGTAGCCGGATTCACCCGGCCTGAACTGCATGAACTCCATGTCCGCGACCCTCCGCCCGGCGGCCGCGCCAACCCATCCCCCGATTGAGGGGAATCCCGGACGCGCCCCCGGCCGTTGTCCGTGGCGGAGGTGGCCGCCCGTGCCGACACCCGCTGTCCTCACCCCGGCCGCGCGCGGCGCGGTGCGCGGCGAGCTGCTCGCGCGCGCCGACCGCGCGCCCGACGCGCTCGCGCTCTTCGCCGAGGTGTCGGCGCAGTTGCGCCGGCTGCTGCCGTACGACGCCGCCGTCTGGCGCGCCACCGATCCGGCGACCGGGCTGATGACCGCGCCCGTCCGCACCGAGAACACCGACAAGCGCGGCTGCTGGGACTACTGGGAGTGCGAGCTGTTCGACGAGCGGGTCAACCGCTTCGCGGATCTCGCGCGGGCCCGGGTGCCGGTCGCGGCGCTGCGCGCGTCGACGGGCGGGGAGCCGGAGCGGGCGGCGATCTACCGGCAGTTCCTGCGGCCCCGGGGGCTGCACGACGAGCTGCGGGCGGTGCTGCGGGTGGGCGGCCGGCCGCAGGGGCACCTCAGTCTGTTCCGGGCGCGCGGGCGGGCGCCGTTCAGCGCGGCGGAGGAGCGGGTGGTCGCGGGGCTGACGACGCCGCTGGCGCGGCGGCTGCGCTCGTACGCGGAGCCGGCGGCCGCGGGTAGGGACAGAGGGGTGGAGGAGTCCGTACGGAACGGGGAGTTCCGCGGCGGCGGCGAGCCCGGCCTGCTCCTCTTCGACGCCGACGCCCGTCTCGTCTCGGCCAACACCGCCGCCCGCCGTCACCTCGCCGCGCTCCCCCCGGGACCGGCGCGGGCGTCGGCGCTGGGCCTCGCGGTGCCGGCGTGGCTGCACGGGGTGGTGCTCCAGGCCCGCGCCGCGACGGCGGCAGCGGCGGCGGAGGAACCGGCGACGGCGGGCACCGCGGCCGGCGCTCCGGCGACGGCGGGCACGGCCGAGCCGACGCACCCGGCCGACCGGACCCCGGCGGCGACGGGCGCCGCGCCCCGCATCCGTCTGCGTACCGCCGCCGGACGGTGGCTGACCTGCCACGCCTCCTGCCTCCACGGCGCCGACGGCGCCCCCCAGTCCACCGCCGTCGTCATCGAACCCGCGGCCGCCGCCGAGATCGCCCCGCTCCTCGCCGACGCCTACGAACTGACCGCCCGCGAGCTGGAGATCACCCAGCTCCTCGCCCGCGGCCTGGCCACCGAGGGCATCGCCGCCGAGCTGTTCCTCTCCCCGCACACCGTCCGCGACCACATCAAGGCGGTCTTCGACAAGACCGGCGTCTCCACCCGCGGCGCGCTCGTCGGCAAGCTCTTCCTGGAGCACTACGAGCCGGTCGCCGCGGCCGGAACGCTGCGCACCCGGCCGTGACCTCCGCGGGGCAGGACGTACGGTGCAGATCGTGGGCGTAGATCGAGAGAGCCGGGTCCCGGACCAGGCCGGGCCGCGGCTGCGGCCGCCGCAGCACCGGGTGGACCGCCGGGCGGTCGCCTGGTGGCGTACGCAACTGCTGCTGGCGGCGGCCGTGCCGGTCGCGGTGCTGGGCGGGCTGGGCGCGCTGATCGGTCCTGCCAGGTTCTGGCTGCTGGCGGCGGGCACGGGGGTGGCCGCGGCGGGGCTGGCGGTGGGCCTGGGGCTGCCGCGGTGGTACTACCGCGTGCACCGGTGGGAGGTCACGGACGACGCGGTGTACGTCCGTAGCGGCTACTTCTGGGTCGACTCCCGGATCGCGCCGATGTCGCGGATCCAGACGGTCGACACCGAACGGGGGCCGCTGCAGCGGGCGTTCGGGCTGGCGGCGGTGACGGTGACGACCGCGTCGGCGAAGGGCGCGCTGCGGATCGAGGCGCTGGACCACGAGGAGGCGGCGGAGCTGGCGGAGCGGTTGGCGCTGGCGACGCAGAAGACGCCGGGGGACGCGACGTGACGGACGCGGCCACAGGTACGGGGGCGGGCGCGCCCGCAGGGCGCACCGCGCCGCCCGCCGGCGCACCGGACCCGCCGCCCGCGGCCCCGCGCACGCAGGCCCCGGCCCCGCGCACCCCGGCCCCCGACACCGGCGACACGACCGACACCACCGTGGCCGTCACCGCCACCGACGCCCCGGCGCCACCGGACGCCGCATCCGACTGGCGCCGCCTCGACCGCCGTTCCCTCCTCGTCACCGCCCAGCTCCTCCTCGGCGCCGCCTTCGGCGCCGGTGTCCCGGTCGGTGCCGGGCTCGCCGCGCACCTCGACTTCCGTGCCGCCGTGGCCTGGGTGCTGGCCGGGTGCGTGCTGCTCCTCGGCGGCGGGCTCGCCGTGGACGTGCTGCGGCTGCGCCACACCCGCTACCGCGTGGGCGCCGAGCGCGTCGAGCTGCGTACCGGCGTGCTGTTCACCAACCGGCGCTCCCTCCCCCGCGACCGGATCCGCACCGTCGACCTCACCGCGCACCCCCTCCTCCGTCTCCTCGGGCTGGTCAAGGTCCGTATCGGCACCGGCGACCAGAGCGCCGCCGGCGAGTCCGCGCTGCAACTGATGCCGGTGCGGCGCGCGGAGGGCGAGTCGCTGCGCCGCGCCCTCCTGCGCCGGGAGACGGGGGCGGCACCGGCCGGCGACGACCCCCGGCTCGCCGCCCTCTCCCCCGGCTGGATCCGCTACGCACCCCTCTCGTTCCTCACGCCCCTCCTCGCGCTCACCGGCTGGGGCGCGGTGATGCAGGTCAGCCAGTGGTTCGGCGCGGAGGAGACGGTGGTCGACTGGGTACGGGACACCTTCAGCCCGCTGCCCGCGCTGTGGACGGTGCTGGCCCTGGGGTCGATCGCGCTGGTGACCGGGTTCGTGGGTTCGCTCGGGCTGTGGACCGAGATGTGGTGGAGCTACCGGCTGGAGCGCGAGCCGGACGGCACGCTGCGCGTCCGCCGCGGGCTGCTGACCACCCGGTCGATATCGCTGGAGGAGGCGCGGCTGCGCGGCGTCGACGTCGTCGAGCCGCTGGGGGTACGGCTGTCGGGCGCGGCCCGGGTGGAGGCGATCGCGACCGGCCTGTCCCGCAGGGACGGCGAGGACGACGACCTCAACGCCCTGCTGCCCGCCGCCCCGCGCGCCGTCGTCGACGACGTGACGGCCCGGGTGCTCCGCGCGCCCGTCGCGCTGACCCGGCCGGAGCTGGCCCCGCACCCGCGGGCCGCGCTGGCGCGCCGGCTGCGGTGGTCGCTGGGCGCGGCGCTGGTGCCCGTGGCGGTGCTGGGCGTGCTGGGCGCGGCGCTGTCGGTACGGGGGCTGCTGTACGCGGCGGCGGTGACGGCGGCGGTGCTCCTGCCGGCGGCGGCGCTGCTGGCGCGGGACGCGTACCGGAGCCTGGGGCACGGGCTCGCGGGGCCGTATCTGGTCGTACGCAGCGGCACCCTGCGGCGCTCCACGGTGGCGCTGCGGCGGGACGGGGTGGTCGGCTGGACGGTGCGGCAGTCGCTGTTCCAGCGGCGGGCGGGGCTGGTGACGCTGCGGGCGACGACGGCGGCGGGGGCGCAGGCGTACGCGGCGTACGACGTGGGGGAGGCGCAGGGGCTGCGGTTCGCGGAGGAGGCGGTGCCGGAGCTGCTGACGCCGTTCCTGGTGAGGGCGGACGACGCGGACGGCCGGGGCCCGACTCCCGTAACCGCCGGGGGAGATGCGCGGTGAGCGGTCTTGTCCAGACCAGTGGAGTCGCGTGCGGACTTGGGGGGCCATGCCCCCTTGACCGCAACCCGACAGCCGCTAAGGTCTAGACCAACAGCCGGTCGCCGAGCCGCAGTCGACGGCGCGCACCACAGCGCGCGGACGGCGAGCCGCTGGACCACCCGTGGCCACCTGCGCGTCCTCCCATGTCACGCGAGCCCAGGAGTTGACATGCACACGAAACGAAGACTGGCGGCAGTGGTCGGTGCGGCAGTCGCCCCCGTCCTGGCCGTGAGCCTCCCCGCCCCCTCCGCCGGCGCACACGGCTGGGTCACGTCCCCGTCGAGCCGGCAGGACCAGTGCGCGCAGGGCATCGTGAACTGCGGGCAGATCACGTACGAGCCGCAGAGCGTCGAGGGCCCGAAGGGCCTGACGAGTTGCAGCGGCGGCAACGGGCAGTTCGCCGAGCTGGACGACAACGGCAAGGGCTGGCGCGTCAACGGGGTCGGCAGCTCGACCACGTTCAGCTGGCACCTCACCGCGCGCCACCGCACCAGCACCTGGCAGTACTTCATCGGTGGCACGAAGATCGCCGAGTTCAACGACGGCGGCGCCCAGCCCGCCGCCGACGTGTACCACAACGTGAACTTCGGCAACTTCAGCGGCAAGCAGAAGGTCCTCGCCGTGTGGAACGTCTACGACACGCCCATGGCCTTCTACTCCTGCATCGACGTCAACATCGGCGGCGGCAGCGACCCGGGCCCCGGCCCCGGTCAGTGCGCCGCGACGCCCTGGAGCGCGGGCTCCGTCTACAACGGCGGCAACACGGTCACCCACAACGGCCACACCTGGCGCGCCAAGTGGTGGACCCAGGGCGAGACGCCCGGCGGCGGCAGCGGCGTGTGGGAGGACCTCGGCCCCTGCGCGTAACCGCCCCGACGCACCCGTAAGGACCGCGCCCCGCCACCGCGAACGGCCCCCGGTGGCGGGGCGCACCGGCGCGCGCGGCCCGTACCCCTCGGCCCGGTGGCGGAAGCCGCCTCAGCCGTCGGACGGTCTGTCCCGCGCGTACACCGTCACCTCGTGCCCCATGAACGTCTGCTCCCGCCGGGGCGCGAACCCCAGCCGCTCCGCCACCCGCACCGACGCCGTGTTCGCCGGGCGGATCAAGGAGATGAAGTACTCGTCCGCCAGCGTCGCGAACCCCCAGTCCAGACACGCGCCGGCGGCCTCCGTCGCGTAGCCGTGGCCCCAGGACTCCGCCGCCAGGGTCCAGCCGAGTTCGACCTCGTCCAGCTCTTCCCAGTAGTTCAGCCCCACCCGGCCGATGAACTCCCCGCTGGACTTCAGCTCGACGGCACACAGCCCGTGCCCCCGTTCCGCCCACTGCCGTTCGATCGTGACCAGCCGCTCCCGCGCCTGCTCGGGCGAGTACGCGCCCACGAACCTGTTCACCCGCTCATCGGCGTGCAGCGTCACGAACGCGTCGGCATCCTGCGTCGTCAACGGTCGCAGCAAGAGCCGTTCGGTCTCGATCATCCCGCCAGGCTAACCCCGCCCCCGCCGCACCACAGCGGTCACCACCAGCGCCGTGTACCCCATGACGAACCTGCCCCCAGGCCCTCGGCCGCCGCCTTGGCGGCGCCCGCGACCGGGTCGATCCCGTGCCAGGTCTGGCCCGCGACGACCGTGTCGAAGCGGCGGCCCGCCGGGTCCCAGTCCTCGAACCGGGCGACGTGGACGTCCAGCCCGCCCCTCGCGCGCGTACGCGGCCATGCGGGCGTCGACGCCCAGGCCACGGAAGGTCATCGCCGCGGTCGTCGCCCCCGTGGCCGTCCCCGTCGGAGAAGTCCGGGCCGACTCCCCCGTCCCGCCGGACGACTCCCCCCTGTAGAGTGGCCCTCGCCGTGTTCGTCCACGGACGGAGAAGAGAGAGGGAGGTGAGGTTGATGACCGCGCTCAAGGCCACCGTGCGCAGTGCCCGGGTCTCCCTCACGTCCCGGGCCGTGGCCTGACCTCTCTCCCACCCCGCCCACGCCGGGAGCGTGAGCCCGCGGGGCGTCCACACGAACACGACCATCGAAACGGATCCATATCCCTCATGGGCATCACGGGCAACACCTGGATCACGCGTGCCGAGACGCGCGCCGACATCCCCGTCATCCGCGAGATCACCCTCGCCGCCTTCGGCCGGGCGCACGAGGCCGACATCGTCGACAAGCTGCGTGCCGACGAGTCCGCCTGGATCGAGGGCCTGTCCCTCGTCGTCACGGACCCGGACGCGGACCTCGACGACACCGACGCCGCCCTCGGGCACATCCTGCTCACCCGCGGCCACATCGGCGACACCCCCGCGCTCTGCCTCGGACCCGTCTCCGTGCGGCCTGAGCGGCAGCGTGACGGGGTGGGTTCCGTGGCCGTACGGGCCGCGCTCGCGGCGGCAGCCGCGCGGGGCGAGCGGTACGTCGTCCTCGTCGGACACCCGGAGTACTACCCGCGGTTCGGTTTCACGCGGGCGTCCGCGTACGGCATCCGGCTCTCCGTCGAGGCGCCGGACGAGGCGGTGATGGCCCTCGCGCTCGACGAGGCCCACCCGCTGCCCGGCGGCATGATCCGCTGGCCGGCGGCGTTCGGTATCTGATCACCACCGGTACGGGGCGCGCGGCCCGCGCGCGCCCCGTACCACCACCGACGCCGCTCAGGCGGGCCTGCGCGCCTCGAAGAGCGTCCGCGAGCTGTGCGCGACGAACGGGCCCTGCGCCCCGATCAGTTCGTGCATCTCGCGCAGCCTCGGCCGGTACGCCGCGACGGTGAAGCCCGGCACCATCCAGATCACCTTCCGCAGGAAGTACGCGACCGCGCCCACGTCGTGGAACTCCATCCGCAGCCGCTCGGTCCGCACGTCCACGATCTCCAGCCCGGCCGCCTCCGCCGCCGCGCGCTCCCGCTCCGGGTCGCGGCCCCGCCGCGTCTCCTCCGGCTGCGGCCCGAGGAAGTACTCGACCAGCTCGAAGACGCTCGCGGGACCGACGTGTTGGGCGAAGTACGTGCCGCCGGGCCGCAGGACGCGGGCGATCTCCCCGAAGTACGGCCTGACCGGGTGCCGGCTGACCACCAGGTCGAACGCGCCGTCCGCGAACGGCAGCGGGGGCTCCTCCGGGGCGGCGACGACGACGGTGCCGAGGGGGTGCAGCAGGGCCGTGGCCTTGGCGACGTTCGGCGGCCACGCCTCGGTGGCCACGGACAGCGCCGGCCGCACCGGCACCCCGGCGAGCACTTCGCCGCCGCCGGTCTGGATGTCCAGCGACGCGCTCGCGGCGGCCATGCGGGCACCCATGGCGCGCTGGTATCCCCAGGAGGGCCGCGCCTCGGTGGCGCGGCCGTGGAACCAGGAGAAGTCCCAGCCCTCGGTGGGGGTCACGGCGGCTTCGTCGAGGAGGCGGTCGAACTCGGGGCCGTCGGCGGGATCGGAGGTCATGGGGTGATCGTCGCAAAGAGGGGGTGACGGGAGCGACCGGATAAGAGCGCCGCCGCACCCGCCGGAACGCACTGCGTACGCTTCGCGGCATGGGCGACACGGGCGGGCTGCGCGCACGCAAGAAGCGGCAGATGTACGAGCGGCTGTCGGACACGGCCATCCGGCTCTTCCTGGAGAAGGGCTACGAGCAGGTGACCGTCGCCGACGTCGCGGCCGCCGTCGACGTCTCCAAGCCGACGCTCTTCCGGTACTTCCCGGCCAAGGAGGACCTGGTCCTGCACCGGCTGGCGGACCACGCGGGCGAGGCCGGCAGGGTGGTCGGTGAGCGCGGGACCGGACGCTCGCCGCTGGACGCGCTGCGCCGCCACTTCCTCGCCGGGCTCGCCCGGCGCGACCCGGTGACCGGCCTGAACGACGACGCCGACGTGCTCGCCTTCCACCGGCTGCTGTACGGAACGCCGTCGCTGGTGGCCCGCCTGCACGCGCACACGGAACGGGACGAGGCCGCCCTCGCCGACTCCCTCGGCAGGGAGATCGGCGGCGGGGCCGGTGGCGGGACCGGCCCCGGTGTACGGGCGCGGCTGGCCGCCGGGCAGATCGTCGCCGTGCAGCGCGTCCTCGCGCAGGAGAACTGGCGTCAGATCACCGCGGGGCACCGGGCCGACGCGCTCTACACCGAGGCCGTGGCCACCGCCGAAGCGGCGTTCGCCCAGCTCGGCGCGGGACTGCCGGACCTCGCCGGAACCTCGACCGAAACCAAGTAAAAAATGTTACTCGGTTGCATTATCGTGGAGGCATGCCACGCTCCGACTCCGTACTCGATGACGCCCTGATCCGGGAACGCGCCTACCACGACTCCTGCCGAGCGGCGCTGAAGGCCATGATCGACGGTGCGCAGGAGCAGGTGGTCGCCGGCGAGGACGCCTCCGCCTCCGGTGCCGACGCCGAGGTGCTCGGGCACCGGCTGCGCAGCCGGGCCAAGGAGTTCCGGGAGCTGCCCGAGGGCCCGCTCTTCTTCGGGCGCCTCGACTTCGCCCGCGACATCGCGGCCGCGGGTGACCACGTCGGGCAGACCTACTACATCGGCCGGCTGCGCATCGCCCGCGATCCCGCCGCCCCGCCCCTGGTGGTCGACTGGCGGGCGCCCGTGGCACGCGCCTTCTACCAGGCGAGCGCCCGCGCCCCCCAAGGCGTCGCCGTCCGGCGCCGGTTCGGCTGGGCGCCGACGGGGCGGGGCGACTCCGGCGACCTGACCGGCCTGGAGGACGAACACCTCCGTAAGGGCGAAAGCCTGGATACGCGTGAGGGCGGAACCCCGGAGAGCAGCATCGTCGCCGGCGAGATCGAGCGTCCCCGCGTCGGGCCCATGCGCGACATCGCCGCCACCATCCAGCCCGAGCAGGACGACCTCGTACGCGCCGGCCTCACCGCCTCCCTCTGCGTCCAGGGCGCACCCGGCACGGGCAAGACGGCCGTCGGGCTGCACCGCGCCGCGTACCTCCTCTACACCTATCCGCAGCGCATCCAGCGCGGCGGCATGCTGATCCTCGGCCCCAACCGCGCGTTCCTCGCCTACATTTCGGCGGTCCTGCCGGCGCTCGGCGAGACCGGCGTGCGGCAGTCCACCCTCGACGACGAGATCGCCCGCCACCCCGCCACGGCTCAGGACGGCGACGCCGCCGCCCTCGTCAAGCACGACGTCCGCATGGCGGAGGTGCTGCGCCGCGCGCTCTACGCGCACGTCCGGACGGAGGTACGGCAGTCACTGGTGCTGCCGGACGGTTCGTACCGCCGGCGGGTGCCCGCCGACGAGCTGGAGAAGATCGTCCGCGGCGTACGGGCCGAGCAACCCCTCTACGCCGTGGGGCGCGAGCGCGTCCGGGCGCGCGTCGTCGAGGCCGTCCGGCAGCAGGCCGAGCGCCGGGGCGGGCCCCGTACCCGGACCTGGGTGCAGAAGATCTCCCGGGCGCGCCCGGTCACCGCGCTGGTGAACGCCGTCTGGCCCGCCGTGCGGCCCGAGGAGGTCCTCGCCGGGCTGCTCGCCGCCCCGGACACCCTCGCCGCCGCGGCCGACGGCGTACTCGACGCGGCGGAGCAGCGGGCGCTCCGCTGGCCGAGGGCCCCGCGCTCGCCCCGGTCGGCGCGCTGGTCCGCGGCCGACCTCGTCCTCCTCGACGAACTCGCCGGGCTGATCGAACGCCCCGCCGGCTACGGGCACGTGGTGGTCGACGAGGCGCAGGACCTCTCCCCCATGCAGTGCCGCGCCATCGCCCGCCGCTCCCCCTCCGGCTCCGTCACCGTCCTCGGCGACCTCGCCCAGGGCACCACCCCCTGGGCTGCCCGCGACTGGCCCCCTTTCCTCGCCCACCTCGGCAAGCCGGACGCCGTCGTCACCGCACTCACCAGCGGCTTCCGCATCCCCGGCGCCGTCGCCGCGCTCGCCGACCGGCTGCTGGCCCACCTCGACACCGACGTACCGCCCGCGCGGTCCCTGCGCCGCGACGGAGAGGTGTCCGTCGAAGCCGCCCGCGACACGACCGCCGCGGCCCTGGCCGCCGTCAGGACGGCGCTGGAGCACGCGGGTTCCGTCGGCGTCATCGCGGCCGACCACGAGGCGGACCGCCTGCGCCGCGCACTCCTCGCGGCCGGGCACCCGGTCTCCGGTACGGCCGACGCCCCCGGCGCCCGGCTCACGGTCGTGCCGGCCTCACGTGCCAAGGGGCTGGAGTACGACCACGTCGTCCTGGTCGAGCCCGCGGCCATCGTCCGCGCCGAGCCCCGCGGCCTGAACCGCCTCTACGTGGCCCTCACCCGCGCGGTCTCCCGCCTGCACATCGTGCACTGCGCACCGCTGCCGCCCGGCATCCGCCCCTGAAACACCGCATTCGAACCCCGACTCCCCACGCACGGGCGGGAGTTCGGAACGCCGTGCGCGTCACTCGCTTTCCAAGGTCTGCCTCGGGTATGCATGCCGCAGCGCACTCCGGCGTGACAAATTGTCGTTACGCCGAAGTTCACCCTGCCGTGGCGACGGCGCGGAACCATGGGGCCGGCTACCGCCGGGCCCTCGCGGCACACCGCTCGAAGCAGGAGGCTCGCCGTGCACACCAACGAAATGGGGGTCTTCGGGGTCTCCCCCGCGGAGGAGCAGCTTTACCGGCATTTCCTCCGGAACCCCGATTCGCCCTCCGAAGGCGTCCACGTGAAGCTCGGCATCGCCCGGCATGACATGGAAGAGGCCCTCACCCGCCTGATCGGGCTGCGGCTGCTCAGACCCGGGGATCGGCCGGGGTGGTTCGTCCCCGTCGATCCGGAGCAGGTCGTGGCGCGGCTCACCGAGATGCGGCTGCGCGAGATGTATCAGGAGATCCAGCGGCTCACCCAGAGCCGGCAGGTGCTGACGACGCTCCGCGCGGAGACCTCGGCCCCGGCGGACACGGGCCAGGCGGGCGCCTACGGCGGTGAGCACGGTGTGGAGGAGATCGACGACCGGCAGGACCTCAGCAACCGGATGGAGGAGCTGGTCTTCTTCGCCCGGGAGGAGATCGCCTCCGTCGAGCCCGGCTTCCACCTGATGAGCGAGGCGGTGCTGAAGCGGCGCGCGGTGGAGTGGCGGGCGCTGAAGCGCGGGGTGCGGCGGCGGCTGGTGCTGCCCGCGGACACGCTGCGGCATCCGCGGGTCTCCGGGCACGTACGGGAGTTGCTGGCCCGGGGCGGCGAGGTGCGGGTGGTCGAGGAGATCTCGGACCAGCTCGCGGTGTACGACGGGCGGGTGGCCCTCATGCCCAAGGACCCGAAGAACCTCGACGAGGGCGCGCTGCTGGTACGGGGACGGGGGCTGGTCAGCACGCTGTCGGGACTCTTCGAGAAGGTGTGGGAGCAGGCCGAGGACGTCTCCGTCGAGCTGCGCGAGTCCGCGGAGCCGGAGCCGGAGCTGTCGGAGGCGGAGCTGCGGGTGCTGCGGATGATGTGCGAGGTGGGCAAGGACGAGACGGGGGCCCGGGATCTGGGTGTCTCCGTCCGTACGTACCGCAGGCACATCGCCGACGTGCTGCGGATCCTCGGCGCCTCCACGCGAGCGCAGGCGGCGCTGCTTGCCCGCGAGCGCGGCTGGGTGTGACCCCGGTCAGTTCTCCACGGACCAGCCCGCGCACGACCGGTGCGTCAGCGCGTCGCCCGCCACCGTCACCGCCCCCACCTCCGGCACCGCCAGCCGCAGCCTGATCCGCTCCGACTCCACCCGCAGACCGTGCGGCAGATGGGCCCGCAGCAGCCACAGCAGCCGGACCGCGGTCGTCTCCGCGGGCGGGGCGTCGAAGTCCTGGCGCACGAACGCCACCTCGACCGACCCGCCGCCGCTCATCGGGCCGCCCGGGCGGGATCGTCCGGTGTACGCGCCCGCAGCGCCCGCCGCGCCGCCGCCGTCAGCGCCTCGATGCCGGTCTCCAGCGCCGGCCGCAGGTCCGGCGCGAACCGCGGCGAGTGGTTCCCCGGCACCTGGACGCCCGTGCGGGCCGCTTCGCGGCGGGCCGACGCGGACACGGTGCCCAGCATCCAGTAGGCGAGCCGGACGCCGGGGGCCCCGTGCACCTCCGCGCCGGCGGGCCCGTACCAGGCGAAGTCCTCCGCCGCGGTGGCCGGTTGCCAGCGCAGCACGCGGGCGCCGCCCAGCGCCGCGACGTGGGCGTCTCTCAGCTCCCCCGTCAGCCCCGCGTCCGCCAGCAGGGTCCGCGAACGGGCCCGTACCGTCACCTCCGGCGCCCGCGGCGCCCCCGCCGCCTCCGCCTCGCCGGCCAGCACCCGGCGGACGCCCGCCAGCAGCCGGTCCAGGGTGCCCTCGTCGAACGCCCGCAGGCTGATGCCCAGTTCCGCGCGGTCCGGGATGACGTTCGCCTCCGTACCGGCCCGCAGCCGGCCCACGGTCAGCACGGCCTGCTCCGCGGGGGCCCGTTCGCGGGCGACCAGCGCCTGGAGCCGCAGCACGGCCGCCGCCGCCGACACCACCGGGTCCACCGTCAGGTGCGGCGCCCCGGCGTGGCCGCCGGTGCCGTGCAGCACCGCGTCGAGGGCGACCGTGCCGGCCAGCAGCGGGGCGCCGTCCGTGTGGGCGACGGCCCCGGCGGGCAGCGGGGCGGTGTGCTGGGCGAGGACCGCGTCGGGCGGTCCCGTGAGGTCGTAGAGCCCGGCCCGCAGCATCGCCAGCGCACCGTCGAGCGTCTCCTCGGCCGGCTGTCCGACGACCGCCACCGTGCCGCGCCAGCCGCCGGTGTCCTGCGCGAGCAGCCGGGCGGTGCCGGCGAGCGCGGCGAGGTGCACGTCATGGCCGCAGGCGTGGGAGACACCGGGTACGGTGCTGGCGTAGCGCAGGCCGCTGTCCTCCGTCACGGGCAGCGCGTCGAGTTCGGCGCGCAGCAGCACGGTCGGGCCCTCGCCGCGGCGCAGCAGGCCGACGACGCCGTGGCCGCCGACGCCGCGGGTGACGGCGTAGCCGTCGGCGGCGAGCCGGTCGGCGAGGACGCCCGCGGTGCGTTCCTCGGCCCCGGACGGCTCGGGGTGGAGATGGACGTCGAGACAGCACTCGACGGCAGACCGCAGAACGTCCGCGGGTACGGTCATGCGCGCCACGCTCCTCTTCCGGGCGACCCCAGCCTGCCCGATGACGTGATCAGTACGGACTCAGTCCCCTGTCGCCGGGTGACAGCGAAGTGACAGCGAAACGCGGGCGGCGGTGGCAGCGGCCGTCGCTTGAATGGCCGGAACAACCAACGGACCCGCCGGTAACACGCACGGCGGGCCCACCCCTCACGGATGAAGGAGTTCCCATGGCTGACAAGGCGCTCTCCACCCTTGCCGACGAGATCCTGGAGCTGGAGTCGGAGACCTTCGAGATCTCGGACTACTCGGACCAGGCCGAGGTCGTCCTCGCCGGTTCGACCTCCTGCTCCTCCACCTCGACCTGCTCCAGCACCACCAGCACCACCTCGTGCAGCGCCTGACGATCCGTCGGTGACGCCGCGCCCAGAGCAGCCCTCACGGGACGGACTCGCTCCTCCCGCGAGGGCTGCGGTGCGCGGTGGTCCCGGCATCCGCTACGGGAACGGGTGCGGCACGGTCCGCAGCCCGCCCGCGGCTCCCGCCGGTGCCGCCGCCAGCAGCCGCGGCATCCGCAGCGCCCGCTGCCTGTGCCAGCCGAAGTCCAGCGGCAGCAGTCCGGGCGCCAGCGTCGCGACGGTCACGAGGCCCATCGCCCGCTGCTCGGGCGTCGTCTGGTCGACGGCGACGGCGTCGTGCCCGTGCACCGCGAGCGCGTCGACGAGCAGCCGCAGGTCGTCGCGGAGATCCAGCGTCGCGGGGCGCACCAGCGCCCAGTCGGCGTAGACGTCGGCCAGCGGCAGCGCGGGGTCGTCGGTCAGGAAGTCCCGGGCGTGCGCGGCCATCCGCGGCAGCCCGTAGAGCTGGGCGTGGTCCTTCAGTTGCCGTACGCGCCCGAAGTCCTCCGCCATCGCCTCCAGTTCCGCGCGGCGCTCGGCCACCTGGTACGGCAGGTGCGGGATGTACGTCAGCACCTCGCTGAGCGCGCCGGTCAGCGCGCCCGCCGGGTCCAGGGCCGCGGCGGCGCCGAACGAGAGCAGCCCGGGGCCGCCGTCCTCCCGTACCGCCACCGCGGTGATCACCGGGATGCCCAGATCGCTGCGGGTGTCGAAGGCCCGTACCTCGTAGCCGAGGAGCGCCGCCCGGTCCAGCATGCCGCGCACCCGCGGGTCGCCGGTCGAGCGGGGGTCGACGCGGGTGAGCGGGGCACGCCCGTACCAGGCGAGGAGGAAGGCGTCGCGCTCGATCAGCTCCAGCAGCCCGTACAGCGCGGCCTCGGCCGGCGAGCCGCCGGTGGCGCAGCCGTTGGAGCACTCGAAGACGAAGTTGTCGGACGGCAGCCCGGCGCTGTAGTGCACCAGCCGCGCCGGTACGAGCACGGGGTGGTCGTCGCGCAGGCAGTGGCCCCAGATCCAGGGGATCGGGCGGGCCGGGTCGAAGGGGGCCACCATGGGGTCGTCGCGGTACGTCTCCGGGGCGTACAGACCCGTGCGCCGGGGGTCGACGACGGCGTTCTCGCCCCACTCGGCGACGAGTTCGCCGAGCGAGGCGGTCACGGGGCGCAGGCCGCGGCGGGCGTGGGTGCCGGCGTAGCGCTCCAGGCCCTCCAGGTAGGCGAGGGTGCGGCTGGTGGCGTACGCGTCGGCCTGGCCGGAGAACGTGACGTCGTTGAGTCCGGCGTAGCCGCGGACGAAGGCGCTGCCGGAGATCGGCGCGGTGGTGGTGGACGCGGGGTTGAGGTGGGTGGTGGAGCCGAGGGCGCCGCAGACGGGGTTGGCCAGCGCCGCCTCGGGGAGGTCGAGGGCGGCGAGCGGGGTGACGCGGTAGACGTCGGGGGCCGGCTTCGGGGTGGCGTCGAGGGACATCCGGCCGTGCTCGGGCGCGTCGTCGGCGGGCGTCACGCAGGCGGGGCAGAGCGGCTCGGGGAGCAGCGGGAAGGTGGCGAGCGCCAGGGTGCCGAGGTCGACGCGGGTGACGCGGGCGAGTCCTTCGGGCGAGCGCCGGCCGGCGACCGCGCGGCACACGGCCCACACGGCGTCGGCGACGTGGTCCGTCAGCACCGGCCAGCCGGAGCCGCCTTGCGGCCCGAACCCGCCCTCCAGCGCCTCCCGTTCGGAGCGGGTACGCAACCGCTGCCAGCGCATCGCGAGGCACCGGCCGCAGGCGGGCCGCGGTGCGGGCGGTCCGCCTGCGGCCGGATGCGGTCCTGCGCCCCAGGGGCCGACGAGCACCGCACGCGAGGTGAGGTGCACGGTGGCGCCCGGGCGCTCGTCCGGCCACGGGTCGCGGCCGGGGTGCAGGGTGTCGGCGGCGCCGAGGGGGACGACGAGGGGGAGCGGGGGGTGCGGCGCGCCGGTGGCACCGAGGCCGCCCGCGCCCTCCGGTTCACCCCCGCCGGCCGCCCAGCGGCTCCGTAGCGCCTCCGCGAGCCAGGTCCGCGCCGCCTCGAACGGCCCCTGCGCCCCGGCCCGTACGGCCTGCGTCTGCTCCGCCGTCGTCGTCATGTGCGGTCGCTCCAGCGGAAGACCCGGAACGCCACCGCGCCGAACACCACCGCGAACGCCACCAGCCCGCCGCACGCCACCGCGATGTCCGCGCCGCCGCCCGCGTCGGTGAGCGCCGCCGACACCCCGTCGTTGAGGTGCCGCAGCGGCAGCACCCAGCTCATCGCCTGCATCCACGACGGCATGGCGTCCAGCGGGTAGAACGAGCCGGACAGGAACGCCATCGGCACCATCAGGAAGTTGGCGACCGCGGCCACCGCCTCCGGGGTGCGGGCGTAGGAGCCGACGATCGCGCCCAGCGCCAGGAACGCCGTGATCCCCAGCACCAGCACCGGGATCGCCAGCGGCCAGCCCGCGGCCAGTTCGAGCCCCATCACCGGCAGCAGCGCCACCGCGACGAACAGCACCGCCTGCACCAGGCCGATGCCCACCGCCAGCACGTACCGCGAGCCCAGCACGGCGGACAGCGGCGTGGGCGTCATCCGGATGACCCGCAGGATGTCGTCGCGCCGCCACTGCATCAGCACGAACCCGACGCCGAAGACGGCCGCGTTGCCCACGCCCCAGGACAGCACCCCGGGCGCGATGTACGCGATGTAGGGCCGGCCGCTCTCCTCCACGTCCTGGCCGTGGAAGATCAGCCCGAAGACGACGAGGAAGAGCAGCGGGAAGGCGAAGGTGAAGAAGAGCGTGGTCTTGTCCCGGGTGTACGCCCGGTAGCCGGCCTCCGCCAGCGCGGAATAGGCACTCATGGCATCTCTCTCCGATGGCTCCGAGGGCTGAGAGGGCTCCGAAGGCGAAGGACGGGGGCGGTCACGTGTCAGTCCTGGCCGGTGAGCTGGAGGTAGACGTCCTCCAGGCTGGCGGTGCGGGTACGCACCCCGTGCAGCCCGGCGGCCTTCTCCACGGCGGCCAGCACCGGCCCGGCGTCCTCGGTGCGCAGCACCAGGGCGTCGGACTCGCGGGTGACCTCGGTGACGCCGGGCAGCACCCGGGCGGCCTCCTCGCTCAGCCGCTCCGCGGGCACCAGCAGCCACACCGACGTACCGCCGCGCGCGACCAGCCTGCCCGGGGTGTCCAGGGCGGTGATGCGGCCGTGGTTGATGATCGCGACGCGGTCGCACAGCGCCTCGGCCTCGTCGAGGTGGTGGGTGGTGTAGACGATGGTGCGGCCGGCCCGCTTGAGCTCCCGCAGCAGCTCCCACAGGGCGCGGCGGGCCTGCGGGTCGAGCGCGGCGGTCGGCTCGTCCAGGAAGATCAGCTCGGGTGCGTGCACCAGCGCGGAGGCGATCGCGAGGCGCTGCCGCTGCCCCCCGGACAGGTTCTCCACCCGCACGTCGGCCTGCTCGGTGAGGCCGACGAGGGCCAGCGTGCGGTCCGCGGCGGCGCGTTCCGTCCCGTAGAGCGCGGCCATCGTCTTCAGGTGCTCGTACGCGGTGAGCCGGACGAAGAACGCCGACGTCTGCGTCTGCACGCCGAGCCGCGGCAGCAGCGCGGTGTTCCGCGGCCAGGGCGGCCGGCCCAGCACCTCGACCACGCCGCCGTCGGCCTCCCGCAGGCCCTCCATGATCTCGATGAGCGTGGTCTTGCCGGCGCCGTTGGGGCCGAGGAGGCCGAAGAACTCGCCGCTGCGGACCGTGAACGACACCTCGTCCACCGCCCGCACGTCGCCGTAGCTCTTGCGCACCGCCTCCAGGCGGACGGCCGGGGGCCGTCCCGCGGAGGCGTCGGTGTCGGTCGTCACGGGCTTCTCCTTCGGGGCTTCTGCGCGGGGGTCGGGGGTCATCGGGCTACGCCGCCAGCACCACGGCGCGGACGAGCAGCACCAGCACCGCCGCCAGCGCCACGACGGTCAGCAGCGTCCCGGCCGCGTAGCCGGTGTAGACGGCGCGGGCGCGGCGCGGGTATTCGGCGGCTCCCGGGGAGCGGCGCAGGGCCAGGGAGAGGTACGTACGGCTGGACTCGGCGAGCCGCAGGCCGCCGAGGAGCTGTCCCGCGATGGTGTAGCCGTCGAGCGGCGGGAGCGGCACCAGCATCGCCGCGGCCTGGAGCACGCCGAGGAAGAGCAGGCCCGCGAGTCCTTCGCGGGTCGAGCCCTCGGGAGCGAGCAGCCACCAGCAGAAGAACGGCAGCAGGAACAGCAGGTTGGCCACCGCCCCGGCGCCCGCGACGACGATGCGGGCGCGGCGTCCGGCCAGGTACATGTAGTCGTCGACCGTGCAGTACATGATCACCACGGGCAGCCGCCAGCGCAGCCCGATCTCCCCGACCCGGCCGCCGTGGTGCCGCGCCGCGACCCCGTGCGCGAGTTCGTGCAGCGCGGTGGAGAGCCACAGCGCGGTGGCGACGGCCGCGAGCAGCACGGGCCGGGTGAACACGGCCGCGGCGCCGTCGACCAGTTCGCCGGGGTGCAGGGCGAGCACCAGCAGCATCGCGCCGAGCGCGGCGAGCAGCACGGCGCCCCAGACGCGGCCGAGGAGGAAGCCGGTGGCGCGGTGGAGCCGTCCGGCGGTGGCGTGGGCGTCGGCGACGAGCCGTACGCTGCCGGCGAGCAGGCTCCGCGCCGGCGGCGGCTCGGGCTCGTCCTCCCGCTCGGGGCGGGGGGCGCCGTCGAGGAGGCCGCGACCGCCGAGGAGCTGGAAGAGCCGGCTGAAGTGGGCGTCGCCGAGCCGCTTGCCGAAGGCGGCCGCGTACTCGCCGCCCAGCTCCGCGACCGTACGGGAGCCGTCCATCCGTACCATCAGGAACCGCTCGCGCGGCCCGACCTCGAAGGACTGCCCGGTGGCGGTGTCCTTGACCAGGTGCACGGTACGCGGCCCGTACAGCAGCGCGTCGCTGACCAGCACCTCGGGGCGCAGCCTCGGCTGATGGGCGGCGAGCGACTCCCTGGTACCGCTCACCGCGCGCCCCCGGTGGCCGGCGCCGCGGCCCGCGCGTGCAGCGCCCGGGCCAGGACGTGGGAGAGGTACGCCTCGTCCTGGATCGTCACGTGCAGCCGGTTGTTGGTCATGTGCATATACGGGGACAGCAGCCGCTCCAGCGCCTCGTCGGGGTCGTCGACCGGCTCGTCCTGCGTGCCGTCCCAGGACCGGAAGACCAACTCGCCCCGCCCGGCCAGCTCCACCACCCGTGCGCGCAGCTCGCGGCAGTGCTCCGCCCAGCGGTCCAGCAGCGCGGGCAGCGTGCCCTCGCCCGCGGCGGCGGCGCGGATGCGGCCGTGCCAGGTGAGCAGCCCGGGGGCGACCTCGTCGGCCTTGCGCTCGTACTCGGCGCTGCCGATGAAGCCGGTGTCGGGGAACGCGCGGTGCCAGAAGGTGTAGTAGCGGTCGAGGAAGTCCGCGAGGCGGTCGTCCTCGGGCAGGAACGCGGTCGACATGATCAGCATGAGCTGCGCGGAGGTGCCGAGCAGCACGGTGCGCAGGTGCAGGTTCTTGCCGCGCAGCGCGTCGCACACCAGCTCGCTGGAGCGGGCGAAGTGCCACTCGGCGAGCGCGACGCCGGCCGGGCCGCCGTACTTGCCGTACTCGGGCTCGTACGGCAGCCAGGCGCGCGAGTTGTTGGGCCGCAGGTTCATGCGGCCGTCGGCGTCGGTGTAGGCGACGCGGTCCTCGGGGCGGAACTCGATGTCGAAGAGCTGGTTGTAGAACTCGTTGAGGAAGCCGGAGTCGACCTGGTAGAGCGCGGGGCGCTCGGCGAGGAAGGCGTCGACGGCGCGCTCCGCGCGCGCCCGTACCTCCGCCTCTCGCCCCGGGGAGGAGGGGCGGAGGCGGAGGCGGACGTGGGGGCCTTCGAGCCAGTAGTTCAGGAAGAACCAGCCGTCGAGAAGGCCGTCGTCGTGCAGCTCGCGAACGAGCGGACGGACGCATTGGAGGAGCAGGGGGACGGGGCTGGCGGCGTAGTAGACGTGCAGTGCCTGCCAGTCGCCGGGGGGCGCGGGCTGGTCGGTCACGGGGTCTCCCCTTCTGCGGTGCCGGGCGGCGCGGGGGCCGTCTCCACGGCCAGCTCCACGACGTGCCCGCCGTGTTCTGTCGTCAGGTACGGGCCGTCCTCGTCGGGCAGCGCCTCGCGGAACGTCACGCGGGCGGCGTCGCTGCGCAGCAGGCCCTCGAAGGCCAGCAGCGACAGCGGGCTGTCGAAGTCGAGGTACTGCGGTTTGGCGCCGGTCGCGCCGCGCGCCGCGTCGTCCTTGACCATGGCGTAGACCCGGGCGGGCAGCCCGTGCCGGCGCCGCCAGCGGTGCCAGGCCAGCAGCCACCCGGCGTCCCCGGTGCCGGCGGCGCGCGGCGGGAGCGCGGTCGCGGGGGCGCGCCAGGAGCGGCGGGCGAGGACGAGGCGGCCGTGGCGTACGCGCGGGCGGTGGGTGACCCCGTCGTCCGGCTCGCCCTCGGGGACCCCGGCCCAGACGTCGACCGGGGACATCGAGGTCGGCGAGAGCAGCAGCAGGGTGCGGGGGATCTCGGGGAGCGCCAGCGGGACGAGGTAGCCGAGGTAGACCGGCACCACCTCGCGGCCCAGCCGCGCCGAGCGCAGCACCAGCCGGTCGGTGGCGGGGTCGTGCTCCAGGCCGAGGTCGTCCAGGGCGATGCGGTAGTGCTCGGGTACGGAGCTGGTCTCGCCGGGGCAGACGATCTCGTAGTCGGTGAGGCGGCCGTGCAGGTTGAGGTTGCTGGTCACGGGGCCGCCGGTGACCTCGGCGAAGACGGCGCCGGTGGGCTGGAGTTCACGGGCCCGGGTGCGCAGTTCCGCGGAGAGGCCGCCGGGGGTGCCGTCGGGCGTGCCGTCGGCGCCGTCGAAGCAGTGGGTGAAGCGGCTGAACGGGAAGTGCAGCCCGCCGTACGAGCGGTTGAGCACCACCAGCGGCTCGGATCCGGCGAGCTGGACGTGGTGGCTGTGCAGCGCGGGCTCCGCGGGGAGCGCGGCCAGTTCGGCGGCGACGGCGTCGAAGAGGCCCGTGCCGAGGACGAGTTCGGGGTCGTCCGCCGCGTGGTCGGCCCAGTGGGCCCGTACCCCGGCGTGGAACGCGCGCCGTGCGGCGTCGACCGCCCGAAGGTGCGGCAGGCCGAGCCAGTTCTCCTCCGGTACGTACTCCCCCTTCGCGTCGAAGGGGGTGCGGCGCGAGGTGAACGACAAGTACTGGTCGAAGAAGTCCTCGTGGAAGTCGTGGATCAGCTTCAGCAGGTCGGTGCAGCGCCCGCCGGGGCCGTAGCGGGCGAGGAAGAACCCGCGCAGCGTCAGCCGCTGCGGCAGCGTCAGGTCGAAGGCGGGCAGCACCCGCTCCACGGCGGCGAGCGGCCCGGCGAGGGCGTCCACGAGCCCGGTGGCCCGCGCGGCGTCGGGCCGCGCGGTGCCGGGCTGCCCCCCGCCGGCCGCCCGCCCGGTGCCGGGGGCCGTCACCTCCGGCGCCGTCGTGTCCTCGTACAGCACCGTGCGCGGCACCCGGGGCTGCGCCACGCCCAGCTCCCGCTGCACGTCCGCCAGCCGCCGCCGCAACTCGCCCAGCAGCTCGCGCCGCTCGGCGGGACCGGCGGCGGGATACCGGGCCAGCAGCTCCGCCGGCCCCTCCAGCGCCGCGGCGACGTCGTCGGCCCAGGGCCGGTCGAGGCCGCGCAGCGCGCGCTGGAAGGCGCCGAGGGGATCGGTGTCGTGGGCGCGCAGGTCGAGACACGGCACGCGGACCATGCCGACGTCGAGCAGGGCGGCCAGGTACGTGTCGACGGCCTCGCGGTCGGCGTCCAGATCCGCGCCGAGCCAGTCGGCCAACTCCCCGTAGCGGACGCTCTCCCGCTTCTCCAGCAGCCCGAGCATGCGCTCCAGCACACCGCTGCGGCGCAGGAAGAAGAGCTGGTCCTTGACGGTGTCGAAGGTGACGGCGGTGTCGTCGTCACCGGCGGTCACCCACCGGCGCACGTAGCGCACGCGGTCCTCGTCGCGGCCCCAGCCGGGCGCGGGCGCGACGGGGAGGTCGGCGCGGCGGCGGGGGTCGGCGAGCACGGCGTCGGCGAGCCGGCCGACGGCGAGGACGTTGAGGCGGGGGTGGCTGCGGGGGGTGTACGGGCCGGTGAGGCGCAGGGGCGCGCCGTCGGTCGGCCCGGTGTCCGTGAGGCGGCCCAGCGCGACGGAGGTGAAGGCGGCGAACGGGCTCGTCTTGCACGCCGTGCGGTAGAGGTACGCGAGCAGCGAACGCTCCACCTTCCGCGTCCGCTTGTCCGCGCGCGCCGGGTCGGAGGCGGCGAAGGCGTCCACCTGCGCGTCGAGTACGGGTGAGGCCAGCAGCACGCCGCCGCGCAGCCGGTCCTCGCCGAGGACGGCGCGCAACGCGGTGCGCGTACGCAGCAGTTCGCCGCTCAGCAGCTCCTCGCCCGCCGCCAGGTCGTCGTCCAGCCGGGCCCGCAGCTCCAGCCAGCCCCGCAACGGCTCGGCGACCTGCGGCGCCAGCCCGTCGACCAGCGCGAGGGCGGCCCCCGGGTCGGCGGGGCGCCGTCCGTTGAACACCTCCCGGCGCAGCCGCAGCAGGTCGCGCCGCATCCGCTCGTCGTCCCGTCCGGCGACGAGGTCGTGCAGCCGGTCGCCCAGCGGCCCGGCGTTCTTCGCCAGCCGGGCCTCGGCGGCGAGCACGCCGTCCGCCCAGTCCCGTACCGCGGGCGAGCGCAGGGCCCGTACGGCATCGGCGGGCAGACCGGCTATCCGGGCGAGGAACCGCGGGCCGAGGGAGGGCGCGGTGCGCGCGGCGCCGTCGGCGAGGGCCGTCTCCGTTGCCATGGCCGCCCCCTCAGGCGATCTCGAAGCGGAAGTCGGACGCGCCGCGCCGCTCATGGCCCAGCATCATGATCAGCAGCGGCATCTCGTCCGTCTCCACCAGCTCGAACCGCTCGCGGTACGCGATGTTGTCGAAGCCCAGCGCCACCCCGCAGCCGACGTCCAGCGCCGCCGCCGCGGTGTACGTGGCCTGGGCGACGCCGCCGATGAGCGCGTTGACCAGGCGGTAGCCGCGGTCGCCGACCGCGTCGAGCACGCTGTGCGTGCGGACCGTGGGCACGAGCACCGCGGCGGCCTGCTCCAGGTTGTAGTTGGCCAGGAAGTAGTTCTCCTGGAGGAACGCGCCCGGCGGCTCCGCCGAGACGCACCGCAGCGCGCCGGGGTCGCCGCCCGGCACGTACTCATACGTGCCGGGCGCCACCCCGGTCACGTGGTTGACCAGCGCGTACATCTTGACGAGGCCGTCCGCGCCCGCCGCCGCCCCGTCCCCGCCGAGCCGGGAGCCGCCCGCGGCGGCGGCCAGGCAGGCCGTCAGATGGGCGCCGTCCAGCGGCCGTTCGGCCGCGAACCGCCCGAAGCTGCTGCGCCGCGCGCGCAGCGCCGCCCGTACGTCCCGGGCCAGCGGTGCCCGCCGCGGCAGCGCCGTCTCGGGCCGCCCCGGGCCGGGCGCGGGGGCCGCGGCGGCGGCGAGCGCGCCGGGGGCGGGGCGGGCGGCGGCGTCGGCGGCGGTCGCGTGGTGCATGGAGGTGAGGGCGTCGAAGGCCAGGACGGTACGGGAGCGTTCGCTGTCGCGGCGGCGGACGGAGACCTCGGGGGGCGCGGCGGGCAGCGGCGCGCCGGGGGCGTCGTCCCCGGGCCGCGCGGCGACCCCGTACCCCGCCCACGGCAGCGGGACGACCGCGAAGATCCCCTCCTCCTCGCCGGCGACCCCGAGCAGCCGCGTCAGCCGCTCCTCGTCGAACCACAGCGCCGGCTCCAGCGCCGTCCCCCGCGCGCCCGCCCACGTCCGCCAGGTGCCCAGCAGTGCGCCCACGTCCATGCTCACCGCGTGGAAGGAGAAGCTGTTGTACTTGAAGGAGTTCTGCCAGTACTTCACGCCCAGCACCAGGAACTGGTCCGTCCCGGGACCCGGCGCCCCCTCCCCCAGCGCCTCGCGCACCACCCCGCTGACGTCGCCGGTCAGCAGCCGGCGCAGGGCGTGGTGGCGGGGCGAGTAGTGGTGGACGCCGGGCGGTACGGGCGCGGAGGGGCCGCTGACCCAGTAGACGGAGACGGGGTAGAGGCCGCCGCCGGAGGCGGTGCCGCGGGACCAGTTGGCGAGGGGGTAGAACGGCAGGGCGCTAAGGTCCGTGTTGGCCTGCACGCCGAGGCGCCGGCCCACCAGCCCGTACGAGTCCCGCAGCAGCCCGGCGAGCAGCCCGAGGTCGAACGCGGGCCCGCCGCCGCCCGCGGGGGTCAGCAGCCCGCGCTCGACGGTGGCGTACGCCGGGTACGCGGGTCCCGCCGGCAGCGGCAGCCGGTCCGCACCGGGGTAGTGCTTGGTCTTGCGGGGACCGTCCGCCCAGTCGGGCACGAAGTCCACCGGCTCCATCGGCACCCGGCCGCGATGCATGATCGCGGTCGCGTATCCGTGGGCGTATCCCATCGTCTGCTCCTTCTCCGGGTGGTGGCTTCCGCGAGTTCGGTCGGGTCGGTCAGGGGAACGGGTGCGGTGCGGGGTTCAGCTCGGCGTCGGTGAGGTCGTGGTCGCGCAGGCCGGCCTCGCGCAGCCCCGTACGCAGCCGGGGCATCCCCAGCGCCCGCTGCCGGGACCAGCCGAAGTCGATGGGCAGCAGCCCCGGTACGAGCACGCTGACCGTCCACAGCCCCCGCTCCCGCTGCTCGGGCAGGGTCTGGTCGACGACGATCACCTCGAACCCGGCCTCGGCGACCGCCGCCACGCACGCGGCGGCGTCGTCGGCGAGGTCGTCGGAGACGGGCAGGGTGCGCGCGCCGTACCGCTCGTGCAGGGGCACGGGGGGCCGGTCGGTCTTCAGGAGGAAGTCGGCGTGGCGGGCCATCTCGGGCAGCCCGTAGACGAGCGGGTGGTCGTGGAGGGCGGCGACCTGGCCGAAGTCGGCGGCCATCGCCTTCAGCCGGACCTCCTCGCGCTCCGTACGGCCCGCGAGGTTGACGGCATCGGTGGCGATCTCGTCCAGCGCGGAGGCGAGCGCCGCCTCGGGGTCGAGCCCGGCGCCGGCGCCGAAGCACATCCGGCCGGGCCCGCCGTCGTAGCGCTCGGCGACACCGGTGACGACCGGGATGGGGAAGGTCAGCGCGGCGTCGAAGAACCGGGCGCGGTAGCCGTACATCTCCAGCCGCGCGACCATCTGCCGGGTGGCGGGGCGGGTGGCGGAGGCGGGGTCCAGTTCGGTCAGGGGCTGCTGCCCGTACCAGGCGAGGAGGAAGGCGTCGCGCTCGACGACCTCCATCAGCCCGTAGTAGACGGCCTCGGCGGCGGAGCCGCCGGAGGCACAGCCGTTGGAGCTCTCCTGCACGAAGCGGTCGGCCAGGCCCGGGGTGTGGTAGTACGTCAGCACTTCGGGCACGAGCAGGGGGCGGCGCTCGGTGAGGGAGTGACCCCAGACCCAGGAGACCTCGCGCTCGGGCGTGAACGGGGCGATGCCCGTCGCCGTGTGGAACTCCGGGGCGTAGAGGCCGCAGCGGCGGGGGTCGAGGGCGGGCCGGCCGGCGGCGGTGAGCTGGTCGAGGCTGGCCCGCACGGTGGTCGCGCGGGCGCGGGGACGCATGCCGGCGTAGCGCTCCAGGCCCTCCAGGACGCCGATGCGCAGGCTGTCGCGGAAGGTGTCGGCGTGGCCGCCCCAGAACGTCTCGCGGAGGTAGTCGCCGGAGCGGAGCGAGAAGCAGCCGATGGTGGCGGAGGTGGAGGTGGACGACACGTCGAGCACGACGGTGGGCCCGAGGGCCCCGCAGACGGGATTCGCGAACGCCGCGATGGGCAGGTCGTAGTCCGCGAGCGCGCGGGTACGGAAGGCGCCGGGGCGGTACTTGGGGGACGGGACGAGGTCGAGGACGGCGGCGTCTTCGGCTCCCGCTCCCGGGGACCGCAGCCGGGGCACTCGGGGTCGGGGACGAGGGGGTAGCGGCGGACGGTGAGGTCGCCGAGGTCGAGCTGGTGGACGTGGGGGAAGGGGGCGGGGCGGGGATCGGCGGTGTCGCGGGGGGCGGTGCCACCGCGACCGGCCGTGGTCTCACGGCGAGCGGTGGAGACGACCCGGGCCACGACACCGGCGAGCGCCTCGGCGGCGAACGGCCCCCACTGCGGCGGCACTCCGGCGGCCCCGGTGTCACCCCCGAGTTCGACGGCCTCCCGCAGTTGCCGCGACCGCGCGGCCTGCCAGCGCCGCTCCAGACACCGCACGCACCCCCGCCGCCCGGCCTCGGCGAGCGGCCCCACGAGGGCGTGCCGCCCGTAGATCCGTACGGGAACCGCGCCCGCAGCGGCAGGGGGACGCGGACCGCCGACGGCGCCACCCGCCCGGACCGCCGGCTCCGCGAAGGCGTTCGTGAGCCCCAGCGGGGCCACCTCCACCCGCGGGGGCGCGGGCAGCAGCGCTGCCAGGCGGGCCGCCAGATCCGAGGCCACGTCCGCGCACCCGGCGGTCCACACGTCAGTCGTCGGCACCGGCGGACTCCGTGGTCAGCAGCACCCGGGCGGTGTACAGGCCGGCCGACCGCAGGTCGGCCGGGGTGGTGTCCCGCCACCACACGTCGCGGCCCGCGGCGCGGAGACGGTCCAGGACCGCCGGGAACGTCACCGGCCCACCGTCCCCGCCGTCCCCGCCGGACGGCTGTATCGCGCCCGGGGCCAGGTCCGGCAGCAACTCGTCGCCCGTGTCCGGCGCCTCCCCCGTCTCCGCCGCCAACTGCACCTGCCCCAGCAGGTCCCGCAGCGCCGCGACCGCCGCCCCCGCCGGGGTCAGCGAGGCGCCCACCGCCCAGCGCGCGCCCACCCCCGGCTCCCGGGCCAGCGCCACCGACACCCCGCTGCGCTCCGACTCCCCCAGGTCCAGCAGCTCCACCGGCACGCCCAGCGTCTCCGCCGAGCGGGCCAGGAAGACCCACTCCGGGTCGTCCGACGTTCGCTGCGCGCGGACCGGGGTAGCCCCGTGACCACCCCGAGCCGCGCGCAGCAACGCCTCGTGCGCCAGCGCCGACAGCAGGGCGTGCCCCGCCGCCTCGCCCGCGCACTCCCCCGCACCCGTACCCCACGAACCGCGCAGCACCAGGCCGTCCCGGTTCGCCGCCCCCGAGGGGCACAACGCCGCCGCCGGCACGGCGGCTTCGTCCTTCGTCAGCAGCGACGTGACCCGCGCCCACGCCGTCACCGCGTCCGCGGCGACCCCCGTGCCGCCGGACGCGACCAGCGCCTCGGGCCCCAGCCGCCGCAGCCGCGCCGGGAGTTCCGGCAGCGGCCGTACGGGCGCGGCGTACTCCGCGTACAGCGTCGCCGCCGCGCGCAGGCCGCGCCCGCGCGCGCCCGCCAGGTGGTGCACGTCGAACGCCGAGACCAGCCGCCGGCCCGCGCCCAGCGGCACCTCGATGCGGCTGACCTTCAGCGGCGTCTGCGTCAGCTCCTCGTCGCGGTAGCGGGTGAACACGCCGACGTGCGGGCGGATGAGCGCGTCTCCGAGCCGGTTGAGCCCGGCGACCAGTTCCTCCGCGTCGCGGGCCGTCTCCACCGTCACCGGCTCCGCGACCGTCAGCTCCTCCGGCCGCAGCTCCGAGCCGTCCGCCCCGGGGCCCGCGGCCGGTCCCGCACACCGCGGGCAGCGCGGGTGCGGGCGCAGCGGCTCGGCGACGACGTCGAGCGAGTCCAGGTCCTGGATGAGCACCTGGCCCTCGGTCTCCGCGGGCAGCGCGCCGGTGACGGTACGGAAGATCTCGTACGCGAGCAGATTGCCGACCATCGCCGCGACCGGCCCGGCCAGCGCCCCGCCCGCCGGAACCGCGGCCGGCTCGGCCACCCCCGCCAGCTCCGCGAGCAGCGCCGCCGCGGCCGCGGGGTCGGTGGTGTCGCCGAGCCGCAGCAGGGCGCAGCCGAGGCAGCCCGCGGTCAGCCCGCCGGAGCGGGGGCCGACGACGACGCGGTCGCCGAACGTCCAGGCGGGGATGAGGAGCTGGCCCTCGGCGAGGCCGGCCCGCAGCAGGGCGTGGGTGCGGGCGGGCGCGTCGGCGCCGGTCACGACGAGCACCTGGTAGGAGCCGAGCGCGTCGGCGTCCACGGCGTCGAGCGCGGCCGGGCAGCCGGCGGCGGTCAGCTCGCCGGCCTCGGCGAGCGCCGCCCCCGGCCGCTCCTCGGCGGCGACGGCGGCGAGCCCGTTGCGTATCAGACCCAGCACGCACCAGCGCGCCGCCTCGCCCGTGCCGAGGACCGCCACCCGGGTGCCGCGGAAGCGGGCGAAGCGGGCCGCGGCCTCGTCCACGTAGTGGTCGACGTACGCGATCTGCGCCGCGAACCGCTCCGCGACCGCGGCCGGCGGACCGGGCTCGACGGCCGGCGCGGCGTCGCGGGCGAAGTCCCGCTCCACCAGCGAGCCGACCAGCTCCGCGACCATCGCCCGCTGCGGGGCGCCGAGCCCGGCGCAGATGTCGGTGAGCGGGCGGCTGCCGTCGAGGTGCGGAACGATCAGGGAGGCGAAGCGGTACGCCGTGCGACCTGCCAGGTGGAAGCCGCCGTCGGCGTTGTGGAACAGCACGCCTCCGGGGGTCTGGGTGAACAGCACGTCCCGGCGCAGCCTGGGCCGCATCCCGGCGAGGTCGTCGAACGCTCGTGGCATCCCTCTCACACCTTCTGTCTCGGCTGACTGGTCCGGTTCGACTGGGTCGACCGACTGGGCTGGCTGGGCGAGTTGGCCGGGCCGGCGGAGCCGGGCTGACCGGGCCGGCCGGTGGGGCCCGGCTGCGGGGCGTGGCCCGACCGGCTGTCCGGGCCCGCCTGACCGGACTGGCCCGCCTGACCGGACTGGGCCGACAGACCGGACTGGGCCGACAGACCGGACTGGGCCGACGGACGGGCCCGGCTCGACCGGATGTCCTGACCGGGCCCGCCGGTCGGGCCCGGCCCACCGGCCCGACCCGGCGTACCGGCCCGGCCGGACGTACCGACCCCGCTCACCGCCCCGGCCTCGCCCGGCTCGTCCGTCCGGCCGTCCCGCCCCGCCACCAGCCGCACGTGCAGCCGCAGCAGCAGATGCGGGTGGTACGGACCCGGCGGGCCGTCCTCCACCAGCCCCGCGTCCGCGAGCCGTTCGAGGACCGCCTCGCACTCCGCGACCGGCAGCCCCAGCACCGCAGCCCCGTCCTCCGCGTGCCAGCCGGGTTCGTCGAGCGCGCCGAGCGCGACGTACGCCGCCGCGAGATCGGGGTCGAGACGGTCCAGGGCCGCGTCGAACAGCTCCACCACCGACATCCGCGGGTGGCCGCTGAGCGACAGCCGGCCCAGCGGGTCGTCGGCCAGCCAGCGGGCGCAGTCGCCGAGCCCCAGCGCCGGCCGGGTGCCGAGCCGGGCGGCGGCGATGACCAGCGCCAGCGGGTGGTGGCCGCACACCCCGGCCAGTTCCTCCGCGCCGCTGGGCTCGTCGGCCACCCGCTCCGCGCCGAGGACCGCCGTCAGTAGCTCCCGCGCCTCCGCGGCGGGGAGCGGCCCGAGGCGGTGGACCCGTACGCCGTGGGTGGCGACCAGCCCGGCGAGCCCCAGCCGGCTGGTGAGCAGCACCCCGTGCCCGGGTACCGCGGCCAGCACGTCGCCCGCCTGGGCCGCGTCGACCACGTCGTCCAGGATCAGCAGCGCCCGTGGGCCGGAGCCGGCCTCCGGCGTCCCGAGCCGCGCGGCGAGTTCGTCGACGACCTCCGCCGCGCCGCGCGGCGAGCCGTCCGGCTCCGCCATGGGCACCAGCGTCTGGCCGCCGGGGAAGTGGTCGCGTACGAGATGGGCCACCTGCTGGGCGAGGGCGGTCTTGCCGATCCCGGGCCCGCCGCAGACGAGTTCGGCCACCGGCGTGCCCGAGCCGTCCGGCTCCGCGGTCAGCCGCCGCCGCAGCGTCGCCA
Organism: Streptomyces sp. B5E4; assembly: GCF_039871555.1. Taxonomy (NCBI): domain Bacteria; kingdom Bacillati; phylum Actinomycetota; class Actinomycetes; order Kitasatosporales; family Streptomycetaceae; genus Streptomyces; species Streptomyces sp. B5E4. Next base: position 91,187 of record NZ_JBDPMI010000028.1, read on the forward strand.
CCGCCTCCGCCCGCCCGGTGAACCACGGCACCGGCGGCAGCCCCGGCGGGTCGGGGGCCGGCGCGGGCGCGGCCGGCGCCCCGGCCGGGAGCCCGGCCAGGGCGGGCGGCTCGGTCGCCGGACCCAGGTCCTCGCCGCGCAGGATCGACAGCTCCAGCCGCTGCAGCGCGGCCGAGGGCCCGACGCCGAGGCCGTCCGCGAGGTAGGCCTTGAAGCCGCGGTACTCCGCCAGCGCCTCCGTCTGCCGCCCCGTGCGGTACAGCGCCTCGATCAACTGCTCCCGGAACCGGCCGTGATCGGGGTGCGCGCGGGTGACGTTCCACAGGTCCACCAGCGCCTGCCCGCACTGCCCCAGCTCCAGCCGCAGGTCGCACAGCCGCTCCACGACCCGCAGCCGCTCCTCCAGCAGCCGCGGCACCTCGTCGCGGTGGATCGCCTCCGACCGTACGTTGGCCAGCACCCCGGTCTGCCACAGCGCCAGCGCCCCCTGCAGCGCCCCCGTCGCCGCCTCCGCCGACAGGCCCGGCTCCTGCGTGCGCCGTACCCGGTCGCGGAACTCGACGAGGTCGAGGAAGCGCGCGCCCGCGGTGATCCGGTAGCCGCCGGGCACCGCCTCGATGGGGGTGTCGACCACCTCATGCCTGGCGAAGAGCCGCCGCAGCCGCAGCACGCACGTCTGCAGTGCGGCCCGCGCGGTGGCCGGCTGCTCGTCGCCCCAGACCATGCGCTGCAGGTAGTCGACGGAGACGATGGAGCCCGCGTTGAGCAGCAGGGCGGCGAGCAGGTTGGCCGGCTTGGAGGGTTGCAGGACGACGGTCTCGCCGCCGTCGGTGATGCTCAGCGGGCCGAGCAGCTGGAACCGCACCGCGCTCACCGGCGCCTCCGGGGGCCGGTGGAGCCGTGCGGGGGGAATGCGGGCGGGGGTGGGAGCGTGATCCGGGTCGTCATGCGAGCCACCTGTGTCCTGGGTGGGGTCGGAAGGACGCTCGCGACGCTACCCGCGTAAAACCCCCTCCGGGCAGGCCGGAAGCTGTCATGAACCTGCACCGGCGCGGGCAGCAAGCGGCCAGATCCCCCCGAAGCGGGACCGCCCCCAACCGTCCGCCAACCGGCGTCCAGCCGCGCGTCTGCCGCGGGCCGAGCGCATGTCCACCGCCCGTCATCTCCCCGCTCCGCGCCACCGGGCGCGGGAGGGGTCCCGGGGCCGCCGGGATACAACGATTCCGATGGGCCACCGGGCTCCGGCCGTACGTCCACCGGGGCTCCGCGACCGCGGCAGGGCAGGGGGAGAGGGGGAGCGCGCCGATGGCGGCATACCGGACGACGCGCGGCGCGACCGGCGCGCGCGACCCCCTCCTCGCCCCCGGGCAGCGGGTCCACGAAGGGCTGGTGGTGGACCGCAGGCTGGGCGAGGGCGCGTTCGCCGAGGTGTACCGCGTCCGCCACCACGTGCTCGGCTGGCAGGCGCTCAAGCTCTTCAAGCACGGCGCCTCCCTCGGCGCCAACTTCAGCCGGCTCGACGAGGCGCGCATCCTGTCGACCCTCGGCCATCCCAGCATCATCCGGGTGTTCGACGCGGGCACGGTGGACACGACGGACGGCGTACGCGGCTACTTCACCATGGAATACGTGGCCGGGGGCAGCCTGCAGCGGCTGGTCGAGAGCCACGGCGGCGTCGTCCCCGTCCCGCAGGTCACCGCCGTGCTGCGGCAGGCGGCCGACGGGCTGTCCGTCGCCCATGAGCGCCGGCAGCCGGTCGTGCACCGGGACTTGTCGCTGGCCAACGTGCTCGTCGCGTACGACGAGTCCGGACTGCGGGTCAAGGTGAGCGACTTCGGGCTGGCGCGGGAGACCGATCCGGTGACGCGGGCGGCGAGCGCGCAGGGCACAGTCGCGTACATGCCGCCCGAAGTCCTCATCCGCGGCCGCGGCTACTCGTCCGCCGGGGACGTCTGGGCGCTGGGCACGATCGTCTACTTCCTGCTCACGAACCGCTTCCCGTACGACGCGGACGACCCGGCGCGGGCGTTCTCGCCGGAGCGGTTCGAGCACCCGCTGCGGCCGCCGGGGGACTTCAACGACGACGCGGACGCCGAGCTGGAGTGGCTGGTGGCGGAGATGCTGCGGGTCGACCCGGCCGAGCGGCCGGCGATGCGCGAGGTGGCGGAGCGCGCCGAACCCCCGGGCCGGCCGACGGCCTTGCCGGCGGAGCGGCCACCCGCGCGGCCGCCGCGCACGGAGCCGCCGCCCGCGCAGTCGTCCCCCGCGCAGTCGTCCCCCATGAAGCCGCCGTCCCCGCGGCCCGTACACGCGGAACCGCCACCCGCCGCGCCGCCGCTCGCGAAGCCGCCGCCGGAGCCGTCCGCCGCGACGCCCGCGCCCCCGCCCGCCGACGAGCTCGTGCGCACCGCCATCGCGCTCTCCCGCGTCCCCGGCCGCCTGGCCGACGCGGCCGACCAACTCGAAGCAGCCCTCAGCCGCCACCCCCGCCTGCGGGAGCGGCATCTGACCCGGCTCGCGACCTGGCGTAGAGGAGTCGTTCAGTGAAGGAGTCCCCGGCCCGCTTCGCGGACCTGGCGGGTCTGCGGCTGTACCGCAGGAACATCTTCGCCGTCACCGGACTGTCCGTGGACGCCCGGGGACCCGCGGTACGGCGGCACAGACAGCGGCTGGACGCCCGGCTGGCCGTCGAGGAGACCTGGCGGGGCGACGCCGACTCGCCGGTGCCGGGCGGGCACCGCAAGGAGGAAGTCCGGCTCGCCTTCGAGGAGTTCCAGGATCCGCGGCGCCGGCTCGTGGACGAGCTGCTGTGGTACTGGCGGGACGCCGACCTCGGCTGCGGGTGCAGTCCCTCGACGCACGAGCGGCACGACGACGCCGTACGCGCGCACAGCCGGGCCATCGAGGCGGAGACCGGTGCCCTCCCCCCGCCGGGCGGGGGCGATGCGGCGTGGCACTGGGGCGCCGCCGCGTCGCGCTGGGCGGCGCTGCTGGAGAACACCGACCTCCGCGGCCACCTCGCCCACCGCATGACCGCCCTGGCCGACCCGCGGCTCGACGACTACTCCCCCGACGACTTCCTGGCCGGCGTCCCCGGGCTGCTGCTCAGCCCGTTCGCCGAACTCGCCGACGACCGGGCCGCGCGGCCGCGGCTGGCGGAGGTCAGCGCCGGCTGGGCGCAGTACCCGGTCTTCGCGGGGCCGCTCCCCGACGTCTTCGAGGACACCGTCGAGGAGTCCGTCGACCGGCTCAAGGACGCGCTGCGGACCGCAGGCGAGCGGCACGAGGCCGGGCAGCACGCGGACGCCCTCGCGGCGCTGGAACAGCGGGTGCTGCCGGCGTACGCGGACTTCGAGTCGCTGACACGGTTCGTCTCGGAGTCCCGGTCCGAGGAGATGGCGCACACGGTCACCGTGGCGCTGAACAACGTCGCGCTCGGGATCTGCGGGGCGGGCCTGCAGAAACCGTTCCAGCGCTCGCTGATCGAGGTGATGGAGACCGCGAGCAGGATCGCCCCGCAGCGCGACCAGGCGCAGATCGACCAGAACCTGACGGCCGTCCGGCACGGCCGCCCGGGTGCCGGGCCGAACCGGATGAAGCCCCGCGAGTGCCTGACCTGCCTCTTCGTTCTGGCGACGATCATCGGCGGAATCGTCGGCGGGGTGACGGTGGGGCCGGCCCTCGCGGTCCCCCTCGTCTTCGGCGGGATCTTCGTCGTCGGCATGGTCGCGCAATGAACTCGTACGCCACCCAGGGAAGGGCTCCGATGACACAGCACGCACGCCACCGGGCCAGGGGGCGCCTCGGCGCCGCGCTCGGACAGTGGCGCCAGCCGCCCGAGTTCCGTGTCCCGCCGCCGCAGCTCGACCCGGCGCAGACGGCATGGGTCGCGGAGGTCCTGGCGGAGGTGGAGGCGGCGGAGGCGGCAGCGGCGGTGGCCTCGTCCGCCGACGCGGAGACCGGCACCGCCGACTCCACGGCCGGCGACTCCACGGCCGGCGGCGCCGGTTCCGGTGCCCTGGTGGGCGCGGCCACCGGCATCTGGCGCGCGCTGCGCAAGCTCGACCAGGACGCCGGCAGGCTCTCGCCCGCCGACCTGCGGCAGGTCCGCCTCCAGGTCCGCGCGAGCCGCCAGGCGCTCGCCGACGACGGGCTGGAGATCCAGGAGCACGACGGCGAGCCGTTCGACTCCGGCCTCTCCCTGGAGGCGCTGGTCTTCCAGGACGACCCGGAGCTGACCCGCGAGATCGTGCTGGAGACCGTACGGCCGTCCGTCTACTTCCGCGGCCGGCGCATCCAGATGGGCCAGGTCATCGTCGGCAGGCCCGCGCAGACCCCCGGTCCAGAGACGACCAAGGAGACCCCGGCGTGAGCGAGACCATCGACTACGGCATCGACCTCGGCACCACGAACAGCGCGATCGCGGTGGCGGAGGACGGCGGCGTACGCATCGTCAAGAACAACGAGCAATGGGACTACTCCCCCTCCGCCGTCTACATCCCGAAGAAGGACATCGTCCACGTGGGCCGGCGGGCCAAGGAGCGCACGGAGTCCGACCCGGCCAACGCGCACGCCGAGTTCAAGCTGGAGATGGGGGTGGCGGGGGCGGCGCGCCGGTTCGAGCGCGCCGGACTGTCGCTCACCCCCGAGGAGTTGTCCGCCGAGGTGCTGAAGTCGCTGCGGCAGGACGTCGCGGCCGAGACGGGGTACGCGCCGGAGGTCGCGGTGATCACCGTGCCCGCGGCCTTCGCCCTCAACCAGAACACCGCCACCTCCGAGGCCGCCGCCCTGGCCGGGCTCAGCGAGCACTGCCCGCTGGTGCAGGAGCCGACCGCCGCCGCCATCGCGTACGGCGTGCAGGACACCTCGGACTCCGCGCACTGGATGGTGTTCGACCTCGGCGGCGGCACGTTCGACGCCGCGGTGATGAGCAAGCGCGACGGCGAACTGCAGCTCATCCAGCACGCGGGCGACCCCTACCTCGGCGGGAAGCTCATCGACTGGGCGGTCGTCGACGACCTGCTGGTCCCCGCCGTCCGCCGCGCGCTGGGGCTGGCGGACTTCCACCGGAGCAACCGCCGCTGGCTGGGCAACTTCGCCAAGCTCAAGGCGGAGGCGGAGAACGCGAAGATCGCGCTGTCCCGGATGGAGAAGATCGACATCGCCTGCGATCTGGACGACGGCAACGGCGACACCGAGAACTTCGAGTTCACCCTGACCCGGGGTGCGCTCGACGACCTCGCCCTCCCCTTCTACACCCGCGCGATCAAGCTCTGCCGGGAGGCGCTGGCCGAGAGCGCGCTGCGCCCCGACCACATCGACCGGCTGCTCCTGGCCGGCGGCTCGACGCTCAGCCCGGGACTGCGCGCGCTGCTCACCGACCCGGACACCGGGCTCGGCATCGAGGTGGACCACAGCCAGGACCCGACGACGGTGGTGGCCCGCGGCGCGGCGGCGTTCGCCCGTACCGTACGGCGGCCGCGGAAGGTGCGGGCCGCCGCCCCGGGCGAGTTCGCGGTGGAGCTGAACTACCCCACGCAGAGCGTCGACACCACCGACATCCCGGTGTCGGGCAAGGTGACGAGCGGCAGCGCGGTGGACTTCACCCGGTACGCCGTCGTGCTCGGCAACCCGAACGGACAGCCGCCGTTCCGCGGCCCCCGTACCGCGCTCTCCCAGGACGGCACCTTCTACACCGAGGTCGCCCTCACCGCCGGCGTCACCTCCCGCTTCACCGTCGAGCTGACCGACGCCTCCGGTACGCGGCAGAAGCTCGCCGGCGACACCCTGTCGATCACGCACGCGAAGGTCGTCCCCGGCGAGGCGGTGCTCACGGGCACCCTCGGCATCGGCCGGGCCGACGGCTCGTTCGACCCGCTGCTCCGCAAGGGCACGACACTGCCGGCCATGGTGACGAAGATCTACCGCACCACGATCCCGCTGCACCGCTCCGAGCCGGACGCGGTGATCCGTATCCCGCTGCTGGAGGGCGAACGGCCGCGCGCCGAGCGCAACACGCGGGTGGGGCAGTTGGAGATCCGGCCGCGCGACGTGCGTATCGACCTGCCGGCGGAGAGCGAGGTCGAGGTGACGTTCGAGATCGAGGCGAGCAGCAGGGAGGCCCTGGTCACCGCCCATATCCCGCTGGTCCAGCAGCAGTTCGAGGCGACGATCAACCGCACCGAACTCCACGCGCCCGGCCAGGACGAGCTGGCCGGCCGGCTGCGGCGCCTGGAGCAGCGCCTGCGCGGCCTGAAGGACGACGCGGAGTCCGAGCACGCCGAGCAGGCCGGGACCCGGCTGCGGAAACTGGAGGAACACCGCCCCCTGACGCAGCTCGGCCGGGAAGTGGACGCCGCGGGCGTCGACACGGGCGCGGCGGTGACCAGCGACCGCCGGATGCGCGACCTGGAGGCCGAACTCGACGACATCGAGGAGGCCATCGAGATCCCCGGCCTCGAACGCCGGCTGTGGGACGTACTCGGCGCGTGCGAGGACATCATCACGCAGGTCGGCGGGACTCCCTCCGACCGCCGGGAGCTGGAGAACCTGCGCGCCCGCGCGAGCGCGCTGGGCGGGGACGCGACGCCGGCGGACCTGCGGAAGCTGGTGAAGCGCGCGGAGGAGTTCCAGGTGGAGCTGCTGCGGCGGACGGACGAGTGGGACTTCGTGGTGTTCAACGCGCTGGTGGAGATGCGCGACCTGATGCATCCGCGCACCCAGGCGGACGCGGCGATCCGCGACGGCAGGCGGGCGATGGCGGCGGGCGACCGGCGCGCACTCCCGGGGGTGAACCAGCGGCTGCGGCGGCTGCTGCCGCCGGAGGTCGCGGACGGGATGGGGCAGAAGGAGGGCGGGGTCAGGTGAGCACGGACACGAGGACGACAGCGGCGGGTACGCCACCGGGCGGTACGTCGCGGGACGGTACGGCACCGGGCGGCGACCCGGCGCGGGGCGGCGACGCCCCGGCGGCGTCGAGCACGCTGCGGGCGGCCCTGCTGGTGGCGCGGGTCCGCACGACGGCGCGGGCGGGCGACCTGGACGAGGCGCTGCGCCTCCTGCGCGCGGCGGAGGCCGGGGACGCCCACGCGGTGGGCGATCGCCCGGAGGTCCTGGACCTGTTCGCCCGCGTCCACGCCCAGCGCGGCGAACTGGACGCCGCCGCGACCTACTGGCGCCGCCTCCAGGCCCGCCACCCCGCCGACCCCGCCGCCCGCGCCGGCCTCACCCGCCTCACCCGCCTCACGGCCGACGGCCCCCGAGCCGCCCTGGCCCGCCACCGCACCCGTACGGCGGTGGTGGCGGCGGTCTGCGCGGCGGCGGTGCTGGCGACGGGCGCGGTGGCGCTGACGGGCGACGAGGAGCCGGTGCGGTCGGGCACGGAGAGGGCCGCGGCGACGGAGCAGCAGATCGAGGAGCGCGTGAGGAAGGAACTGGCGACGGCCCGGGAGGCAGACCGCACGCGGCAGGAGACCCGCCACGAGGAGGCGGCCGAGGCCCTGGCGGCCACCCTCCGCTCCCCGGGCCTCCGCCCCCGGGTAACGGGCGGCTCCGTGGAGGTGGCCTTCGCGGAGGGCCTCTTCTCCGAAGGCGCGGAACTGACCCCAAAAGGCGCCACCCGCCTCGCGGTCCTGGGCGAACACCTGACCCGGACGGACGCCCGCATCACCATCCACGGCCACGCCGCCACGGTCCCCGACGCCCCCCGCAGCGGCGGCTCGGTGCTGGCCCTCTGGCGCGCCCTGATCGCGGCCCGCGAACTCAGCACGGCAAGCGGCAGACCCCTGACGGCATTCACGACGTCAAGCGCGGACCAGCGAAACGCCCCGTACACCGAGGACGCGAAGAACCGCACGGTAACGGTGGTGATCACCCCGAAGGAGGAACCCCCCGGGAAAAGCCGCGGGTGACCCTCGACTTCGACGCGACTACTACGGGATGTGACCGGGTTTGGTCGGATCCACCTCGGCCGAGACGATCCGGTCCGCCTCCACCCGGATGAGCACGAAGTAGTCCTTGTGGCAGCACTGGCACTCGGCGTACCCCTCGTCGGCGTAATTGCCGTCCGGGGGCCGCGTCCGGGGGTGGCGCAGGCCCTTCACCCCCCAGTCGACGGCATCGCCGACCGCGTACCGACGGAGGTCGAGCAGGCCGAACGTGAACTCGATCTCCGCCGTGCACTGCTCGCCGCACCGCGGGCACGTCATCTCCGCGTCCAGGTAGTTGTACATCCCCATCAGGTGACCCTCCGGATCACGTCGGGCACCTGGAGCGTCATGTTCACGAAGTTCGACAGGCGCTTCTCCATGGTCACCGCCTCGATCCCGCTGGCGCGCGCGAAGGCCACCAGCGCCGCGTCGCCACGCGAGTGACCCGACTTCATCACCTTGGCGAACATCTCCTTGAACTCGGGGCTCGACGCCCACCTGCGGGCGTCGGCGGGAGAGATGACGGAAATGCTGTTGTCCTTGAGGAACGCCTTGCGCGCGTTCATGCCGTTGGTGACGTCGAGGAACTCGCGTAGCTGGTTCGGGGTGATCTTCACGATCTTGCTCTGAATCTCCGCGAGCGCATTGGCGTGGCCCCTCATGGCCTTCACCATGAGGTCCGTGTCGGCGAGGATCGTACAGGGCGCCAGACCGAACGGATCGGACCACACGAGCGGGTTCGTGACGTACGCCGTCGGGTTCGGCGCCGGGTCGAGCCCGAGCGGATCCGGGGTGAGGTACCGCGCCGTCCCCGGGTCGTAGTAACGGAAGTAGTTGTAGTGCAGACCGCTTTCCGGGTCGAAGTACTGGCCGGGGAAGCGCAGCGGGCAGTACGCGGTCGAGTCGGCGCTCCACGCGGTGTTTCCCCAGATCGTCGTGCGGCTGCGCCATGCGGTGTGGCCGCTCGTCCCGTCGAGGAGTTCCGTCGGGGTGCCGACGAGATCGGTGACGATCGCGAAGAACCGGGAGTCGACGACCTCCTGAGCCGCTTCGGCGTCCGTGATCCGCTCGGACTGGGTGAGCGGCCGGTGCCGGTCGTGGTTCCAGGTCTGGGTGACCGGATACGGCAGCCCCGCGCCCGTGCTGGTCTGCTCCACGAGGGTGCCGCCGTCCCAGACGAACACCGTCTGCTCGACGACGTCTCCGGCCTCGTCGAGCCGCTGTTTCGCGGTGCGCCGGCCCAGCGGGTCGTACAGGTACCGCCACCGCGCTCCGTCCGGGGTGGTCAGGGCCACGAGCCGGTCCTCTGCGTCCCACTCGTACCGCCAGACGTCGGGCTTGCGGGACAGGCGCTTCCGGCGGCGGACGAGCGGCCGCCCCGCGCCGTCGTACTCGTAGCGCACGCCGCCGGCGCGTTCGAGGAGCGTGCCGGTGTAGCTCCGGGCCCCGGCGGCGCCCTCGTCGTGGGGCTGCCCGGGCCAGTCCGCTGCGACCTGGTTGCCCGCCGCGTCGTAGGAGTAGGTCTCCGTCCCGCCGTCGGAGACCGCTTCCGTGATCCGGCCCATCGCGTCCACGGTCATCTCGACGCGACCCCCGTAGGGGTCGTGGATCTCCGTGGGCACGCCGTCACCGCGGTAGCGGTAGGACCGTTTCGCCGGCCGGTCGCCGGCGCCGCCCGGCAGCGCCTGCTCGTGGAGCCGGCCGGCCGCATCCCACTCACTGGTGACGGCGACCGGGCCGCCCGCGATCCGGCGGGCGAGCTCGTGGCCGGCGGCGTCGTGGCGGAAGTCCAGCGTGTGGCCGTCCACCGTGAGCCGGGCCGGGTTCCCGGCCCGGTCGTACGACCAGGCCGACGAAGAGCCCGCGGGGGTGAGCCGGTCGAGCCGGCGGCCGGCCGCGTCGTACGAGAATCGCAGCGTCCGCCCGTCGACCGTCTCCGTCAGGATGCGGCCGAGGAGGTCCCGCTCCCACCGGATGACGGCATGCGGTCCTGCGGCCTCCACCATCTCCCCGGCGTCGTCGTAGCGGAAGGTGGACTCGGCCCGGCCGGCCCGCTGGCCGATCAGCCGCCCCATGGTGTCGTAGCGCAGCTCCAGCGTCTCTCCGACCGGGTTCACGCGCCTGGTGAGCTGGTCTGCGGCGTCGAACTCACGCAGGTGCTCGCGGCCGTCGAAGTCGGTCTCCGCGACGGTGCGGCCGACCGCGTCGTAGGTGTAGCGCCACACCTGGCCGAGCGGGTTGCGCACCTCGGTGAGGCGCAGCTCCGAGTCGTGGGTGAACGTGTACCGCGCGCCGTCCGGGTCCGTCCGTTCCTCGACCACGTCGAAGGGGCCGATGCCGAACCGGGTCGTGCCGCCGATCGGATCGACGTGGCTCGTGCAGTTGCCCTCCCCGTCGTACGTCCAGGTCTCGGAGGCGCCGTCCGGCCCTGTCTTCCCGATCAGCAGCCCCTCGATCGACCACCGCAGTTCGGTCCTGGCCCCGGTGGCCTCCACGACCGCGGTCGGGCGGCCGAACGCGTCCCGCTCGTACGTCGTGGTCGTATCGCCGGGGTCGATGACGCTCACCGGCAGGCCGGCCCGGTCGGAGACGATGCGCCGGACGCCGCCGACGGGGTCGGAGACCACGACCAGACTGCCCGCGTCGTCGTACTCGTACCGGGTGGCCGCGCCGGTGGGATCGGTCGCGCGCACCATGTTCCCGGCGTCGTCGTAGGCGTACTCCCACTGCCGCTCACCGGGAGTGCGCACCGTCGCCGGCAGCCCGAGCTCGTTGTACTCCGCCGTCGACACCGTGCCGTCCGGGTGCGTGACGGAGGTGGTGTTTCCCTGCTCGTCGTACGTGAAGCGGGTGGTGCGGCCGAGGGGGTCGGTGAGCGCGGTCAGCCGATCGTGGCGGTCCCACGTGCGGTGGGTCGTGTGGCCGAGGGGGTCGGTCTCCGCGATGGGCCGGTACGAGTCGTTGAACGCGTAACGGATGGTGGCGCCGAGGGAGTTGGTGGCCGTGGTGGTCCGGGTCCGCTCGTCGTAGACGTACGAGTAGTCCAGCAGGCCACCGGAGCCGTAGCTGTGGACGCAGCGGCCGGCGGCGTCGTACTCGTACCGGTACGACGTCCGGTTGCGGTCCAGCCAGCTCGTGATGCGGTGCTCGTCGTCGTAGGTGAAGCGCAGCGGGAGACCGGAGGAGTTGACGACGTCGGAAAGGTTGCCGTGCTCGTCGTAGCCGAAGGACACGAGGGTCGTCTCGTCCCCCTCGCCGACCAGCCGGAACTCGGCGATCCGGCCCTGGGCGACGACGACCCCGACCCGGTAGCCGCCGGAGTGGACGATCTTGGCGGGGAAGCCCTCGGCGTCGTACCGCACCGAGATGCCGGTGCCGTTGCGGTCGGTGACCGCGGTGAGCGCGGACTCCGTGCCCGGCCTGCCTGGGACGGCTCGGAAATGAAAGCTCTGACCGGTCTCGGGACGCCGGACGACCAGCACGCTGCCGCCGGTCGCGGGGTCCGGCGCGGCCTCCGCGACCTCCAGCGGCCAGCGGGGTCCTTCGACGGGGAGCACCGGGCCTTCGTCCGCTCCGGGAGCCGGGTAGTACAGCACCATGCCGTCCTCGGTGTGGTACCGCACGCCGACCTCGTCGGCCACGAGCTGCTGGTCGAGGGTGGAAGCCCAGGAGAGGCCGAAGAGCCGGCCGTGACGGAAGCCGCTGCGGTGATGCCGCTCCAGCGTGAGCGACAGGGTGCCGGGGAGGCTGACGTCGTTCGCCGACATGACCAGTTCGCCGGTGGCGACGTCCACGGGGTCGCCGCAGGTGAAGAGCTTCTTCATGGCGCGCCCGCCGGCCTTGGCCAGGCCCTTGGCGCCCAGGGCCATCCCCTTGAGACCGCCCTTGAGCGCCGTGAGGCCCTTGCCCAGCTTGGCCAGGGAGGTCAGCCCCTTCATGCCGGGGATGCAGTCGAGGGCGGCCATGGCGACGTCGAAGAGGGAGGCTTGGCCGTTCATGTACTTGTAGAGCGTGTCGGCCAGGACGACGAGCGCCGCGGCCAGGACGACCCAGGCGAGCGGTCCGCCGATGATGAGGACGACGATGCCCAGGACCGCGACGATGACCTTGCAGACGCTGACGATGGTGTCCCAGTTGTCCTTGACCCAGTCGACCGCCTTCTCCCACCACTTCCGGTTCTGAATACCCGCATCCGAGGCGTCATCCAGCTTGTCCTTCGCCTCGGACGCCGCGTCCTCACGCATCTTCTTCGCGTCCGCCGCCATCTTCTTCGCCGCTTCGAGCCCGGATTCCGCGTTGTCGACCGCCGTCTGCGCTGAGGACTGGGCGGACTTGGCGTCGGTGGCGTTACGGGTCGCGGCGCGGACCTCGGACTCGTCGGGCTTCTCCTTGCCCTCCTTCTCGTCGTACTCCTCCGTCTTCTTCGTCGCCCGGTCGACCCACGAATTCGCCGAATCGAGGCGCCCGTTGGCAGCGGTCAGCTCGCTCTGGGCCTCCCGCCCCTTGGCCAGCGCCTTGTCGGCCAGCGACTGGGCCCGCTCCAGCTTCGGCCAGTACGCGGCCAGCGCGTCACCCGCCAGGTCGTACGACCGCTGGAGCTTCTTCAGATTCTTCGGAACCTCGTCGAACTCGTCCTGGAACGCCTTCGCCGTCTTCCCCGCCCAGCGAAGGAGCGCGTCCTCACCGGCCATGCCCTTGATCTGCCGCAACGCATCCGCCACATCATCGGCGAAGTCATGCAATTCACGCGCCAGTTGCTTGACCCGCTCGGGATCCCCCGGGGTCGGGTCGTCATCCAGGTCGAGTACGTGCCAGTCCGTAGGTCGATTCGCCACCGGTCCCCCGCCCTTCGCGTCACCCGGTCAACAACGTCGCAACAGAGACACTTCAGTTGAAGACGGCGATGATGCGTACGCGGTTCCGCGGAGGCGTCCGACACGCGGCTCCCGGGAGCAGCAGGAAACGCTCTAGCCCAGGTACGGCGTGGACCGGTGTTCCAGGAAATGGCGCAGGCGGAGGCGCTGGGTGTGGTGCATCGGCAGCTCGTCCAGCTCGCCGGGGTCGACGAACCGCAGCTCCGTCGATTCCTCCGAGATCGCCGGCGTCCCGCCGACGACGCGGGCCGTGAAGCAGATGTTGAACTGCCTGCGCACCTCGCCGTCGCTGTACGCGACGATGTGCCGCGGGTCGGTGTACGTGCCGACGAGTCCCGTCACCTCGACGTCGAGCCCCGTCTCCTCCTTCACCTCCCGCACCGCGCACCCGGGCAGCGAGTCGCCCAGGTCCATTCCGCCGCCGGGCAGGGCCCACAGGTCGTTGTCGCGGCGGCGCTGGAGCAGGATGCGGCCGCCGTCGTCGGTCACCACGGCGGAGGCCGCCGCGACGAGGCTGTTGGGCTCGGGGGCGGCGGGGTCGTCGTAGTAGTCGGTACGGGTCATGGGCGGCTCACGCGTAGGGGTTGACCGAGAACTCCGGCTGCGGACTCGGGAAGTCCTCGGGGAAGAACCGTATGCGCTCCCCGCCGGTCAGCACGTCGAGGACGATCCCCGTCGAGTCGCGCTCCAGCACCACGAAGTCGAGCTGCCCGGCCTCCACCGCGATCGTCGGCCACGCCGCCGGCTCCCCCGCGGGCAGCCAGAGGAGCATGTCCCCGTTGTCCGTGCCACCCCACCGGACAAGGTCCTCGGGCCCCAGCCCGTACCCCTCCAGCGCTCCCCGGATGCCCGGGATGCCCTTGCCGCGCAGGATGGCCCGCGCCTCATCGGTGGCCGTGTCGATGTCGAGGTACGGGTTCACCGCGCCGGAGCCGTAGATCCACAGGAACTCGTCGAAGCAGCCGACACCGTACGTACCGGCCAACCGCCCGTGGCTCTCCGGCACGGGGGAGCGTGCCGCTTCCGCCCCGGGGCGCGCGGGTGCCGGCGGGGGCGGGCAGAGTGCGGTCAGGCTGTGCAGGTCCCCGAGGGGACCTCCCGCTGCGGGTTCCACCGTGGACATCGGCCGGCTCAGTCGACCTCGCCCGCGAAGATGGCGGTCTCGGACTCCCAGTCCGGGGTGACCTCGATCTGGGCGTAGCTCTCGCTCACCGGGAGTTCGCAGCCGGTGGGGACGTCGATGGAGCGGCCGGGACGCAGGTGGGTGGTCGGGGTGTCGAGGCCGTCGTCGAATATCTGCTCGCCGCTGCGGCCCTGGTCGCCGTACTGGCAGTCGACGAGGAGGCCGTTCAGGTCCAGGCGCTTCTCCGAGCCGTTGGTGATCTTCAGGTTGAACTTCACGTAGGGGGTGCTCGCCGGGGCGGCGTACTCGCTGGAGGTGGCCCGCTCGAAGTCGGACAGCACCACCTCGATGCCCGTCTCGTACACGGCGGTCCCGCTGAGCGTGTAGCTGCGGTCGCCCGGCTGCTTGTCCTCGCCCGCGTCGTCGGCCTTCTGCGCATCGCCGCTGCCGTCGCCCTTCGCGCCGGGGCCGGCGGTGACGGTGACGGTGACGGTCGCGGCGGGCCCGGCCTCGTTCTCCGTGTCGCCGCCGGCGGCCGCGACTCCGACGGCGGCGCCGATCCCGAAGGCGGCGAACACGCCGACGACGACGCCGGTGATCCGCAGCGCCCGGCGGTTGCCCTGCGGCGGGACGCCGCCGGGCATCGGCGGGGGCGGTGGCGCTGGCTGGTAGGGCTGGTAGGGCTGGTACGGCTGTTGCGGCGGAGTCGGATAGGACATGGATTCCCCCTGGTGCGGTGAGGCGTGAAGATACTGACAGCGCCGTTATGGGCGGCATGGGCCGAACGGCCCTCTCGCCACCTATGGCCGCGCTCGTGGGGGAACGGCGGGGGCGGCCTACCGGTGGTCGTACGTCGTCTGCGGCCGGCGGCACAGCCGCCTGCCCGCCGGGCCCCCGGCTGCCGCTCCCCTGCCCCTCCGCCCCTCGGACCCGCACAAAGCCCACGTCAGAGCCCCCCTTGCGGAGGGCTGACGTGGGCACCTGGTAGGCCGCGTGGGACTCGAACCCACAACCAACGGATTAAAAGTCCGGTGCTCTGCCAATTGAGCTAGCGGCCCGCCCGGCCAGCATAGCCCGGACCCCGGCGTGCCCCCGAGCGGATATCCCCTGGCGGGCGGGGCGCGGCCCCTCCCTGTGGGGCGGGAGGGGCCGCGGGTGGGTGTGGGTCAGATATCCGGGTGTTCCCAGGGAAGGCTGATGAAGGTCAGGTCGCTGGCAGAGAGGACTCCGGTGTAGGTGCGGAGGTCGTCGACCGTGGCGGTCATGGGGTCCGTCCAGCCGGTGGCGGTGCGACCGCGGCCGAGTTGGAGGCCGGTGGTGGCGGGCCAGGTGGCGGAGTCGGGGAGGGGGAGTTCGGCGGCGAGGTCGGCGTCGGTGTAGAGGCGGATGCGGTCGGCGGGGTCGTCGTGGACGACGGCGATGTGCTGGCCCCAGGGGTTCGCGTACGTCTCGGTGATCGTGTGCGTCGCGGTCGGGGTGTCGGCGTCGGCGACGACGAGTTGCCACATGCCGGTGTCCGCCTCGTAGCGGACCTCGACGGCGTTGGTGTGGTCGCCGGGGAGGGACAGCAGGGTCATGTCCCGGGTGGGCAGGTCGTCGCCGAAGCGGACATGGACGCCGAGCGTGTAGCCGGCGCGGGTGTCCACAGGTGGGGTGGCCGTGGCGGCGTAGCCGCCGCTGCCGGTGAGTTCGAGGTGGCCCGTGCCGGCGATGGGGTCGGTCTCCGTGACGGCCGCGCCGCCGGACAGGGTGAGCGGCTGGCCGCCGGTGTATTCGGGGCTGGTGGCGCCGGAGGCTTCGTTGAGCTGCCAGTAGCCCGTGCGCTGGGCCTTGCGGGTCGCCAGCGTCGCTGCCTCGTCCGCGACCACGACGCGGTCCCAGACGCGGACGTCCGCCAGCCCGCCGTGCCAGTTGCCCGCGTGGCCTGCGGCAGTACGTATCCGGCCCAGTTGCAGGTCGCCTGCCGCGGGTGCGGCGGTGGCGCCTTCCGCCGTCGCCGCGAGGCGGCCGTCGACGTAGAGGCGGGCGGTCCTGGCGGGAGCGTCGTACACCGCCGTGAGATGGGCCCACTTGCCGATCGCGGCCGTACCGCCCGTCGCCCGGACCGGATCGGCGGGCCCGTCCGCGACCGCCAGGGACCAGCGGCCGTCGTCTACGCCGAGCGCGAACGACGCGGGTATCGCACCGCCGTCCTGGCTGACCACGGTCATGTCGCCTTCGGCCCCCGTCGACGGCCGCGCCCACGCGGCGACCGCGAAGGATGCGGAGGTGTCCGCGATCGTGGTCTGCGGGCTGAGGTAGGCGCCGGGGGTGCCGTCCAGAGCGGCGGCCGTCCCGTACGCGGTGCCTTCCGGGCCTGCGGCGCCGAAGGTGACGCCGGTGCCCGCCGTCGCCGGTGCGGAACCGGCGCCGGGCGCCGCCTCGCTCGCGCCCGCGGCGTCGCCGAGGGCCCAACTCGCCACCGGGGTACGGCCCGAGCTGACGCGGATGGTGTACCGCGCGTAGTCAGATGTGCTGCCCGCCCTGCTCACGGACTGGGCCTCCACGACGTACACACCCGACCGCTCGGGCGTCCACGTGACGGTCACGGGCTCGCCGGGGGCGGGGGCGTCGACCAGGTAGGTCGGTGAACCGTACACCGACCAGCGGTACTTGACCGCCTCCTCGGTCGGGGCGTCGAAGGTGAACCGGCCGGGGACGCCGACGCCGTCGGTCCAGCCCTCGGGATCCTCCGGGTAGTCGGGGGAGGTGATCACGGGTGGCGCGGGCTCGGTGGGGTCGTAGACGAACTCGCAGTGGCCGACGCCCCCGTCGGAACTCCACGGCCCCCATCCCGTGCGGTCGGTGGCCCGTACCCGCCACTGCAGTGTCGTGTCCTCAGGGATGTCGTCCTCCAGATGCCAGGAGAACCCGGAGCCACTGGGCCTTGAGCCCGTGGTCAGCTCGCGCTTCTGCGGCTCCCCGGACGCGTCCTCCCAGCTCAGCTCGTACTGAGCCGCCACCGCATCGCCGTCCGGGTCGTGCAGGACCGATCGGAGCGCGGGCGCGCGGTTGAGGTGGGGGCGTTCGTCCCCGGAAACGCAGGGTTGGTACGACGTGGTGAGGTCGGCCGCGGCCGGCCGGTCGGGCGCGGCGTTCGCAGCCGCCGCCGCGGTGAAGGGCGTCGCCACCAGCACGGCGGACAGCGCCGCGCCGACGAGGGCGGAACGTAAGAGAGCGTGACGGGCCAAGGTTTCCCTCCTGGGTGAGAACCGACGGGATTTCTCCTGGCGGAGGGTGTGGGGCCCCTCAAGGCGTTGCGCTCGCGCAGCTTAACAACCCGCTGTGACAACGCACCTACGCGCAGTTTCGGCAAGAGGGTGCGGACGCGTGCGGGCCCCCTCCGTTCGGAGGGGGCCCGCGTGCGGTGGCTGTCAGCCCTTGCGGTTGTTGCGGTCCTGGCGCGTCCAGCGGGGCTTGTCCGCGCGGCGGTCGTCCGTCGTGCGGCGGTCGTGGCTGTACGGGCGGCCGTCGCGGCGGTCGCGGCCGGCCGGGCGGTCGCCGCCGAAGCGGGAGCGGTCGGCGGAGTCCCGGCGCTCGTAGGGACGGCGGTTGTCGCGGTCGTAGGGGCGGGCGGCGCCGCGGTCGTCGCGGCGGGGGTAGGAGCGGGTGCCGCGGTCGTACGGGCGGGCGCCGCGGTCGTCGCTACGGGTGTCGCGGCGGTCGTACGAGCGGGGCTCACGGGTGCCGTACGAGCGGTCATCGCGGCGGTCGTCGCGGCGGTCGTACGACGGGCGCTCGTCGCGGCGGTCGTAGGAGCGGTCGTCGCGGCGATCGGTGCGGTAGTCGCGGGTCTCCCGCGGCTCGCGGTAGTCCCTGCCGTCCCTGCTGTCCCGGTTGTCGCGGCGCGTGTCCCCCGACCTGTCGAAGGAGCGGAAGCGCTGCTCCCTGCGGTCGGGCCGGGTGCCGGCGCGGTTGTACGGGCGGTCGGTGCGGTCACCACGGTCGGTGCGGTCGCCCCGGTCCGTACGGGCCTCGTACCCGCCCTTCTCAGCCCGCGGCTCCGCCGGCGCCTCGTCCTGCGCCACCGGCTCCGCCGGCTGCTCGGGCGTCACGCCCGCGCGCGTCGCCAGGCGGGTGGCCTCCGCGCGCAGGTCCACCGCGTGCTTGCGGGCCCGCTCCAACTGGGCCTCCAGCTGCGTCACGTCCCGCTCCGCCGCCGCCGCCGCCTGGGCAGCCGAGTCGGCCTGCACCTCGTCGATCGAGCGCGCACCGGTGATCCGCGCCACATCGGGGTCGAACGCGCCGCGGCCGCTGATGATGTGCCGCGAGGCGTCCACCGCCGCGTCCTCCAGCAGGCGGAAGACCGTGCGGCGCTGGTGCGGCAGGGCGAGGGAGACGACCGTGCCGGACTCGCCGGCGCGGGCCGTGCGGCCCGCCCGGTGCAGGTAGTCCTTGTGGTCGCCGGCCGGGTCGACGTTCAGCACCAGGTCGATGCCGTCGACGTGGATGCCCCGCGCGGCGACGTCCGTCGCCACCAGCGCGTGCACCCGGCCGTCCTTGAAGTCCGCCAGGGTGTGCGTCCGCGCGCCCTGCGTCATGCCGCCGTGCAGCGCGGCGGCGCGCACGCCGGTCTCGCGGAGCTGGTCGGCGACGCGGTCGGCGCCGAGCTGGGTGCGTACGAAGACGATGGTGCGGCCCTTGCGCGCCGCGATGGCGGCCGTGACCGGCGCCTTGTCGCGCGGCTTCACGACGAGCACGTGGTGGCTCATCGTCGTCACCGCGCCCGCCGACGGGTCCACCTCGTGGCTGACCGGGTCGACGAGGTAGCGCTCGACGAGCGTGCCGACGCCCTTGTCCAGGGTCGCGGAGAACAGCATCCGCTGTCCGCCCGGCGGCACCTGGTCGAGCAGCTCGGTGACCTCGGGCAGGAAGCCCAGGTCGGCCATCTGGTCGGCCTCGTCGAGGACGGTGATCTGCACCCGGTCCAGGGAGCAGGCGCCGCGGTCGATGATGTCGCGCAGCCGGCCGGGGGTGGCGACGAGCACGTCGACGCCGCGCTCCAGCGCGCCGATCTGGCGGCCCATGGACGTACCGCCGCAGACGACCTTCATCGACAGC
This sequence comes from Streptomyces sp. B5E4, assembly GCF_039871555.1. Taxonomy (NCBI): domain Bacteria; kingdom Bacillati; phylum Actinomycetota; class Actinomycetes; order Kitasatosporales; family Streptomycetaceae; genus Streptomyces; species Streptomyces sp. B5E4. The sequence goes on from NZ_JBDPMI010000028.1 coordinate 110,212, forward strand.
CGCAGCACGTCGCCGTACGGCTGGAGCGCGTCGGCGACCTGCATGGCCAGCTCGCGCGTCGGGGTGAGGATGAGGCCGCGCGGGCGCTTGGGGTCGGTGTGGCCGCCGGAGAGGGTCGCGAGCAGCGGCAGGCCGAAGGAGAGGGTCTTGCCGGAGCCGGTACGGCCGCGGCCGAGGACATCGCGCCCGGCGAGGGCGTCGGGGATGGTGGCGGCCTGGATCGGGAACGGGGTGGTG